>JAHEXU010000042.1 GCA_023251975.1 bacterium | reverse complement strand
ACCCGAGGGGGAGATCGCCGCCTCCGGATTGCTTGTCGAAAGCGACGGCTACGCGCACTTCCATCTCTCCGGCAGCGCCGATGCGCATCGCCGAGCCGCTCCTTCGAAGAACATGGTGGCGGAGATGGTTGCCTGGGCGAGCGAGCGCGGGCTGGCCCTCCACCTTGGCGGCGGTTATCGGCCGGGCGACAACCTGGAGCAGTTCAAGCGCGGCTTCGCCAATCGCGAAGGCCGTTTTTACAACCACCCGATCGTCGCGGACCCCCGCAGCTATGCCGAGCTGTCGGCAAACCGCCCGCCCGCCGAGTTCTTCCCGACCTACCGTAACTGAGCCCGGATCGGCCGATCCGGGCTCAGTTACGAGCCAACGCTACGGAACTCGCTCGATCGGTTCCGCCACCGCCCGATTCAACGCTGTAGCCGTCCGGGTAGTACTCGTCGATCAGCCGTTGCACCCCTCGCCGCAGTCGTGGCATCGCCTCGATCACGCCCTCTCCCGGACAGGCGGTGGTGTTGCCGTCGATGTGCGGGAAGATCCGCCGAATCTTGACCTTCGTCCCGGCCGAGTAGCGGTTTGATGGCCCACCCGCCGAGGTCAGGGTCGTGCTGCCTTCGGCGTTGCCGATCCCGTGCAGGGTTAGCTTCCAGGCCAGCAACTTTCGCAGCGACCGACCGGCCGCGTCGCTCATCGGGATGTTTGAGTGATCCCCGATCAAGGCAACCCCCGCGGTCTGCGAGTTGAACCCCTCCGACTGGGCGCCGACCACGGCCTTGCGCTTGCCGCCGTCACGCCCTTCGTAGACGTTGCCGAAACGATCGACCAGGAATTGGTAGCCGATGTCGTTCCAGTGCTGACCATAGACGTGGTAGCGACAGATGCCGAGGACGACCGACGCGGCCTCGCTCTCGCTGTAGTCGTTGGTGCTGACGGTGTGGTGGATCGCGATCGCCTTGACCTCGCCGTAAGCCGGCTTCTCCTGGGTCGGGCAATCCTCGGCGCCCCACTCGGAGCGGCGGATGATCTCCGGCTGGTCGACATCGGAGCCGCCAAAAGCCGGGGTGTTGAAAGCGCTAATCGTTCCAATCACGGCTGAATTGACGCTGTCGCGGACCCCATTCAGCAATTGGTCTCCGAGCGAGTCACTGCCGCTGACGTTGACGTAGTGGAGTTGGCCGACGAGTCGAAAACCCTCGCTTCGAACCTGGACAAAATCGGCGCCGCCTGCGTAGA
Organism: bacterium; assembly: GCA_023251975.1. Lineage (GTDB taxonomy): Bacteria > Actinomycetota > Thermoleophilia > Solirubrobacterales > 70-9 > JAHEXU01. The sequence continues at coordinate 20,543 of JAHEXU010000042.1, read as the reverse complement.
CCGGCGAACCGTCACCGGTCGTCACCCAGTTGCTCCAGCTGGAGCCCCCGCTGCGAGTGCGAACGTCGTAGGCGCGAACCTCGCCAGCGACCCCCACCAGGTCAAACCGATCGGGGGCGGCGACCTCGGCGCTGATGAAACCGACCTGCTCGCCGCCCGGTAGCCCGTGGCCCTCGGTGATCCGATGAAGGTTGCCGAGCGGCTGCTCAAAGTCGAATGGATCCGGGTGGTACGGCGCCAATGAGAGCGCCGGGGCGACCGCCCACAGGCACCCCGCGGCGATCGCCGTCGGTATCACGCGCTTGACTAACTTCAGCTTCATGCTCAATCCCTTTCGCTGTCCGTGTGCCGGAGGGCGAGCGGTGAAAACCGGCCCTCAGTTGGGCTTATCGGCGATCTGGGGGACCACGAAAGTGGCGTCCAGACGGGATCGGAGCGAGGCCGGAGTGAGGGGGTGCGATCAGGCTTCGGGTGCGATCCCGAGCGGCCCTCGGTACGTGTCGATGAAGTTGCGCAGAGCGTCGATCGTCTTCGCCCCGTTGTAGTGGTCGCAAACGAGCATGTTGCGCCATCCGACCACCGCAACCTCGTACGGCATCTCGTCGTTCGGGAACATCAGCATGTACGAGATCTGGTCGGCGCCGCTGTAGCTGCTGAACAAGCCGTGCAGCTCGAGCTGCGAGTCCTCGGGCAGCGAGCCGGCGTACTGGATCTCAATCCGTCCGTGCTCCAGCGAATGGACCGCACGGGCCAGTGGCGGCAGCTCGGCGTAGGCGCCATCGGCCATCGCGCCGCTTGCGGCTTCGAACTGGGTGCCGTAGTGGTCGCCCGAACTCGGCGGATTGGTCTCCCAACCCGGGTCCTTGTTCTCGTCATCGAAGTGATCGCTGCCCTCGTCGGCGAGATTTAGCTTCAACTCGCAGCCGGCGTCCTTTGTCGAGTTCGGAAGATTGAGCGAGATCGGCTCACCCGGTTCGGGCCCGGTTCGATCATCGAGCGGAATCCCGGCGTCGACGCCGGTCCGCGAATCAAACCCGGCCGCCGCGGCGTCGGCGGGCGTGCCGTCGCTTCGCTTCGCGCTCGAGCCGTTGTCCCCGTCCCCGCCGCCGACGATCACCAAGACGATCCCGACGATCACCGCGACGCTTAGCAGCCCGGCGATCAGATATCCGACCAGGAGGCGACGCCGATCGGCCGCCGCCTCCGCCTGCTCGGCGGTGAGCCGCTCGGCGCGCAGCTTCTCCTTTTGCTCCTGTCGGCCAGCCATCGTCGTGGAACGCTAGCGAACCGGCGCGGGAAAGACGCCACCCGAACCAAACCGCGACGCGGGCGGCTCCCACGGACGCCGTGCCTGCAAAGCGCGGATGATCGCGGCGGTGGCCGGGGCGCGGTTGAGCGCAAAGAAGTGAATCCCCGGAACCCCCCCGGCGAGCAACTCGTCGCATTGGGCGGTTGCGTAGGCGATTCCAAGCTCCATCTCGGCCTGTTGGTCGCCGTTGCAGGAACTCATCGCGTCGGCCAAAGGGGCCGGGATTGTCGCTTCGCAGAGCGCGCAGAAGCGTTTGATTTGGGCATACGAGACGATTGGCATGATCCCGGCAACGATTGGGACGTCGATTCCGGCCGCCCGGGCACGGTCAAGCCAAGACCAAAAAACCGAGTTGTCAAAGAACAGTTGGGTGACCAAAAACGAAGCACCGGAGTCGACCTTGCGCTTTAGGTAACGCAGGTCGCTTGCCTCGTCGGTGGCCTCGGGATGGACCTCGGGGAAGCAAGCACCGCCGATCGCAAACTGGTAATCGGTGGCGATCAGGGCGGCGAGGTCGGCCGCCGAGCTGAGCCCGTCCTCGGCACCGACGAAGGCGGCTTCACCGTTTGGCGGATCGCCGCGGAGCGCCATCAAGTTCTCGATCCCACCGGAAGCATGGCGGGCGAGGATCTCGTGCAGGCCCGTGACGCTCTCGCCGACGCAGCTCAGGTGGGCCATCGTCTCGATCCCAAATTCGTTTTGGATCCGCTCCGAAATTTCGTGGGTACCGTCGCGGGTCGCCCCGCCCGCGCCGTAGGTGACTGATGCGTAGGTCGGGTTCAGGGTCGCCAGAGCCTCGACCGCCTGCCACAAATTGGCCAGCCCGGCCTCGCTCTTTGGGGGAAAGAACTCAAGCGAAAAACTCGGTTCGGTCGCCCGCTTCAGGAGTTGGTCGATTCGCATCGGAGGTGATGCTACGCAACCGCCGCCGCCGCGCCAAGCAAATCAGCGATTGCTGCGGCGCCCCGGCCGCGGGTCGACGACCAAGCGTCGCTTTGACAGCGTCGCGTGTCGCAGCTGCGCCCGGCAGAACGGGACCTCGTTCCAATCCTTGCGCGAGAACGCCCTGGTGTAGTCGGAGGCGTGCTTGGAGAGCTGGTTTTCGGTCTGTCCGTAGGTGACGAAGGTCCCCGCCTTGACCGGGCACGCTGCCTTCGGCCCGTTGAACTGTGCCGCCATGATGAAGCTCGAGCCGTGCGGGACATCGCCGTAGCCGTCGTTCTCGGGGTCCCAGCGCACGTTGATCGCGTTGAACACCCCGAGCGTTCCCGGGCCGCCGTGGATTGGAATCTTCTTGCCGCCGCGAACCTCGTACTGGTAGCCGCGCAACCCGGCGTCGAGCGGGATCCCGGCGCCCTCGAGGTCGGTCACCGCGTCGGCCAGCGCCTGCCTGACCAACGGGTTGGCGACGTTGAGGCCACGGGGAGTGTTGACCGGATCGGCGGCCGAGAACGGGGTCGTGTAAATAACGCTGTCGCCGGGCCGGGTCGATCCCTGCAGCCCGGTCGGGATCGCCGTGAAGTTGCCGAGCAGGTTCGAGGCGAAACGGCGGAACAGGATCGCCCCACCCGAGTCGAGGTTGTCGTGGAGATCCCAGTAGGCCAGCGGATCGCAGGCGCCGCTGACATCAACCGGTCCGTTGGAGCCGGGTAGGAATCCGCCTGGCGCGGAATCGCAAAGGCCGACCAAGGCGTCGCGCCACATCTCCCCGGCGTACTGGCGATCGCCGAGCGCGACCTTTTGCAGCAGCAAGCGGTTGAACTTGGTGCCCGGTAGGCCATCGGTCCCGGCGATCCGCTGCTGTACTTGGATGACGCCGATCCGAGTCCGGTAGGTGCGCTCGGCCCGCTCGATTCCGATGATTCGGTCGAACCCCTCAAGCGGGTGGTCGGGGTTGGAGAGCCAGTGGCTGTCGTTGCCGTTGGTTACGTAGTCGCGGGTGATCAAGGTCGGTACATCGTCAGGTGGGAAGGTGCCGGGGGCCACCGCGTCGGGGCTCGACTCCCAGTTGCACTCGGAGCGCGATCCGTCGAGGATCGGAAGTCCGAGGATTTGGAAGATCGGATCGAGCGCCGGGCCAGCGGCATTGCAATCGGCGGCGTGCTCGTCGGTCACGTAGGGGATCGCGCCTTGCATCGAGTAGTAGGCGTTGCCCTTCGAGTCGGCGGCGATCGAATTGACCCAGGGAACCCCTTGGTAGCGCCGCTCGATTGCGTCGTACTGGCGGACCGTCTGGGCATGGTCGGTGTCGTAGAAGTGGTTGAGGTAGCGGAAGTTGGTCGCGTTGACATCGGCCAGCGCGAAGGCTGTCGAGCTGTTCCACGGAAGCGGGATACCGACCAGGCTGTCGAAGACCGGGCCGTACTCGGTCGAGTAGATCGTGTTCTGGAGGGTGCCGAGGGTGCCGTCGGGGTTGAGCGCCTTGATCGTCACGTCGTCGGCTTGCATCGGCTTGACCTCGCCGTCGACGATGTAGGAGTAGGGATCGCCCGGCGCCAGGGTGAGTGCAAACGGAGTGAAGCGCCAGGCGGTTGCGACTGTGTGCGACCAGGCGAGCCCGCGGGTGTTGCCGATCAGGACCAGCGGGACCCCGTTGAGTGACCCGCCGGAGACGTTGAGCTTGCCCGGGATCTGCAGGTGGGCCTGGTAAAGGCGCTCGGAGCCGTCCCATGGGAAGTGCGGGTTGCCGAGCACGATGCCGCGACCGTTTCGGCTGGCGTTTGCGCCGATCCCGTAGGCGTTGGATCCGATCTGCGGCTGCAGTCTGCTCAGTGCCGAGCCGTCGTCGAGTACCGCCTGCTGGCGGCGCTGGGCGGCAGCGGCAGCGGCGCCAGATACCGGGGCCGCGTTGACGATCCCGTCGATCACGGCGCCGGAACTCGCGAGGATGCCGAGTTGGAAGAAGCGGCGGTAGGCGTCGATCTGCTTGATCGGCTTGACCCAGTCGGCACCCCGACAGGTCGGGTCCTTGATGCCGTCGGGCCCCCCGACCTTCTTCAGGTAGGCGTTGTAGCCGGCAACGTAGCCCTTCACTCCGGCGCGGACGCCGCGTTTCGGACCCAGCGGCGGCGGCATCCTCATCATCCGTCGAACCAGGCCCGAGTCGCTGATCCATTTGAAGTAGAAGTCCGCCTCGGCGTTTTTATAGGTCGAGCCGTTGCCCGAGAAAGTCCAACTCGCATCGGGACCAAAAAAACGCGATCGCTGCCCGGCAACGGTCACGTATTCGTTGGCGATCGTACAAATGTTGTCCCGCGCATAGGCGTAGGCGTACCCGGCGGCGACGCTCTCGATGTCGTGCGCTCGAATGTGCGGAACGCCGTACCTCGTGTAGCGGATGGTGGCCTTCAGGAGGTGGTCTGGCGCCCCGTTTTGGCTTGGACGCAGACTAATCCGGGTCGTATCCGCGCTCGCCGATTCAGGCCGCCCGCCAAGCAGCGCCGCCAGTACCGCCAGTCCGATCAAGAGCCCACGCCTCCGCATCGCCGCGCAGTCTATCCAGGCGGGCCACCAAGCGACCCCGGTTGCACGAACGAGCCGCTATCCTCGTTGTCGTCAGATCAGTTATTACCAACCATCAAAGTAGGGATCAGACCTTGACCGACCAGCAACCTCAATCCGCCGCACCTCCGTACGCGAGCCCGTCACAGGGCACGGTCGCGGCGCCGACAGCGGCCGCTACCGACACCGCCCGCCTGCTTGGTCAGGTGATGTTCTTGGTTGCGGTTGCGATCGGATTCCTCACCCTCGGCGCCTGGGTGGGTCAGGACCTGGCGTTTTCGACCGCGCGAATCTTCGGCTACGTCGGGTTCGGGATGTTGATCGCCGCCGCCTTTGCTGGCGACCGCCTCCGGGTCGGCACCTTCGCGGTGATCTGGCTTTATCTGGTTGCGCTGGCGATCGGGCTCGGGCTTGGCCCGGTTTTGAACCAGCTGATCACCTTCAATCCCGACCTGGTTGCGACCGCGGCGGGCGGGACCGCGCTGACCGTCGTGATCGCGGGAGCCGCTGGCTTCCTGGTCGCGAAGGATCTGGCGCCGTGGATGAAGCCGCTCTCGATCGTCATCTTGATCGCGGCCGGAGTGACCCTGATTTTGACGATTGCCGGATCGACCATCTCCCCCGCAATCAGCCTCCTGATCTACGGCGTCTCGGCAGCCCTCATCCTGGTCGACTTCAACTACCTTCGCAAGCACGGCACCGAGGCCGACGCGGTCTGGCTGGCGACCGGGATCTTCGTCTCGATCGTCAACATTTTCCTCTCGCTGCTCAACCTGCTCGACAACTGATAACAAGCCGCGCTGCGGCGCCCCCGAGCCAGGTTCGTCGAGGCTTAGGCGTGCAGCTCGGGCAGCGGCGGCCGCCCGGCAGCGGTGAGCCGTTGCTCGGTCGAGGCGACCATTTCGAACGAGTCGGTGTTATATCCGCGGGCGACAAAGTCCGGTGAGAGCGGCCGCCCGATTCGAAGCGCCCGAGTGACCAGCGCGAACGAGAGCTGGCGAGCGCGGTTCCAATCGATCCCGTAAAGCTGCCGCGCCCGCTCGGGTAGGCTCCCCAGCATGATCAGGTTGTGGAGCGGCATCGCGACGCGGTGCCGCTGCGGAAGGGGAATTGCGGTCGCGACCCCGCACCCGACGTAGGTCGCCTCCTCGGTTAGAAACATTTCCGGACCGGCCAGCCGAGCGTCGAACCAGGCTCGAAACTCGCCCCAGCTCCCTGGAGCCGCCTCGACCGGCATCCCGAACAGCTCGGCGAAGCGGACGTAGTCGGACCAGTAGTCGTCGTACTCGGGGTCCGAGAGAGGGCCGACCAGGAGCTCGTAGAAGTAGGCGGCCGAGTCGGCCATCACCGCCATCGTCCACAGCATCAATTCGGGCTCGAAGGCGGAGTAGGGAGTCCCGGCTGGCCACGGCCCCGTCTGCTCGGCCAGCGTTCCCTCGACCCGACGGTGCAGTCGCGCGACTCGATCGAGGACCTGGTCGGCTTCTTGGCGGGTCCCGAAAAAGATCGTTTCGAATGCCTTCGCGGTGCGGACCAGACGCAGAAATGGTCGCCGACGCTCGGCGGTGTGCTCGGCCGTACCGACGTAGTTGCGGGCGTCGAGCGCGCCGATCATCAGGGCGCGCTGTCCGTAGAAGAGGCCGACCGCACGCTCGTCATGGACCCGACGCAGGATCGAGGAACCGCTGGGAAAGTAGCCGGGGTCGGACATTCCGCCTGCGCAGCATACCCCCGCCGTCCGCCATTTTCTACCCGCCGCGTGGTCATGCGCGGCTGTGGAGGATTGACCGGCCCGGACTCGGCGAAGATCCGTTCCGCGGGATACGTTGTTTGTCGTCAGCCACGCGCCGACGTGGACCAATTCGCCGCGGCTCGATTGCGGCTCGCCCGAGAGGTGGGGGATGAACAAGACGGCCCAGCGGATATGTGTGTGGACCGGCCCGGCGATGTTGGCGCTATGGGCGGGTAGTTGGGTCTTCGTCGCCGACTTTATCCCCCCGATCGCCCCCGGCAAATCAGCGGCCGAGGTGGCGGAGTTCTACCGCGACCACATCGACGGAATTCGGGTCGGAATGATCCTCGGCCTGTTTGCCTCGGCGCTGCTGGCTCCGTTCGCGGTCGTCATTGCGGCCCAGATGCGCCGGATCGAGGGGCCCCGAGCGGTTCTGAGCCAGGTCCAGCTTCTCTCAGGTGCGCTGCTCTCGCTCGAGTTCATCGTTCCGATCATGGTTTTCCAGGCTGCCGCCTATCGAATCGAGGATCAGAGCGACCAGGTCATCCAAGGGTTCAACGATCTTGGTTGGTTGCTGTTCGTCGGCGTGATTTCCACCATCCTGATGCAGGTGATCGCGATTGGGATCGTGGTCTTGATCGATCGTCGCGAGAAACCAATTTTCCCGCGTTGGGTCGGCTACTTCAATCTCTGGATGGCGGTTGGCCTGTTTCCAGCCGGCCTAGTGCCGTTGGTCAAGGACGGTCCGTTCGCCTGGAACGGCGCCCTCTCGTTCTACATTCCGCTGACAGCGTTCGCGCTCTGGATCATCGTGATGACCTGGGTCATGCTCCGGGTCGTCAACGACGACGAGCTCGAGGACAGCGCGCCCAGGGACGCCCGGCTCGAGCGCTAGTGCTAAACAAGTACGTGTTCATGCTCGACGACAAAAATTTCAAGGGCTCGGCAACCTCGTGAGTTCGATCTGGAACCGAAAGAGAAAGGTTGCCCGCCTCGCCGCGGACGTTGGCCACGCGTCGTCAATGCCGCTGCGTATCGCGTCGCTTATCGGTGGATGCCTCGTCGCCTCGTTGGTCGCGATCGGGTGCGGGAGCGCGGAATCGGGGTCACGGCCTCCTGCGAGTGACGCCTCGATTGAGTTGATATAGGCCGCGCGCGCTCTACGGGATGGAGAAGCGAAACCGCGCTCGCAGGGCGAAACTGGCTACCTCTACACCCGAAGCGTTTCGATTGGGACGTTCGTTTCCGTCCAGCGCACCCCTGGTCCATACACCGTGGCGCCGACCTATACCACCGAGACATGGCTCGGGGCTGATGGGTCAGGCCGAATCAAGGTGGTTCGTGAGAACCGGTGGCCTGGTCCACGCGATCGAGCGCGCTGGTTGGCGGTGGGGGGGCACCACCTTTCGGAGGGTCTGGTTAGCGATCGAGAGCTGCCTGCGGGGAAGGGACTCCCGCTCAGCCAGGGGGAGCCGGATCTGCCGCCGCTTGAGACCCTGACCGGAGATGTCGAGGCGATGCGCGGGATCCTCGCCCACGGTGCGGAAGGTGACCCGAATCCGGCCGTGCGGCAATTCGAGCTCGGCAGCCGGATCGCCCTGGAGCCGGGGCTTGACAGCGAAGTCCGCGCCGCCGCGCTCGAAGCGCTGTCGGAATTGGAAGGGATCACACTCGACAAGGATGCCCGCGACGAGCTCGGCCGTCGAGGAGTCTCGGTGGAGATCCTCGAGCCCGCTGGCAGCGGTCCTTCCCCGGTCAGGCATATCCTGATTTTCGACCCCGACGACGCGGCCATCCTGTCGGGCGAGGATCGGTATCTCAAGCCGGTTCGCTTTCAGGACGGCAACATCAGCTCTGCGACAGTGCTGCAAGCTCACGGCGTCGTACCCGATACGCGCTCGGCCCTGTAGCTGCGCTCCGATCGCGGCTGGCGCCGTTGGGAGTGACCCCGCTCTGGATGAGGACCATTCGCGAACGGGTCAGGCGACCCCGCAGCTCGAGCGAACGCGATGTCGGTGGCTGTCCCAATCAGCCAAGCTCGGCGGTTCCAATCGGAACGATCAGATCGTTCTCGCCCCGATCCGCGCCCGATCCCTTGCCGACGGATTTCGATTCCCCCGCGGCGAGCTCTCGCCCGCTTCCCCGACCTGCCATCAGGATCCGATCGCGGCGCTGATCCAGCTACGCGTTTCGGCGGGGTCGATTACATCGTCAATCTCGAACAGCGAGGCGAGGTTGAGGCCCCGGCCACGCTCGTAGGCGATCTCGACCATCGTCTCGTAGGCGCGGCGGCGCTCGTCGGGGTCGGCGATCGCATCGAGTTCCCGCTTGTAGCCGAGCTTGATCGCACCCTCCAAGCCCATTCCACCGAACTCGCTCGTCGGCCAGCCGACCGTAGCGACCGGGACCCGGGTGCTGCCGCCGCACATCGCCATCGCCCCCAGGCCGTAGGCCTTTCGTATCACGACCGCGCACAGCGGGACCGTCAGCTTCGCACCGACCGTGAAGAGGCGGCTCATCCGGCGGACCGCGCCAGCCCGTTCGGAATCCGGTCCGACCATGAAGCCGGGCGTGTCGAGCAGCGAGACGATCGGGAGTCGCTGCGCCTCGCAGAGTTCGAGAAAATCAGCCAACGCCTCGGCGCCGTCGCAGTCGATAGCGCCGCCGAGGTGGTGGGAGTCGTTGGCAATCACGGCGATCGGCTCGCCCTCGACCCGCGCCAACGCCGTCACGATTCCGGGCGCAAACCCGCCCTGCAGCTCAAACACCGAGTCGGGGTCGGCGATCGCTTCGATTACGGCCCGCATCGAAAAGGCGCGGGCGCGGTTCTCGGGGACCGCGGCCCGCAGCCGCTCGGCGGCGCTCGGGTCCGGCCCAACCGCCGGTAGCGGACCTTGGAAGTAGGTGAGGCAGCGCCTTGCCGCCGCAACCGCCTCGGCCTCGTCGGCCACCGCCAGGTCGACGAGGCCGTTCGCGGTCTGCTCGGCGAGCGCCCCGATCTGCTCGGGCGCAAACACCCCGAGCCCGCCTCCCTCAATCATCGCCGGGCCGCCCATCCCGATGTTCGAGCCCTCGGTGGCGATGATCACGTCGCAGCATCCAAGCAGCGCTGCGTTCCCGGCGAAGCAGCGTCCGCTCGCGATCCCGATCAGCGGAACAACCCCGCTGAGTCGCGCCAACAGATGGAACGCGGGCACGTCGAGGGCCGCAACCGACTGTACGTCAACATCGCCCGGACGCCCACCGCCGCCTTCGGCAAACAGGACGAGCGGGAGTCGCTTGCGCGCCGCGAGTTCGAAGATTCGATCCTTCTTTCGGTGGTTAACCGAGCCCTGGGTGCCAGCCAGCACGCTCGCGTCGTAGGCGAGGACCGCAGCGCCAGCGCGCTCGCGGCCGACAAGTTCGGCATTGATCGTTGCGAGGCCGCAGACTAGGCCATCGGCGGGGGTCCGCTCGATCAACTCATCGACCGAGCGCCGCGTCCGTTGTGCGGCTATCGCGAGGCCGCCGTACTCGACGAAGCTACCGTCGTCGCAGAGGTCGGCAAGGTTCTCGCGCGCGGTACGCTGTCCCCGAAGGCGCCGCTTCTCGACCGCTGCGGGTCGGGCGAAGTCGAGCGTGACGGCGCGCCGCCGCCGCAACTCGGTGAGGTCACCACGGTCCTCTTCCGCCGACCCGCCAGCGGCCTGCGATCCCGGCGCCTCGCCGAGGTCGAGGCTGCGAGCGCCAAGGAACACCCCAAGCGGTTCGCCTACGGCGACCGTGGCGCCGCTGCTCACCCTCCATTCACCAACCGTACCGGGGCGCGGCGCCGTGACCACGAACTCCGTCTTCATTGACTCGATTACGACCAGCTCGGTCCCGGCTGCCACCTCCACCCCCGGCTGGATCGGGAATCGGAGGATGACGCCAGCGACCGGCGTCGTCAGCTCAACCTGATTCGACATCGGCGGCAGTCTCGCACGGGCGCACGTTGCACCGCCGCCGATCCGATCGGCCTCAGCCTGACTGGACGCCCATCCGGAGGCGCAGGTACTCCGACGTTCGTCGTCGAATTGTTGGCGGGCGGTCTCAGATGTCCGCGATGTCCGGCGCTTTACCTGACCCGTAGGCCAGCCGGGTGATCGCGTTTAGCGAAGCCAGCGGGCCGGGCCAGTGCTCGCGCAGAAGCTCCGGACCTCCGGCCCGGAGCACCGATCGCAGCACGATCGCGACCACGATCGCGTCGTCGATCTGCCCAGCAACTGGAATGAAATCTGGTATCAGGTCGATCGGCATCGCGAGGTAGCCGATCAGCATGATCAGCAGCAGCTTGCGAGAACGCCCCACCCGGTCGTCGCGCAGGAGGCGTCGAACGAGAACGACGCAGTCGGGTATGAACCCCGCGAGAGCTCGTGCATCCTGGCGGCGGCCGGCCAGGATCAAAGCGATCACGAGCGCGAGGTAGAGCGCCAACGCGGAGGCGGCCACGATCAGGGCAACTTTCACAACCTCATCGTGAACGACTCCCTGTCCGGATTGGGATCCGGACACGGCCGGACCCCCGGATGCTTTGAGATGGACGATGATGCCCTCACCAACGTTCGCCTTGATAACCCGACGTTTGCCCTGCTGAGCGACGATGAGCTGGATCCGCACACACTTGAGCTGCTGGGTTCAATGCCCGCCCCGAACGTGTTTCGCGCCGCCGCCGGCGCGCCGACCGCGCTGCGCGCGTTTATCGACATGGTTCTCGCGCTGCTGGGTCAGACCGAGTTGCCAGCGGTCGAGCGCGAGATTGCGATCCTGCGGGCCGCTCGCGTGACCGATTCCGGTTGCGTATGCACCAGAACGAGCGGATAGCCGAGCTGCTCGGAATCGACCGCGACCGGATCGCCGCAGTCCCATGCGCGGCGGCCCAGGTGAGGCGACGTGGAGCGTCGACGAGGAGCGATGAGAGGGCCATTCACCGCGGTAGCCGGACCGATGCCGGTTCTTCTCAACCGCCCTGAGGACTGCCGGACAGATGTCACCGGGGCCCGATCAAGCGGCTCAGCCGAAGCCGAGGAGGTCGTCGTCGAGATCAGCGAGATGCTCCGTCGCGAGGTCCCGGAGCTCGCCGCCACCAGGACGGGGGACGAGATGAATCGAGCCGGTCGGGGAATAATCGCGTCGTTTCTGGACTCGGTGCGGTGCGGTGAGCCGCCCCGATCGATCGAACGCTCGTCTCAGTCGATCGACCTCGCGCGGGTTCGCGGGCGTTGCCGCCGGGGCTTCGACGGTCGTGCGGTGGGCCCAGCTCGGGCAGGCTGGCGCCGCGGTGGCCTGGGAGCGCGAACTTGGCGCGCTCGGGTTGGGGCCGCGCCGCCCAGGTGGGCGCACGGCACCCCCAGGGCTGTCGTCTTGTATTGCGATGTCGAAGTCTCCCCGCACCCGGCAGTTTGTTCGGGACGTTCTACGCGACCTCGCGATCGACGACGCCGAGACCGCTCGACTGCGCGCGATGCTGAAGGTCTTTCTGGACTGCAATCGCAGCCGACGACACGCAGCCGCCCGATTGGGCCTGCATCTAACACTGTCGGCGCCCGAGTGCAAGCCCGCGGGGCGCTGCCTGGACCCAACGAAGGCCGCGAGCCAGCGGAGCTGCGGGCGGCGCTGGCGCTCGCGGCTTCACTCCGCTCGACGGTTCTGCGCTGATGTCGTGGCGATCGCCACACCGCCGAGTTACCGCCGTTCAGGCGGCGGCGGCTGCGGAATCGCCAAAACACGGAGTTCGTGCTGATCCCATCAGCGATCGCCCCCTTGCCGGCCCCGCTTCGGGTTTCTTTGAGAGCGCCGTAGCGTCCTCGAAATGGAGCTAGCCGGGCTCGAACCGGCGACCTCCTGGGTGCGATCCAGGCGCTCTCCCAACTGAGCTATAGCCCCATGTTTTTCGGGCGGCGCCCGGGTGAGGCAAGGATAGCCGCCAAATCAACCGGATGTGAGCGGGCGCAAGCCGCCCAATGTGGCTTGACGGTGGCCCGGGGTGATGTTCTGCGGCTTAGCTGCCGATCAAATCGGCAGGAGCTATGAGCTTTCGCGGACGCCTGATCTCATTTTTCGCGGCAATCGTCGTCATCCCGATGGCGACGGTCATGTTCTTGCTGTTCCAGGTCGCTGAATCGGCCCGGGTCGGGCAGGCTGACGCGGTGCTGCGACAGGCGTTGCGCGCGAGCCTGACCGAGTACGAGACCGCGACCACCGAACTCGCGACCAAGTCCGATGCCGCCGCGACCGATGTCGACCTCGCCAACGCGATCCGCGACGGCGATCAGGTCCTGGTCGAGGCGGCGCTCCGCTCCCTTGCCGAGCGCAATGAATTCGTCTGGGCGGCGGCGTTGGACAGCCACGGCAAGCTGATCGTGGAGGTCGGTGAGGACGACCCGGTGGGAGCTGTCGAGGTCGGGATCGCCGAGACCGGGGGCGGATTGCTCGGCTCGATCCAAACCGCCTCGATGACGGCCGAGGATCTCAGCGCCGAGCTTCGCAAGATCACCAAGCTCGATCTGGTCTTGAGCCAGGGCCAGCGCACCCTGGCCAAGTCGCGCGATGTCGGGACCCCGGATTTCACCGGAGCCGATGGTGCGATCGATACGAAATACGGCACCAGGGCGTTCCGAGCGGTCGAGGCGAGGCTGGCGAGCCCGGTTGCCGATGTTCGTCTCGCCCTCTTCAGTCCCGTCGATGGGGACAGCCTGGTGATCAGCTCACCGACCATCTTGGCCGGTGTGGCGGTGTTTTTCGTACTGGCCGTGATTTTGGTCTTAACCGTGATTCGCTCCCTGCAGGGGCAGGTCAGCGAGATGCTGTCCGCTGCGAAGCGGGTCGGGAGCGGCGACTTCTCTCGGCAGGTCCCGGTTCACGGCAAGGATGAGTTGGCGTCGCTGGCCCACGAGTTCAACCACATGAGCGGGCGTCTTGAGGAGCAGATCGGCGCGATCAGTCGGCAGCGTTCCGAACTCAATCGATCGGTCGAACGAATCGGTGAAGCGCTGGCGCAGGGGCTGAACCGTCAGGCTGTGCTCGGAATCATGGTCGAGACCGCGATGGCGGCATGCGAGGCTACCCACGGTCAGTTTGTTCACCACGGCGACGAGACGTTGCGTGCCGAGGGTAGGGCCTCAGAGCCGACCCCGGATCTGCTCCATGTGATGGCCGAGGTTGAGCGCGCCGCGCTTCAGCACGCCTGCACGATCGAGGGGTCCGGCGGCGACAACCACGCCCTGTCCCACCTCCTGTTGAGCGAAGACGGCCGCCGGGTCCTCGGAGTGATGACACTCGGCCGACCCGGTCGGCCGTTTGTCGGCAGCGATCGTGCCCGGGTCGAGTACCTGCTCTCCAAGGCTGCGGTCTCGATCGCGAATATCGGGCACGTGCAACGGGTATCGGTGCAGGCGAAGACCGACGAGCTAACCGGGCTAGCCAACAACCGGCATTTCCGCGAGTGGATGGGCGGGGAAGTCCGGCGCGCCGGGCGCTTCGGTCACGAGCTATCGCTGATGTTGATTGATGTCGACAACTTCAAGCAGGTCAACGACAGCCGGGGTCATCTCCAAGGGGACGACGTGCTGCGGGTGCTCGGCAGGATTCTCGCCTCCCACGCCCGCCAGGTCGACATGCCAGCCCGTTACGGCGGCGAGGAATTCGCCGTTGCCCTGCCGGAAACCGGCGTCGACGGCGCCCGCGAGTTCGCCGAGCGGATCCGCGAGGCGATCGAAATGGCGTTGGTTCCTTCGATCAGCGGCGGTGAGCCGATTGCGGTCACCGCCTCGATCGGAGTCGCGACCTTGCCGTCCGACGCCGAAGATGTCAACGGCTTGATCGCGGCGGCTGACGGCGCCCTTTACTCGGCTAAGCGAGCCGGGAAAAACAGGGTCGCGGTCGCGCGATCGGAGGTTCCGGTCGCCTGATGTCCAACCAATCGGGAAACGCGGATTAACCGCCTGCGCAGGGAACATGCAAGCTGCGGCGAAACAAGCGTTGACCTACTTACGTCCACCGCCGGGTTTTGCAACTCTGTTAGGTGCGGGAGCACGATGGGATTTTTCGACGACGCTATTCGTGAGCACCTTGAGCTAAAGCGCCGACACGGCGCCAGCGATGACGAGATTCGCGTGCTCGAGGACGAGTTGAAGGCGCCAGCCGCGAGGCCGGGTGAGCCAGATTTCACGACCTCCGAATCGGCAGTTGCTCCGCCGCCGACCCCCGAACCGGTCGCCGCATCGAAGCCATTCGAGCTCGATGACGAGGTCGATCTCCCGCCGCAGCGCGCTGAGCCGCCGTCGGAGGAATTCGAACCGTTCGAGGAAACCGGGACCGGTCTTCTTCCCGGAATCGAACTTGAGACGGACCCGGGCTTTCGGACGATGGCCGAGCAAGGCCGAGTCGACTACCCGCACCTCGAAGACACCGTTTTGCATCAGGCGTTGCCCGCCGAGGTCGGCCCGGAGACCGGGAGCTACAGCGACCTTTTCGCGGGGCCCGAAGATGTTGACCCGGCGACCGCCTCGAAGGACATGCCGATCACTCCCGGATACGAGGAACAGGTCGAATACTTCGCCGAGCACGAGGACGAGGTCGAACCAGATCAGTCCGACGAGCCCGAAGTCGCCGCCGGAGGCGAGACGGTGCTCGGTGATCTCGACCTCGACCTCGACCTTCGCCTCGACGAGACCGAGGAAGAGGAGTTGCCGACGCCCCTGTCCGAGATCGAAACGGCCCGTCAGGAACCCGCGACCGAGCCGATGACGATCGAGCACGACGAGATTGACGAGGGCGATGCTGACTACGAGCAGGACCACGAGACGGCGAGTGATCCCGGCCCCGGGGGCGTACCTCCAACCGGCGAGAGTGCCTACGAGTTCGACGACTTCGAAGAGGAAGACGAACCGTCGTTGACCGAGAATCCCGCTGAAGGGGAAGATGCCTTCTCCGATTGGGAGGACGAAGGCGCGCCGTCAGAGCCGGTTCCGCAAGAAGCGGTCGAAGACCTGCTCGAGGAAACGCCCGACTTTCTCCGCGAGACCCCTGATGGCGATCAGCTCTGGTTCGAGCAGGGCGCTCCGAAGGATTTCGACTTCGACGACTGAGCCCGCATCCGCGAGAGCGTCCAGCCCGGACGGGGAGTAACGCCCAGGTTGGCGCGACTCGCATCGGGTTAGCACGGATGGCCGCGCACCATGTCGGCGCCCCGCCGGGCGCCAATTCACCTCGTCGATCGGACGAGCGTGCAGAAACCCCGCTATGCGGTGGTGAATCGCACGTTCGATCGGCTCGATCGCCACTTAGCCGACATAGCGTCCTCGGGCCGGGCTACTCGATGTAGCCGCGGGTCCGTGAAGCCTCGATCACGCGCTCGATCGCAACCAGGAAGGCGCCCTTTCGTAGCGACAGTTTTTCCGCTTCGGCGCGTTCCGCGCAGTCGCGGTAGGCCTTGCGCATCACCTTGCCGAGCTTGTCGTTGACTTCGCGCTCTTCCCATCGGAAGTGCTGCAGGTTTTGGACCCACTCGAAGTAGGAGCAGGTGACCCCGCCGGCGTTCGCCATCAGGTCCGGGATCACCACGATCCCCTTCGATTCAAAGATTTCGTCGGCCTTGAACGAAGTCGGGTTGTTGGCGCCCTCAACGACCATCTTGACCTTCATCAGGTCGGCATTGTCCTCGTGGATCATCCCGCCGAGCGCTGCCGGGAAGAAGACATCGCATGGAACTTCGAACAGGTCTCCGGCGCTGATCGCTTCGGCTCCCGGGAACTCGCTGAGCTTGCCACCCTCGACCGTGATGTGCCGGTGCAGTTCGTTGGCGTCGATTCCGTCGTCGTTTCGGATCGCACCCCAGGCGTCGGAGGCGGCAACCATCTTGGCGCCAAGATCCTGCATGATCCGCGCCGCCCAAGAGCCGACGTTTCCGTAGCCTTGGACCGAGAAGGTTGTCTCGGAGGGGCTGAGACCGATTTTCGCCGCCGCCTCGCGGTACATGAAGACGCAGCCCCGTCCGGTGGCTGCCTCGCGACCGTAGGAGCCCTCCAGTGCGATCGGCTTGCCGGTGACGATCGCCGGGGTGTGGCCGTGCAGCTTGCCGTACTCGTCCATCATCCAGGCCATCACCTGGGCGTTGGTGTTGACATCGGGGGCGGGGATATCACGGGTCGGCCCCAGAACCTTCTCGACCTTGTCCATGAACGAGCGGGCGATCTTTTGCAGGTCCGACTTCTGTAGGTCTTCGACCCGGACGTTGACGCCGCCCTTGGCGCCGCCAAACGGGACCCCAGCGACAGCGGTCTTCCAGGTCATCATCGAGGCGAGTGCGCGCACCTCGTCGATGTCGACCTCCTGGTGAAAGCGGATTCCGCCCTTGTAGGGGCCACGGGCACCGTTGTGTTGGATCCGATAGCCCTGGTAAACGTGCGTCTTGCCGTCGCTCAGCTTGACCGGAATCTGGACGGAAACCTCGCGGTAGGGCTCCCAGAAGACCTGGCGGATGTCATCCGGCAGGGCGAGGTGGTCCCACGCCCAGTCAAAGTGGTGCCGAACGACTTCGAGGTCCGATACCCGAGCACGCCGTGATCGGGGATCATCGAGCGGGGACTCCGCGGCAGCGGTTTTGGTGCTCGCCATTTGCCTCTCCTAAACGCGTGGTGGCCTAAAAATCCATAGCAGGATCCCGATCCTATCCACGTTGCGGCAATCTCGTGCCGAAACCATCGATCTGCTCGCTCGCTGCGGCGGTCAACTAGCCAACCCAGAGCGCCCGGCTACCATCTCAAACGAGGGGCCATAGCTCAGCTGGGAGAGCGCCTGCTTTGCAAGCAGGAGGTCGCCGGTTCGATCCCGGCTGGCTCCACTTCGTCGAAGGTTGCTTGCCGCAGCCGCGCCGTCGCTTCAACCTGGATAGACCGAACCGAGCGGCGAATCCGCCCCCATCCCGGCGCCACGATCCAGGCCTGTTATTAGGCGGCGACCGCGGCGAGGCGAATCTGGAATTCGGTGATCTTGCCGCCAGCGAAGCCGAAGATGAAGGTGGCGGGGCTGGCGACCGTCTCGTCGTCGTCGACCAGGGTGGCGTGGAAGCGCCCGATGATGCTGATCGAATCGGCTTGGACGTGGGTCTCGGCGTGCTCGATTCGAAGACCGTGCCAGCCGCTGTCCAGGTAGGACCAAAACGATTCCCACGCCTGATCTGGCGAGGCGTCAAAGTTGCTCTCGGCGGTGAACGGAATCGAGTTGCCGTCATCGGCGAAGAGATCGCGAAACCCTTCGCGATCCCCCGTGTTGAAGGCCTCGATGGCCCGCAACGCGAACACAAGGTTCTCCGCCGACATAAATAGGGTATCGACGGTTTGCGCTCTCGCTTGAAACTCCAGGTTATGCGGACTTGGGCGGATTGGACAAAATGACTGCTGAACGGCTGAACCGAGTGGCAATATTTCCGCCTCAGATGGCGCAGCGCCTCGGCGATGTCCTGCGCGACGCCGGAATTAGCTTGGTCCCGTTGACCGTCGCTTCCGACCACGGCGAAGCGGGGTCCGCGGCCGAAAAGATGGCAGCCGAACTGGAGCTTGCGGAAGCGCACCTGATTGCCAAAACCCCCGCGGCTGTCGTGCTGGGAACCGTCGATGCGACCGCGCTAAACGTCGCGATTGCGGCGAAGAAGTTGCAAATTCCCTTGTTGGTCTGCGTTGAACCGGCTGCACAGGAGGCGATTCCGGCGCTGATAGCTGATCGGGTCGTCGGGATCACGAGTGAGGCGATAACCGCCGCACTGGGCTCCCTGCTTGGCTTGTCGCCCTAGACTGGGCGGCGATGCGGGTAGGGATAGTTGGGCTCGGCTACGTCGGATTGCCGCTTGCGGTGGCATTTGCCGAGGCCGGACACGAGGTCGTCGGGCTCGACAACAACGAAGATCGGGTCGCCGCACTTCGCGGCGCCCGCAGTCCGGTCGAGGATGTCAGCGACGAGCGCCTGGCCGGACTCGGCGATGCCTTCCAGCCAGTTACCCGGCCTGCCGAGCTGGCGCGGTGCGACGCGATCACAATTTGCGTTCCGACCCCGCTCGCTAACCATCGCGAGCCTGATCTCAGCTACCTGGTCGACGCCGCGACCCAACTCGCCGGGGTGCTTCGCGAGGGCCAGCTGGTGGTGCTCGAATCGACCACCTACCCGGGGACGACCCGGGAGCGTTTGGTCCCGATCCTCGAAGCGGGCTCGGCGCTGCGCGCCGGGATTGACTTCAACGTTGCCTTTTCCCCGGAGCGGATCGATCCCGGTCGCACCGACTTCACGATGCGAACCACCCCGAAGGTGGTCGGTGGGCTGACCCCGCAATGCTCCCGTCGCGCGGTCGCCCTCTACAGCGAGATTTGCGATCGGGTTGTTGAGGTCTCCAACCCGGAGGTGGCCGAGCTGACGAAGCTGCTGGAAAACATCTTTCGCTCGGTCAACATCGCCCTGGTCAACGAGCTGGCACAGCTTTGCGACCTGATGGGGATCGATATCTGGGAGGTCGTCGACGCGGCCTCGACCAAGCCATACGGTTTCATGCGGTTCGAGCCGGGACCGGGGATGGGCGGCCACTGCCTGCCGGTCGACCCGTTCTACCTCGCCTTCAAGGCGCGCGAGCACGACTTCTACACCGAGTTCGTCGAACTCGCGGGCAAGCTCAACCAGGCTCAGCCACGGTGGTGCTCGCGTCGGATTGAGCGAGCGCTCAACGATCGGTCGCTGGCGGTCCGCGGTTCCAAGATCCTGATCTGCGGCGTCTCCTACAAGGCGGGCGTCGGCGATATCCGCGAGAGCCCGGCGCTCAAGATCATCGAGGGCCTGCAGGACCTCGGCGCCGATCTTTCCTACCACGACCCCACGTCCCCGTACTGCCCCAATTTGGGCTGCAAAGCGTCGATCTCGACCCCGCGGTCGCAGAGGCCGACCTGGTTTGCATCCTCACCGCCCACCCCGGGATCGACTACGAGCGATTGGTCGCGGCGGCGGCGGCGGTGATTGACTTTCGCGGCGTCACCCGCCAGGTCGACGCCCCGAACCTGTCGCGCATGTAGTCGCCCGGCTCGCGTTTCACCGCCCCGGTGCCGATTAGTCTTGTGATGTGGACCTGTTCAAGTCGAAGATTCGCCGCCGCCGGAAGCGCGACCGAGCCGACCAAATAACCGCCGGGCTGGCAGTCGTTGCGATTGGCACCGCCGGATCGGTTTTGGTCGGAGAGTTTGTTCGTCTCGGGCATCGACGCCTGCAGCGCCGCGACAGTGGCCGCGAGGCGCACGGCGCCGCCACCCCGATGGAGCTGGCGAGCAACGTCACCGTCGACGCGATCACGGTTGCCCGCGAGGGCTACAGCTCGGCGGGCAAGCAGGAGACGATCCTGTTCAACCTGTTGACCGGCTTTGTCGCCTCGTTTGGGCTGGCGCGGCTCTCGACCGCCGGAATCCGGGCTGGCTGGTGGCCGCTCGGCAACGTCGTCGTCAGCGGCCGCCACATCCACCACTTCGTCCCGGGGGTCCTTTGCGCGTTCGGAGCCGGCGCTGCGTCGCTGCTGACCTCAAGCGATCGGCTCGAACAGGTGCTGGCGGTTCCGTTCGGAGTCGGGGTTGGCCTGACCTTCGATGAGGCGGCGTTGTTGCTCGATCTGCGCGATGTCTACTGGACCCGCGAGGGTCTGCTCAGCGTCCACGTCAGCCTCGCCGTCTCGGGGCTGCTCGGCGGCACGATTATCGCCCTGCGGATGCTGCGGCGAGGCGAAGACCGCTCAGTCGCGATCGGAGCGATCCCGAACAGCGAGGGCGATTGGGTCGGGGTGGCGGGCTCGCCGAGCGCCGCCTATTAGGGCCCGCGGAAGAATAAGTGCGGCTTTAGGCGGCCGATTACCGTCGCGGATGCAGCGCCGTCGCGAGCCCGCAATAGCGCTGCTATTCCGGCCCCACGCCGCCGCCGCCCCGCTCGGTCCTCGACCGCCTAAATCGAGCACTTATTCTT
>JAHEXU010000041.1:11729-21787 GCA_023251975.1 bacterium | reverse complement strand
AGGCATCGAGGATCGCCGCATCTTCGACCGCCTCGATTCGACCGCGCGAGGCGCTGATCGCTCCAATCGCCTCCTCCCAACGGGCGGGATTGCCGATCCGGATCGCCGAGGCAACGGTCTCGGGGTTCTCGACCGGGTGGCCGAGGACGAGCGGTGCCGCCCCGGCGGCCTGGAAGCCGTAGAGCCGCGGCGCCACCCCGAGCTCGGAAAAACCCTTCCACCAGGCGGAAATGTTGCCAGCGTTACCAACCGGAATCGAGAGCGCCCCAGGGGCCTCGCCGAGGTCTTCGAAGACCTCGAAGGCAGCCGTCTTTTGGCCCTCGATCCGCCACGGATTGACCGAGTTGACAAGCTCCACCGGGTGCTTGTCCGCCAGCTCGCGAACCAATCGCAGCGCCTCGTCGAAGTTGCCCTGCAGCGCCACGACCCGGGCGCCGTGCATTAGCGCCTGGGCGAGCTTGCCGATCGCGATCTTGCCCTCGGGGACAATCACGGCACCTCGCATCCCGGCCCGAGCCGCGTAGGCGGCGGCGCTGGCGGCAGTGTTCCCGGTCGAGGCGCAGATCACCGCTTCGGCGCCGATCCCCTTGGCTCGGGAGACCGCGACGGTCATGCCGCGATCCTTGAACGAGCCAGTCGGATTGGCGCCCTCGAACTTCAGGTAGACATCGAGCCCGAGTCGCTCCGATAAATAGGGGGCGTGGATCAACGGGGTCGAACCCTCGTTGAGGCTGACGATCGGACAGTCGGCGTCGAGCGAGAGCTGGCCGCGATAGCGCTCGATCAGACCGAGTGCCATGCTGCCCCCGGGTCGCGACCACTCACGAGACAAACTCCTCTTCGAGGACCCGGATCGCCCGCGGGCGCGATCGCATGAAGTCGAGGTCGGCGAGTTCGGCGAGCGCGGCTGCGAAGGCGGTCTCCGGTGCCGAGTGCATCACCATCTCCATCCGAGCGTCGTCGCCGAGTCCTCGCTGCACCACCGACTTGACCGAGATGCCGCTGCGGCCCAGCACCGTCGCGACCGCGGCGAGCACCCCGGGGACATCAGCGACCTCGAGGTGCAGGTAATAGGAGGACTCGACGTGGTTGGAAATCTCGATCCGACCTCGCGGCGCCGGCACCGGTGCGCTGCCGGAGACGATCGAGAGGATGTCGCCGAGCACCGCCGACGCGGTCTCGATTCCGCCCGCACCCGGCCCCGAGATCGTGATCTCGGTGATCTCCGGTGATTCCACCGTGATCGCGTTGAAAGCGCCGGGGAGCGGGGCCAGCGGATGGCCGGGGTAGAGGAAGCAAGGAAAGACCCGAACGCTGAGCGCGTCGCCGACCCGCTCGGCAACCCCAAGCAACTTCAAGGTCAGGCCCAACTCGGCCCCGTAGGCGATATCGGCGGCGACAACCCGTTCGATCCCCTCGTAGGAGACATCGGCCAGGTTGACCGGGCTGTGGAAGGCGAGCCGAGCCAAGATCGCCATCTTGGCGGCAGCGTCAGCACCGTTGACATCCTCGGTTGGGTCGGCCTCGGCGAAGCCGAGCTGCTGCGCTCGCGCCAACGCGTCGGCGTAGCTGGCGCGGGTCCGAGCCATCTCGGTCAGGATGAAGTTGGTGGTTCCGTTGACGATCCCGGCCACCTTGGTGATCTCGGTCGCCGCCAGCGCCTCCTGCAACAGCCGGACCACCGGAATCGCCCCCGCGACCGCAGCCTCATAGCGAAGCTGCACCCCCGCGGCTCGGGCGGCGTCAAACAGCTCGTCGCCGTGACGGGCGACCAACTGCTTGTTCGCGGTGACGACGTGGCGCCCCTGACCGAGCGCCTCGAGGACGTAGCGCCGCGCGTCGTCGACCCCGCCGATCAGCTCGACGATCAGGTCAGAATCGTTCAAAATCGAGTCGAAGTCACCTTCGCTTCGCCGCAGAATCCCACTGACGCGAATCGGTCGGCCGCAGGCCGCCTCGATCGCGGCGCCACGCTCGACCAGAAGCTTTCGCAATGCGCCGCCGACCGTACCGCTGCCGAGCAGGCCAATCCTGACCGCCTCGCTCATACGTCGCGCCTCAACAGGTCATCAAAGGTCTCGCGGCGGACCACCAGGCGGGCGCCGCCGTCGCGGCAGAGCACCACCGGGGGCCTCGGGATCCCGTTGTAGTTGTTCGCCATCGAGTAGCCGTAGGCACCGGTCGCCGGGGTGACGAGGATGTCGCCGACCCGAGGGTCGGGCAGTTCGGTGTCGCGGATCAATACATCGCCGGATTCACAATGCATCCCCGCGATCGTCACCGTCGAGTTGGCTGGCTCGCCGATTCGGTTCGCCAGGGCGGCGCTGTAGCGGGCGCCGTAAAGCATCGGGCGCAAGTTGTCAGACATCCCGCCGTCGACCGCGACATAGGTACGAAGCCCTGGGATTCGCTTCACCGTGCCGACGCTGTAGATCGTCACCCCGGCGTTTCCGACCAGCGACCGGCCAGGCTCGACCAGAAGCCGTGGCAGCGGGTCGAAGTTGCGCTTTAGCGCCTCGTACTTAACCTCGACGTAGGCCTCGATAGCGGGGGGGCGATCGTCCTCGAGGTAGGCGATCCCGAGCCCGCCACCGATGTTGAGCAGTTCGATATCGAGCCCGACGGCGAACTCTGCCAGCACCTCGATCGCCTTCGCGTAGGGCTCGAGTTCGAAGATCTGCGAGCCGATGTGGGCATGCAGCCCGACCAGATCGAGAGTCGGGTCGGCCTGGACGGTTCCAACCGCCCGAGCGGCGAGGCCGTCGGCGAGACCGAACCCGAACTTCGAATCGAGTTGGCCCGTCTGGATGTAGGAATGGGTGCTCGGCTTGATCCCGGGGGTCAGTCGCAGCATCACCCGCTGCCCTTGCTTGCCGACCGCTCGAAGCAGCGCCGAAGCGCGTTCGATCTCGTCAAACGAATCGAGAATCAGATGCCCGACCCCAACCTCGAAGGCATAGCGCAGCTCGGCCTCGGTCTTGTTGTTGCCGTGCAGGTAGATCCTTTCCGGGTCAAACCCCGCAGCCAGGGCGGTGTGCAACTCACCGCCGGAGGCGACATCGACCGACAGACCTTGCTCGCGGGCGATCTCGTAAATCGCCCGAATCGGCGCCGCCTTGCTCGCGAACAGCACCTCGAAGTTATCGGTCCGCGATGAGAACGCCGCGAGGTAAGCATCGGCCCGAACCCGCAGATCGGCCTCGGCATAGATATAGGCCGGGGTCCCAAACTCAGCGGCCAACTCGACGACATCGCAGCCGCCGATCTCAAGATGGCCGCGGTGGTTACAACGCGAGCCACTCGGATAGACAGACGACGCAGCAATCGGATCGGTTTCGGCACGAACGCTCACCGACCTATTGTCACAGCGTCAGTCGCGGCGGTGCGGTCAGCCAGGGTCGACTAGTGTCGTCGCGGATGGCAGCCGGGCGTGACCGCGGGCTCAACCCGGCTGGTGAGTCCGGTTTCGCCGCCGGGCGGCCGTATGAATTGTGGCTGCCGCCGACCGAACCGCCGTGGCCGGCGATGATCGTCATCCACGGCGCTGGATCGCGGAAGGAAAATCACTCCGACTTCGCTCGGGTCGCCGCCGCCGCTGGCTGGGTCGCAATCAGCTACGACCAGCGCGGCCACGGGGCCGATCGCGATTCGTTCAGCCCGTCGGTGGTTGGCGACGTGATCGCGATTGCCGCTTTTCTCGGCGAGCGCGACGGAATCGACCGGACTCGAATCTGCGTCCGCGGCTCCAGCATGGGTGGCCTGGTTGCGATCGAGGCGGCGGCACGCTCGGGCCTGATCGCGGCGGTCATCGCGGTCTGCCCGGCGGATCCCAAGTCGCTGCTTGCCGGCTTGGAGCGGGATGCCTTTGACTTTCGGCTCGACCCGGAGCTGCGCGGCGCCGTCGAGCTGTGGCTTCAGAATTGCGATTCGCTCGCGGCGGCGCGAGCGCTGGCGCCGCGAGCGCTGATCGTGATGCACGCGGAGGGCGATGAGCAGGTCCCGTCAACCGGATCGCGGCGGCTGATCGCGGCGGCGGGCGAGCCGAAGCGCCTGATCTTGGTTCCGGGCGGCCACCACCGCTCCCTCCAACACGATCCGGAGATGCAGGCCGCGGGACTACGCTGGATCGCCTGCCAGCTTGCGGAGCGGGCCTGAGCGAACCGGCTACTCGACCGGGACCTTGCCCGGAGCGCCCTGACCTTGAGGGGCGGACCCGGACTGTCCTCCGTCGGCGTTGCCGTCGGCGCTTCCGCCCTGATCGCCGACACCGCCGCGGCTGCTGGCGAGTTCACGATCATCGGAGCCGTCCGGCGGCGCAGTGGCGCTGTGGTCGGTCTGGATTGTCGGGGTCGGGCCGGTCGCTTGGGTGGCAGCGCCGTTTTCGATTGGGACTCGGATCGTCCCGACCGCGACTCGCTCGGTCACGACCCGCGAAGTTCCGTCCCTGCCGCCGCTCTTACGCTTTGAATTGCCGCTCGAGGCGACATGAATCGGACCGCGCTTTCGGTGCTTTTCAACCGCTGGCGCGACGTGGGCCAATATCATCGTGTTGCCGACCTCCTTTACCCGTCGCGCCTCTTGGGTTGCGCTGGTCGTCGAATCGAAGCTGGATCCAAGCGCCAAGAACGCGAAGATCGCGCCAGCGACGAGGGCACCGGCAGCGCCGATAATTGCCATGTATGAGCGTGTGTCTGACATCGTCTTCCTTGACTTTGAAACTGGGTCACCACTGGTTGGCTCCGGGGTCGCGTCCGTGCGACCTCAATCAAAGTAACGGACAGAGGGGCAGAAAACTAGAGGCACGTCCAGCTTTTTCGCCCCGCTCCGACGAACGTCCAGAATCCGGCGCCAACGCCGCCGCGGACCTACAGGTAGCCCATCGGGTCGACCGCCGCTCCATTGACCCGCACCTCGAAGTGGAGGTGGTCTCCGAAGCAGTTTCCGGTGCAGCCGGAGTAGCCGACGATGTCGCCCTGATTGACGGCGCCGGAGGTAATCGCAAACGACGACTGATGCGCATAGCAGGTCGACAGACCGCCGCCGTGGTTGATGCAGGTGTAGTTGCCGTAGCCGCCATACACGGAAGCCAGCGCGATCGTACCCGCCTTGGCGGCGCGGATCGGAGTACCGGACGGAACCCCGATATCGATCCCCTCGTGCATCCGGCCCCAGCGCCAACCGAAGGGCGAGGTGACGGGTCCGTCGACCGGCCAGATCATGTCGCCGGAGCCTGCGACCACCGGTCCGGCGGGCAGGGTCGCAGGCGGACCACCGCTTGAAGCCTGGGCTGCCGCGGCGGCGGCGAGGTCAGCCTGGATGTCAGCCTCGATGTCGCTGATGTCGCCCTCGAGGTGGTCAATGTTTGAGTTGACGCTGTCGAGCGAAGCCTGCCGATCGGCCCGCGCCGCGTCGAGCTCGGCCTGGCGCGCCTCAAGCTGGGTCCGAGTCCGGGTCAGCTCCTCCTTCTTCGCCGCAATCGTGTCGCGGGCGACCCGAATCTTCTCGACCGTCTCACGGGTCGAATCGCGCAGCGTCCTGACCTGATCGACAAGGTCGGCGTCTTGGTTTTCGATCGCCTCGAGATAGGTGGCGCGATTCAGCATCTGTTCGAAGCCGTCGGATTCGAGGATCAGGGTCAGTTCGTCGGGCGCGGTCGATTTGTAGATCGCGACCAGTCGGTCGGACAGGCGTTTGACCGCGTAGGCGAGCCGATCGCGCAGCTCGATTAGCTCCTTTTGTGCCTGGTCAAACTCGGCCTGCTTGTCAGCCAGCTCGGCCGCGACCTCGTCCTCGCGGTTGCGCAACACCGCGACCTGGCCCACGAGATCGGAGATCTGACTTGAGAACTGCTCGATTTCGCTGGTTAGAACTCCGCGATGCGCGGTCGCATCGTCGAGCTTTGACTTCGCATCGGCCAGCTCCTGCTGGCGGTCTTGAGCGGCGGCGCCCGCGACGCCGACGCTGAGCGCGAGCACCGCAGCAGCCCCAAGCAGGGTGATGAAACGGCGGCGAGTCCGGCCCGAAGCCGGCTCCGGGCGGTCGCCGTTGGTCGACTCGGGGTGGGTGGAGTGCTTTGCGTTCTCAGTCATTGCTGCCTTGTTCGACGCGTTTTTAGCTTCGCCGTCGACCTCTCGGACCCTCACCATGCCGACTAATTCGGCAGATTTGTGCCCAAACTGCTCAGTTTGGGCGCGGTCTTCCAAGCAACGACCCCAGCAGGATAGCAGTCGATTTGCGTTGTGCGAGCATTTCCTCATAAATTGCGGGACGTCTCGCAGTCTGCGGCGTTTGTCGGGTGGCGGCGCTCAAGATCCACCCCGCGAGCAGCGCGATCGCTGCTGCGATCGGTAAGACTTTGGCTCGTGGCTAAACCCCTGCGAGCGATCGGGAACCGACTCCGCGCCCTGCGTCGGCGCCCGAAAGCGCTCAACAGCCCCGCGGCCGCCGCCGTGGAGACCCCAACCGATCCTGCGGCTGCAGCCGCAGCCGCAGCCGCAGATGTCACAGCGCCACCGGCTGCACCGGCAGCAGGCCCGTCGGCCGGATCGACCGCGGGTTCGTCGGCCGCTTCGCCGGGCGCTTCGTCCGCAGCCGCACCGGTGGCGACGCCGGCTTCGCAGCCGCCACTTTCCGGAGCGCCGAAACGAAAGCCGCCGGGCCGGTTTCGCAGGCCGAGCCGAGCGCCTCGAATCCGCTCGCTCGGCCTCCCACCGCGCCCGGCAAGGCCCGGCCGACGCTTTGCGATCGGCGCCGCGGCGCTAGTTCTGGTCGCCGCAGGCGGCGCCGCCGGGTGGGCGATCAACGACGCCACCGAGAGTGAAACAGTCCCATCCGCCCCGGCCCCGCCGGTTTTCCGTAGCCCCGACGCGCCGCCGGCCGAGGTCGCCGAGGAACTCGGCTTCCCCGAGTTCGCGACCCGCAACACCACCCGGATCGCCGGACCCGATGCAACCGCAATCGCCGCCGCCACCGCGTTGGCGGTGCGCCCCTCAACCGGCGGTGTTGAAGGCCCCGCGGCGGTTGCGGTGGTCGACCTCGCCGACTGGGCGACCGCCCTTGCCGCGACCAGCCTGGCCGCCGACCCGATCGGAATCCCGCTGCTTTTGAGCAGCCACGACCAGGTCCCGGGTTTCACCGCCGACGCGATCTCCGAACTCGGTCCGCGCGGCTCTGCCGCAACCCACCAGGCCCAGATCTACCGGATCGGCGATGTCGCGGTGCCGAGCGGCTACAAGGTCGTCGATGTCAACGGCGAGGGCTCGGCCGAACTCGCGGCCTCGATCGACAAGCTGCGGGGCCGACTGTCGGTTCGACATCCCGAGCACATCGTCATCGTCGGGTCAAGCCACCCCGAATACGGGCTGCCGGCGGGCGGCTGGTCGGCGCTGAGCGGCGACGCGATCCTCCTGAGCGACCAGAAGAAGCTGCCAAAGCCAACCGCCGACGCGCTCGCTCGCCACCCCGATGTCCCGGTTTATGTACTCGCCAGTCCCAACGACGTGTCCGACGACGTATTGAAGGAAATCGGCAAGGGCCGTGAGATCACCGAGCGGATCACCGGCCCCGGCCCGGTCAGTTCGGCGATCAGCTTCGCTCGATACTCCGACGACGCAACCGACTTCGGCTGGGACATCAACTTCCCCGGCCACGGCTTCGTCGTGCTCAACCTGGGGCGACCGTCCGACGCGGCGGCGGCGGCGGGGCTGTCGGGCAGCGGCGCCCCGGGTCCGACCCTGTTGACCGACAGCCCGACCGAGATCCCACAACCGCTTCAGGAGTTCTTGCTCGACAACCAGCCGGGCTTCGAAAACGACCCGACCAAGGCCCTTTTCAACCACCTCTGGGTAATCGGCGACTCCGGCGCGATCTCGGTCGACTTTCAAGCCCAGGCGGACGCCCTGCTCAACCTGACCCGAATCAGCACCGGCAGCGGCGAGCCGGACTTCCTCGGTCCCAAGCCCGGCACCCCGGAGCACGAGCACAGCAGCGCCAAGAAGTCGCGCTGAATGGCCCCCGAACCGCCGTCGGGCAGGTAGGGTTCGCAGCGACGATGAGTGACGCTGAACGACCCGACCGATTGAGCCCCTCCCATAGCGTGTCCCGAGCCGACATCCGCGCCTTGGCGGGACCGGCGACGCCGCACTTCGCGCTGCAAATCAGGACCCGAGTGGCCCGCCTGATCGAAGGCCTAGGCGCCGACGATCCGGCTCGCCTCGAGGGGGAGCGACAACTCGACCGCCTCGCCGAGCTGGCCCGCAGTGGCGAGCGCGGCGGCCACGCCCACTGATGAGTGCGGACGGCGGTCAGGGGATCTCCGGCGCCGCCCGGCGCCGAACGATCGAGCTGCTCGACGAGCCGAATCGCTGCCTCGCCGAATCGAGCGACGCCCCATACATCGACCTGCTCGAATCGGCCCCGGATTCAACCGGCCTGACCCAAGACCTGATGCTGACCGCCTGGGTGCCGATGGTCTACGAGCGCTGGTGGCGACCGGCGCTGGGACGCCTCGCCAAGGGGATCACCGGTCCCGGAATGGACGAGGAGATGCGGATCGCCAGACTTCTGATGGGGCTTTCCCACGGCGACACGGTGCTCGATGTCGCCTGCGGGCCCGGGAATTTTAGTCGCGCCTTTACCCCTGCGGTGGCCGCCGACGGTCTGGTCGTCGGACTCGACGCTTCGGAGACGATGCTGCGGCGCGGCGCCGCCGACACCGCGACGGCTGGGATCGAGAACCTCGGGCTGGTGCGGGGCAACGTGATGGCGATGCCGTTTACCGACGGCAGCTTCGACGCGGTCTGCTGCTTCGCGGCGCTCCACCTGTTCCCGGAGCCGTTTGACGCCCTGAACGAGATGACCCGGGTGTTGGCGCCGGGCGGACGGATCGCGCTGATGACCTCGGTTCGCCGCCAAATCGCGGTTTCGCCGGCAAAGCCGCTGTTCGAACGAGCCAGCGGGATGCGGCTGTTCGAACCCGAGGAGGTCGTCGCCGCCTTGCAGATGCGCGGCTTCGGTGAGGTCCATCAGCGCCTCTCCGGGATGGTTCAGTTTGTCGGCGCCCGGCTCAAGAGCGACTAACAGAAAGGCAAAAAGCGATGAAACAGATCGCGCCCAACGTCTACAAGCTTTCCGGGATTCCTCCGAACGCAATCAACATCTACCTGGCGGGCGATGTCCTGATCGACGCCGGCACCCGAATCGCGCGGGCGCGGATCCTTCGCCAGACCGCGGACCGGCCGCTGTCGCTGCTCGCGCTGACCCACGCCCATCCCGATCACCAGGGGGCTGCCAAGGCGGTTTGCGAGGCCCGCAACATCCCGCTCGCCTGTCATGCCGACGATGTCGACGCGATCGAGGGGCGTCGACCAATCCAGGAGGCATCGCCGCAACACCCGGTCAACCGGATCATCGCGAAGATTTGGACGGGACCGGACTGCACGGTCGATCGGGTCCTCAACGACGGCGACGCGGTTGGCGATTTCACCGTGATCCACGCCCCGGGGCACCAGCGCGGTTCGGTGATCTTCTTTCGCGAATCCGACCGGGTCGCGATCTGCGGTGACGTGATCCGCAACGTCAACTTCTTCACCGGGTTGCCGAAGCTGGCTGAGCCGCCCGATATTTTCACCCTCGACAAAGCTCAAAACCGCAGCTCGATCCGCAGGCTGGCCGAGCTGCATCCCAGCGTCGTCTGCCCCGGTCACGGCCCGCCGCTTCGCGATCCCGACAAACTCAAGGCGTTCGCGGCCGCGCTCTAAGCGGCGCTATCCGCGCTCGGCCGGGCGCTTGCCCGGGCCCTTGTCCTCACGGCTTTTGCCTGCGGCCGCATCCGAGCGATCTGCCCTCCTCGCGACCTGCTCCTCGGCCCGCTTTAAACGTTGTCGTAAGCGCCGAATCGTTTCCGCCTTGTTGCGGCGATCAGCGCCCGCTTGACGCAGTTGCCCGCGCAACCGCCCGCCGCCATCGGGATCGCCGCGGACCAGCGGCCCGTCGAGATCGAGCGGGTGCAGGTCGCTGTCAACCAAGACGAAATCGGCGAGTGCAAGCTCGCCCCCCTC
>JAHEXU010000041.1:0-11719 GCA_023251975.1 bacterium | reverse complement strand
GAGCCGATAGCGGTTGTCGGCGGCGAACTGGATCGCTTCGAGCGGTCCGATCCGGAGCGGGCCGGACGCCGCCACTGCGACCGTCAAAAGCAGCGCCGGCCGCTCGGCCGCAATCAGTCGTGAGGCCGCTTCAAGCGTCGCGAGGCCCCCGGCCCGATCACGCACCGCGACCAGATCGACGGCGGCGGCGCCCGACTCGTCCCAAATCCGATCCAGCGGCGCTTCGCCCACAACCTCGATCCGCGCATCAGCCCCGAAAGCCTGCGCCAGATCAACCGCGCGGCGGCGATCAGCGGCGATCAAGGTCCCGGTTGAACCCGGAAACTGCTCGAGCAATTCGAGACTGAGGTCCGGCCGATCCGCCCCAACCTCGAAGAATCTGATCGCGGTTCGGTCAGGCGCCCAGCGCTCCAGCAAACCACCGAGGGCCGAAGAGCCGGCCCCCGCGCCGGCCCGGACCCAGGCGCCGACATCGTCAAACAGCGACGGCGAATCGCTATCAAAGAAGAAGATATTGCCCCAGCCCGCGGGCTCAATCGGCGCACCGAAGCGGGCCACCACGTCGCCGCCGCTGTGCTCGACGGTGACGAACCGGTCGAAGCCGCGCTGACGCATCAACTCGATCATGCGATCGGGTGCTGAGATCGGCGGGCCGATCCCGAGCTCAGGCCCCCAGAACTCAACCGCGACGACCTCGGCGCTTAGCTCCGCTGCCCCCTCCAGTACCGCCAGGTCGTGGCCCTCGGTGTCGATTTTGAGGACTCCGATCCGGGGCGGAAGCTCACCAGCCCGGACCAGCGCATCGAGCGTAACGGTCCTGACCTCGACCGTTGCACCGCGGCGATGATGCTTGCCCGGATCAATTCGCTCGAGGCTGTGGAAGGCGTCATGGCAACTTCCATCGAGATGTTCGGCGAGATGGAGCTGGGCGGTTCCGGCGCTGCGGCTGACCGCCTCGGAGCGGATCGAGAGGTTCGGCCGGTCGCCGAGTCGTCGGCTCAAGACGGCGCGATTGGATTCGAGCGGCTCGAACGCATGAACCGCGAATCCGGCCGACAGGAACGGCTCGGCGGTAAAGCCGTGATGCGCCCCGACATCAACCATCACCGGGGTTCGGACCAGTGAGCTGAGCCGACGTAGCAGCCGAATCTCGTCGAATTGCAGGTCGGCGAGTGAGCCCCCGGTTGAACCTGGCACAGTTGACATCTCCTCGCCAATCCAAGCGCTCAGCGGGTGGGCGGCGCCATCGCTAGGACCGCGAGACCTTCTCGCAATCGCGCGCC
Source organism: bacterium (assembly GCA_023251975.1). GTDB lineage: Bacteria > Actinomycetota > Thermoleophilia > Solirubrobacterales > 70-9 > JAHEXU01. The sequence continues at coordinate 10,436 of JAHEXU010000041.1, read as the reverse complement.
ACCTGGTCGAGCCGATCGGCGATCACCTTGTCGGTTCCGTCGCCGCACCGGATCGTGTCGCTGCCGGCGTCACCGCGAATTCGATCGTTCCCGGTACCGCCGCTCAGCGAGTCGTTGCCGAGGCCGCCACTCAGCGCGTCGCTACCGTCCTCGCCGAGGATTGCGTCGGCGTCAAGGCCACCGGTGATCTGGTCAGACCCGGGGCCGCCGCGCAGCCCGTCAAGACCCGCGAAGCCCTCGATGAAGTCGGCGCCGTCGCCGCCCGACACCGCGTCATTACCGGCGCCGCCACCGAGCACGTCTGCGCCACCGGCGCCGTTAATCGTGTCGTTGTCGAGGCCGCCGAGCAGCGAATCGGAGCCTTCGAGCCCGTCAATCGTGTCGCCGCCGGGGCCACCGACCAAGCCGTTCGGAACGCCGTCGCCGGTCAGGCTGTCCGCGCCAGCGCCACCGATCGCGCCCTCGACGCCAGCCAGATCGCCCTCACCCGCTTCACCGTCGTTAGCGAGCGCATCGAGAATCACCGAGACGGCGGCGCTCCGCGTCTCGTAGGTAATAGCGTCGTTGCCGAGGCCACCGTCGACCCGATCGGCGGCGAGGCCTCCGTCAATCGTGTCGGCTCCGGGACCGCCGTCGATCTTGTCAACGCCCGGCCCCGCGGCAACTAGGTCAGCTCCGTCGCCAGCGCAGATCCGATCGTCGCCATCGCCGCCGAGGACCAAGTCGTCGCCAGCCAGCGCCAGCATCCCGTCAGGGTCTGTCGTCCCGACCAGGAGGTCGGGATCGTCGCTGCCGAAGTTGTTGACCGCCAATTCGTAGCAGGCGACGTATTCATAAGCGCCTTTGTCGCAGGCCGTGCCCTGTGGACGTGGCATTCCGCGCTGATCGGTGCCGCTGCAGGCGGCGCCGGTCGGCCCGGTGTCGACGGCGGCGGCGGTGGGGCCGAGGGCGCGGGTCTGTACCGGGCCACCGTTATCGTCGAGGGCGAGCAGCCCGTGCGGCTGCCCGGTTACGTCGCCGCCCGCCAGGGTGAGCCCGCAGTTGGTGCCGAGCAGGTTGAAGCCCGCGCTGGCCCCGCCGCCGCCAACCCGGTCACAATCGCGGCCGGCAGGAGCTCCGTCGGATGTGTTGCCGTCGACAATCGAAGCCCGCAAGGTCAGGGTGCCACTGAGCTGAAAACCGCCGCCGAGGCCGTCGCCAGCGCCGCCGATCGCGCTGTTGTCGACAATCGTCGAGGCGTTCACCGACAGGTTCCCGGCGGCATCCACGCCGCCGCCGCTCGCCCCCGGGCCTCCGACCGAGTTGCCGGTGATCGTCGAGCCGACGACGGTGATATCGCCAAGCGAAGCGGCCCCGCCGCCCGCACCGGTCGCGACGCTGTCGCTGATCGTGCTGCGGAAGATGATCAGCGGCGCGGCGGCATCGGTGATGTCAATCGCCCCGCCGGTCTTGGCCCCGGAAGCCGCGCTCGAATCGCCCCCCGTCAACTCCATTGCGCCGACTGTCAGGGGGCTGGAGGCGCTGATGATTCGTTGCGCTGAATTTCCGTCAATCACCGATCCATCGCCGTCACCGACGATCGTGGTGAGATCGTTTTGCGGATCGTCGAGCGCCAGCTGGCCGAGCGCGAGCTCGTAGGTGCCGGGCATCAGGGTGATCGTGTCGACCCCGTTGCCACGGGGACAACCGTCGTTTGCCGCGTCGGTCGAGGCCGCCGCGATCGCCTCGCGCAGCGTGCAGTTGCCGGTGGCGGTGCTGTCGTCAAGCTAGCTGGTAGTCGAGATCGTGGCGGCCGATCCGACCGCAGGGAAGATCGCCGCCGCTGCGCAAATCGCCGCCGCCGCCACGACACGGAGTTTTTTAGTCCTCGCTCGATCCACCTGGATTCCTGCCGACACAGCCCATCGGGCAACGTCTCAGCCCCAGGGTACCGGGTCGGAGCTGTCTCCAAGCCGCAATCGCCGCCGTCAAAGCGCGGCGTCGGCGACTCCGACTAGCGGGGCCGGGTGAGCCACCGACAACCGGCAGGTCGCGATCACGTTCCACCCTGCGATCGCCTTGCGTCCGAGCGCGAGGATCCGAGCAACACCTCGGCGCTCGTCCGGACGGCGCCGCGAACCGGACCCGGAACGGACCGGCTGCTCAGTTTCGGCCCCGATGGTGGCGGGGCCTGCCGCTCCAAGAGCCGACCGGTGGGTCTCGTCGTCGCGAGAGAATCGGGGCACAAGCGACGGGTAGATTCGGTGCCGTGTGGGACCGGTACCGCCCCGCCCCGGAGGTCCGCGCCGGAGCTCCTACAAGCGGCACTCGGTGGCGCCAAAGCGTGCCGCCAGCCGCCCCGCTTTGGCCAGGCCGGGTGAGCGACCGTCAACCAACAGGTCGGGATTGCGACGAACCTCGGCGACCGCCTTGTTGCCGAACTCGAGGATCCGCGCCACCGTCCCCCGCTCGGCCGGGGGCGGCACAAGCGCCTCGATCGCGGCCGTCTGGCGGCGCAGCAGTGGCACCCCGTAACGGACCACAAAATCGCGGCGACGGCGCTGCGACGCCGCCTCGCCACCACCCTCGAAGAGGCGATCGGCCGCGGCCTCCAGTTGAGCCTTGGTCGAGTAACAGATCTCGTTTGCTCGGGCGGCAAACACTCGCCGACTGAGCGGGAGGTCGGGGTCGCTCGCAACGAACAGGCGGGGCGAATCCTCAGCGCCACACCCCGCCACGAGGGCGAGCAGGCAGAGCAGGGCGATCCTGGCCAAAACGGGCACGAACGCGCATCTTAGGGCGTCGCCTATTAGGCTCCCGCTGCCTTGAATACCGAATACGAAAAAGTCACAATCGCCGGAACCGGCGCAATTGCCACCGGGGTCGCCGCTACCGCGAGCACCGTCTCGTCGGTAGTCGTCCTGGCCCGCAGCGATGCCTCGATCGAGCGCTCGCGAGCGCTCGCCGAGAAGTTCTGCGCCAAGCTCGAGGGCGGCGACCCGACCCGGATCAGCTACACAACCGACCGCGCCGAAACCGCCGGATCGAATCTGATCGTCGAGGCGATCGTCGAGGATCTCGACGCCAAGGTCGAGCTGCACCGGAACCTCGCCGCGCTCAGCCCCGACGCCGACATCGCAACCACCACCTCATCGCTCAGCGTTGCCGCGATCGCGGCCGGGGCGGGGATCGGTGAGCGTTTTTTTGGCCTCCATGTATTCAATCCGGTGACCCGGATGGACCTAATCGAGCTCTGTCTCCCCGAGGCGCTCGAAGGGTCGGTCGGCGAGCGGGCGCGGAACTTTTGCGCCGCGATAGGCAAGACCGCGGTCGAGGTCCCCGATATCGCCGGATTCGTGGTCAACCGGCTGCTTTTTGCGTACCTGTTCGACGCCGTTCGTCTGCTCGAAGAGAGCGGCCTCGAACCGGCCGCGGTCGACCAGTGCATGAAGCGCGGCGCCGGTCATCCGATGGGCCCGCTGGCCCTGCTCGACTTCGTCGGCTTTGATGTCTCGATCGCGATCGGACAAAGCCTGTTTGCCGCGACCGGCGAGGCGCGGCACGATCCACCGGCCCGGCTCTGTGAGCTGGCCGCGGACGGCAAGCTCGGGCGCAAGTCCGGCGCCGGGTTCTTCGACTACTCCTGATCTACTCCCCCTCTACTCCCCTTCTACTCCTGATTTGGGCCGTCGGTCTCCGGCGCCTGGCGCGAGGCGAGGTCAGCAAACGCCTCGGCCTCGGTGATCCCAAGGACATCGGCCAGATCTCCGACCCGCTCCCAATCTAGAATCGGCTCGGGAAGGTCGGTCCATCGGGCCTGTTCAAGCGCATCGAGCGCATCGCTCAGGCCGGGTCCGAGGAAGCGTTCGGCGCGCACCAACGAGCGCAACATGTGCAGCTCGTCGTCTGTCAGTTGAATCTCCCACATCGTCGGTACCCGTCGAGAAAAAGATCGAATCATTCCGGTCCCGTCGTTAGGTGCGTCCAGGCTCAAGACGACTGTTCGTCGGCGGCAGTTGGGGCCTTTGCAGGCTGAATGCGGACCGCGACGATCCGGCTATCGCGAACCGACTCAACACGAATCTTGTACCCGTCGGCAAAGGTTGCGTCGCCGCGCTTCGGCAATCGGCCGAGCTGATTGAAAACGTAGCCGCCGATCGAGTTGAACGCGTCGGTTTCAACCGGCAGATCAATCCCGACATCGGCCAGATCGCCGAGCGAAACCTCGCCGCGAACGTACCAATCGCCGTCGGTCAGCTGTCTTACTCCGGCGCTTCGCGGGTCGGTCTCGTCCTCGATCTCGCCGACCACTTCCTCGAGGATGTCCTCGACAGTGACGATCCCGACCGTCCGGCCGTACTCGTCGGCGACAACCGCGATCGACGAACGCTGCCGCTGTAGCTCGGCCAGCAGGTCATCGAGCGGCTTCGTCTCGGGGACGATCGGGGCATCGCGAATCGCCGGCTCGATCGGCGCATCGGGACCAGCGTTGATCAGGATCCGGACCAACGAGTTGTTGTGGACGACGCCGCGGATCTTGTCGCGGTTGTCGTCTTCGGTCGCGACCAGCCGGGTGTGGCCGGACGAAACACAGCGTTTTAGCGCCTCCTCGACGGTGTCGTCGACGTTCACCGTGATCACCGCCGGGATCGGGGTCATTACCTCGCGGGCCTCCTGCTCGTGCAGGTGGAAGACCCCACTCAGCATCGTCGCCTCGTTCGGCTCGATATCGCCCTTCGAGCCAGACGCGAGGATCAGCGCCCGCAGGTCGTCGGCGTCGTGATGCTCCTCGATGCTTTCCGGATCGACCCCGAACGCTCGCACCATCGCATTCGAAGCGGCCGCCAAAACAAACGTGAACGGAGTCGAGGCGACTCGGAACATCTGCAGCGGCCGCGCCAAGATTTGGGCCGTGCTCTCAGCCCGGTTGATCGCGATCAACTTCGGGACCTGCTCACCGACCGTGATGTGGAGCGCGGTCGCGATCGAAAACGCGAACGCGAAGCTGACCGCGGTAGCCACACCGTGGCCGAGTGGCCCATCGATCAGCGGCTCGATCAGCGAGGCTAGAGCCGGTTCGCCGAGGAACCCGATCCCGATCGACGCCATCGTAATTCCGAGCTGACAGGCCGCCAGGTAGCGGTCGATCCGTTCCAACTGCTCGAGCACAAGCGCGGCGCGATGATCGGCGCGCTCCTCGTGGGCCGTCTCGATCCGCGCCCGTTTGACCCGGACCAGCGCGAATTCGGCCGCGACGAACAAGCCGTTCAGCAAGACCAGCGCGATCAGGGCAGCAAGCGCCAGCACCGTCATAGACGGCTACCGGTCGCCGCAGCACCGCAGGTGCAACGCGACTTCAGGCTCGTACTTGGAGGATCGTCGTCGTACATCGGCGACGCGGCTAGCCTAGCAACTCGGGACCCGGCGGGGATTAATTTGTCTGTTCGGGACGGTCGAGGAGCGAGCGGGGCGCCGAGGTTGCTCGACGCTCAGAGTCGAACCCGAGGGCCGATTCGCTGCGGCGGGGTGTGGTGGTGGAATCCCTCAGGGCGGCTGGGAAGGCCGAAATCGTCGGCCCGGCGAACCAGCCGAGCCGCCGCTCGCTCGCAAACGGCGGCAATCGTCAGCGACGGGTTGACGCCGAGGCTGCTCGGGATAACCGAAGAGTCCATGCAGAAGAGCCCTTCGCTACCGAACACTTCGCAGCGATGATCGACGACGCCAAGGCCGATCTCCTCGGCCATCCGGCAACCGCCGAGCGGGTGGGCGATATAGGCGCCCTTGGTCTCGCTGATCGGCAGGAAGCGACCAAAGCCGCGCCGCTCGACCACCGAGCGCATCGCCTCGTTGGCCATCTCACGAACCGTCGTCGATTGACTCGAGAAGGCGTAATTGAACAATCCGACCCCAACCGGCCCGCCGTTTGGCTGCTCATGTCCGTTGCCGTTCGGCGGAACCGCATAGAACTCGCCGTCCATCGTGTCCTCGACCATCGCGAGCAATTCGAAGTGGTCGTTCCAGGTCGAGATCGATCGCTTCTTCTCACGGCCCCAGAAGCTCGGCTCATCACCGTTGCCGCGACCGTCGTCGTAGAGGAAGTTGGTGAGCTGGCTGAGGAAGATCTCCTGCAGGGTGAATCGCGTCCCGTCGTGACGGTGGCCGTGCTTGCCGGTCCACCAGTCGTAGCTCATCGTCGTAATCGGTCGGCCCTTGTAGAACTGTCCGTATCCGGGCAGGTCGAGCAGGCGCTCGATCTGCTTGCCGTTGACCTCGACGGCGGCGACGTGGTCGCCGTTGGAGCCGAGATGCTTGCCAAGGTGGCTTGAAATCGAGGGAAGCGAACCGCTTTGCTTCGAGCGCATCAGGATCGGCGTCGACCCCATCGCGCCGGCAGCCAAGATCAAGACCTTGCACTCGATATCGGTGACCGCGCCGGCCGGTTGCTTGGTCTCGGGGTTGACGTTGTCGGCCTTGACGATCCAGCGGTAGGGCCGGGCATTCGACGGCCTGATCTCCTCGACCATCACCCCCGGCCGAATCTCTACTCCGGCCCGCTCGGCCGCCCCGAGGTAGTTGGTCAGGACGGTGTTCTTGGCGCCGAAAATACAGCCGGTATGGCACCACTTGACGTTCTCGCAGCGATGCAGGTTGATCGCGGCGGGAACCCGGTCACAGCTATACCCGGCGTGGTGCAGCATCGCCGCCCACAGGCCACCCGACTTCGACACCTGATTCCACGAGGGGCGCTGGACCCGCAGCGCCCGCTCGGCCCGATGGTAATAACGATTGAGGGTGCGCCGCGAGATCTGGTGCGGCCACATCCGCCGGGTCGGGCCGTCGGATGGGTGATGGTCGCGACGCTCGAAGGTCTCCGACGGCGATCGAAGCGAGGCGGCCAAATAGAGGTTGGAGCCACCGCCGACCAGGTTGCCAATCACCACCTGGGCTCCCTGTCCCTGGATCAGCCCGTAGACATCGGAGAGGTGGTCGAGGTCCATCGACTGGCGAAAGTCGGTGTGCCCGAAGCGCCTACCGCGCTCCAAGACGACGATCCGCCCCGGATCCTCACCGGCGGCTCGGTACAGCTCGGACAGCCTCCAGGCCGCGATCGAGCCACCGAAGCCCGACCCGACGATGCAGACATCGACTCGCTCCGCCATTAGCGAAGGCTCCCGGTCCGGGTCCGCTCCTGGGCGAGGCGACGGCGGTAGGAGTAGTTGCGATAGCCGTTTGGAGCGGCCCCAGGATGGCCCATCACCCGCAAGCCGACCGAGTTGGCGCGGGTCGCGTTGACGACATTGGCGGCGGCACAGAAGGCGGTGAACGGAATCGCGGCGGCGGCTTCCCAGAGCAACCGATCGGGGTTGTTGAAATCGAGCCCGGCCAGACAGGCGGCCTCACGGTGGTCGTAGTCGAGCAACAGGAAGGGACCGCCCTGCGGTGCCGCCTTCGCCGCGAGATCGGCCAGAAACGGAGGCGCCAGGGTGTCAAAGCCGATCTTGGCGTTGTGCGCGATCAGCAGCGAGTCGGCCTCAACCGCCCCCGGTTCGCGATCGACCCCGGCGATCGCCTGCGGGTCAATCGGGTTGCCTGCCTCGGTCAGGCTGACCCGTCTTCCCGGGATAATCGTGTCGAAGAAGGCCTGCAGGGTTGCGTCGGTCTGCGATACCGCGGCGAGGGCCGGCTCGGAGAACGCGAGTGGCCCGACAGTCGATAGCGCCGATGTGATCATTGCCGCAAGGCCGAGCCGGGCGGAGCGATCGAGCAGGTCGCGGCGGGAGAGCTCCTCGGCAACCGCGCAGCGGATTGGATCGATCTCCGAACGGGGGGGCATTTTGGCAACGTAGACGATCCGAGCGACTTCGGCAACCGCCAACCGGCGCGGCGGCGCGGCGATCGCGCTAGCTTGAGGGCGTGGGAGCAATCCGGAAGTCGGCAGGCGCGGCACTGCGAGCGGTGCTGTTGGCTAGCGCGGTGGCGCTGCTTGGGGCTGGCGCCGCGAGCGCCCAGTCAAGCGATGCGATCGGACCATGGGATGGCGAGAACCCGTTTCGCTGCCAAAACCAAGATGTTGGCACCGGAACCGACTACCCCGATCCGAACGCCGATCCATTTTGCGTCGAGTTCGACAAGACCTCGCAAAACGTGACCGACTTCGGCCTGGTCGATTTCTTCGCGAACGAGCCATCGCGGGTCGCCGCGGCGGCAAACAAGTGCTTCTACTACCAATCCGACCATTGGACCGGATCGGTCGTACAGGGCGGGCAGCCTGAGCTTTGGCACTGGGACGGCCAGTACTTCTTTGACCGCGCCAAGGGGATCGGCGGCGTTCACGTCTCTAACTTCCGGATCGGTGGCGTGCCCGCCGATTTCACCCCGTTTGTCCCCGCCGCCTACCAGGGATACGTCGAACCGACCGGGGGTGGCGGCGTGATCTATCAGCTCGATTCCGGTCCCGACCCGACCTGTAAAGCGCGGGTTGACACCCCCGAGGAGCGAGCTCAGATCTACGGAAACGCGCCGAAATTTAAGGGCTGCATCGCGCCGGGTGGACGGATCCGAGCCTCCCGGGTCGGCCGGGTCAGGCTCGGGATGAGCCGCAAACGAGTTTGGAATCGACTCGGCCCGCCAAAGCGGCGAAAGACCTACGTTCATCGCTGGTGCGTCGTCGGGGGATCACGGATCAGCGTCGCTTACCACCGGATCCCCGCCCGCGTCGGCTCGGCGAAACCCTCGCAGGGGACAACCCGGCGCGCCGTGTCGCTGGTGCGAACCACCAATCCGGGCCACGCGGTGCATCGGATCGGCCCTGGCTCGGACGCCAAGAAGGCACGGCGCCGGTTGTCGTTACACCGCAGCTTCCGGCTCGGCAACACCCGAGCTTGGGTGCGCAACCGCGGCCCCAACATCTTGATCGTCGGGACTCGCCGCGGTCGGGTTCACTGGCTCGCCCTGGCGGACCCGAGACGACTTCACAGCGAAGCCAGGATCGCGACCGTCCTACGCCACGCCCGCTGAGCCGTCGGCTCGGTCCGGCCCGGCAGTTCGGGTTCGGTCTTTTTCGTCTTTGGACTAGCGCCCGCGAGCCCCTTCGGTCGCCTCACCGCGCTTGGAGCCCTACTCGGGCGGCGGCGGATCACCGGGCGGCGGCGGATCGGGGCTTGGCGCAATCGAGCCCGCGACCGGCGTCGCGGGTTGTGGCTGTTCCATGACCGCCAGCGCGGCGGCGATCAGCGCCGACCCGAGCAGGCCGAGCGCCAACGGCCAACCCATGATCTTTGACGCTGGCTCGAACTGGCTCGCGAAGTTCGTTCCGATCGCGATCGCAACCAGAAGTACGCTTATCGCAGCGGCGAGCCCGATCGCCCGCGATCCACTCGCCGCCGCGAGGCAGGCAAGACCCGCCATCAACAAGACGCTGCCGAATTCCCAAAACTCCGAGAAGCCGAGGTTCCCGCCCGACACGATCCCCTCCTGGAAGTAGTTACCCGGGCTAAGCGGCTCAGACCCGACGGCGACAACCGCGACAACCGCCGCGACGGCAAACAGCTCGCTTCCCGCAGGCCCGATCCGTTCACCATCCTCGCCGCCGCGATTGGCAAGCAACACCGCCCCGGCGCCGAGAAGTCCGGCGATCGAGAGAAGGACCAGCCGAAATCCGGCGGACGATCCATTGACTCCGGCGGACAGGATGCTGTTCCACAGGCCAACCCAGGCAACAACCGCATAGATTCCAGCGAGGAACAGGGTGAATCGCGCCCGAGCGAACCAGTGCAGCGCCACCGCGACCGCCGCCGAGGCCGCTCCGATCCAAAGCTGGGAGAAGTCGTCATCCGGGGTGCTGTCGATCCAATTCAACATCAACCCGAGGCTGAGCGGGACGAGTAAAGCCGCCAGGGTCGCTTCGGTGCTCAGCGACCAGGCCGGGGCAGAGCGCTTCACTACCAGCCCGACCAGTCCGAGCATCGGGATCGTCGCCAACAACGAGAGGAGAAACAGGACGAATTCCGCGTCCGGCCCGTCCGTCTTACTTGAGCGTCGCACCAACAGGGTGAGGACCCCGGCGACGAACAAGACCGAGCCGATCGAGCGAGCGAGTAGGACGGGATCACCGCGGCCGGTTGCCGTGGCCCGGATGCTCGCGGCTACCGCCGCGGCACCGAGCAGGATCATCGCGAGCGGCCAGACGATGATGCTGCCATCCTGGGAAAGGTTTCCGGCTATTGCCTTGTCGATGTCGAGTTCGAGGCCGGTCACGACCACAAAAAATCCGATCGAAATCGCAGCCAAAATCCCGAGTTCGCGGGACCCGTAGCGAACTGCCGCCGCGACCACTGCGAGCGAGGTTCCAAGATGAAGCAACTGCCAAATCGTTCCGTTGTCCGGAAATAGGTTGGGGTCGAGCACCTCGATGTCGACGTCGAGCAACCCGAGCAGCGCGAGCGATAAATTGACGA
>JAHEXU010000215.1 GCA_023251975.1 bacterium | reverse complement strand
TCGGCCTCCCCGCCGCTGGTCTCGCCGTCCTCGCCGCCACCCTGGAGGGAGCCGGCAAGGAGGCACACAGCGACTTCGACCCGCCAGCGCTTCTGGTCTGGATCATCCTGACCTGCCTCGCTGCCGCGACCGCCGGCCGCGTCGCCGACCGAACCGACCACACCGGGGTACTGCTGGGAGCTTCGGCGGGGCTAATCTGGGCCGCTTCGGACACCGCGATCAAGGCCGCCAGCTCGAACCTCGACGACGGCATTTTGGCGGTCCTAATCCACCCGCTTGTCCCTTTCATCATCGCCGCCTCGATCGTCGGCCTGACCGTCTCGGCGCGCAGCCTGCAGCTCGGCAAGGCGGTTCCGGTGATCGCGATCACAAGCGTCGCGGCCAACGCCGCCACGATCGCCTCCGGGCCGATCGTGTTCGACGAGCCGCTGCCCGAGGACCCGCTTGGGTTCAGTCTCCGGATCCTCGCCTTCGGGTTGGTGATCTTTGCCGCCGCCCTGACCCCGGCTCCGGTCCGAGCCGCCGACGAACTCGACATCGATCACATCGAACAGTAATCAGGCGCGGTTCGGTGGCGGTGACGGGTCGGCCGCGTTAGCCTGCGAGCAGATGCACGTGACGCTACTGCTCGCCGACGCCGCGCAATCCGTCGCCAACAAGCTCTACATCCTCGGAGGTGGTTGGTCGATCTCCGGACCCGACCCGTCCCCGTCGGCGATCGCGCTCCTGATCAAGGTGCCGTGGGACCAGGCCAACCTCAACCACGAGATGCGACTCGACCTGGTTGACGCCGACGGCCAGCCGGTCATGGTCGGCGCCCAGGGAGAGGAACTCGAGCCGGTCGTGATTCACAACGACTTCGAGGTCGGGCGAGCACCGGGAATGACCCCGGGGACCCCGATCGACATCTCGATGGCGATCAACCTGGCGCCGCTGCCGCTGCGACCGGGCACTCGCTATGAGTGGCGGCTCACGATCGGCGACCGAAGCGACGAGCACTGGCGACTGCCGTTCTCGGTCCGCCCCGCCCCGCCGGGCTGGCGGGCGCCCCCCGAGTTCCCGCCCGAGCTGCTCGAGGACTGACCGAGAACCGATCCGACGCGGCGCGAGGGCAACCCGAAGTGGCAGGTCGCGCCGAAGCCGAGGTGGTACTCACGGTTGGGGCGAGCCGGAAATCCCATCTGATAGGTTCGATCCGACCTGCGGAATCAAATCGAGGGGCTGAAATGATCGCGATCCTGTTCGACGTAATCGGAATGAGCGAGGAGAAGTTCGCCGAAGTCCATGCCCGACTCGGGGCGGCCGGACAGGCGGCGCCTGACGGCCGAGTCGACCACATCGGCTATCTCGTCGGGGATCAGGTCAAGGTCGTCGATGTCTGGGAGTCGGCGGAAAAGTTCGAAGCGTTCGGCGCCGTCTTGATCCCGATCCTGCACGAACTCGGGATCGACCCCGGAGAGCCACAGATTTCGCCGGTCGCGCTGCATCAAGTCGGGTGAGGCTGGATCCAGCGAACCGGGCGAGTGAATCCGCTTTCCACGGTCTGATATGACCGCGGTGCCGCTTGCAGCGCCGAGTCGCTGGCCTGGCGGTGAGAGACGACGACGCCGAGCGGCGCCTGATCTGGGCCGGTCAGCCCGGCGATGCTTCGGCGGGGGCACGTCTTCGTCGATCGCGGCGCTCAGCGGCAGGTGTTAGCCGAGCTCGAGCGCGCGGCGGCGCGACTGTCGTAGGCGGGCTCGGAGCAGCTGCGGCCGATCTCCTGGCTGTCGCGATGGATAGGGCGCCGCATCAGGCCGGAGCCGCGAGCCCAGCCGGGAGCGTCGCGCCGGGATCTTCGTGGGCGAGCAACTGGACCAACGCGGCCGCCGCAGCGTCCGGCGCCAGCGGGACGCGCGCGAACACGACGCGCTGGCCGCCAGCGAGGCTCCACGGGCCGCGCGCCTCGGCGCTGGCCGGCTGCTGCTGCGCGGGGTCCAGCGGATAGAGCAGCCCGCCGAGCCGGGCACCGTCTGCGGCGTAGCGGGTCAGGTAGGACGTCATCTGGTAGATGTCGCTGCGCTCGACGCCGCGCGGGCGCGCGGGCCAGGCGTCGCGGAGGCGCTTGTACTTGGCGTCGAGCACCGCCACGACCTCCCCCGCGTAGTCGCGGACGAGCAGATCGGGCTTGAGACGTCCGAGGCCGATGCGTCCGTCGTTGCTCGTCATCAGCCACGTCCGGCCGGTGCCCGTCGTGGGGTGCTCGACCGTCAGGTGCGGTAGGGCGCGCCGCAGCGTGTGCAAGAGGAACAGCTCCCACAGCTCGGCGACATCGAGCAAGAGCCCCTCGCTGTCCCCGTCGTCGTTGTCGGCCGAGAGGCCCTCGAGCCGGGCGATCCGCCATGAGAGGTCGGCGAGCGCCTTGAATGGCAGCGTGATCGGCGTGTAGCGGATCCGCGCGAGCGCCCGTGCGTCGCGGAGCGCCGGGCGACTGCCGACCGCGGCGCGCATCTGGGGCAGTAATTCGCGCACCCGCGGGGTGTGCCATTGGTCGTGGCCGATCTGGCCGCGCAGCGCTCGCTCGGCGGCAACGACGACGCGGCTGACCGGGTTGTCGAGGTCACGAAACGAGCTGACGGAGGCGACGTGCGGCGAGCCACCTACGCGCAGCCGGACGGTACGCCTGATGTCGAGGCGGCCGCGCAGGTGCAGCCCTTCGACGCCGTGGTGGCGCCGCAGGGTCGGCGGGCCGTGCCGCGAGGCCTCAGCCAGCACCCGACACCAGACTGCGCCCATCACTCGCGCGATGAACGGCGACCTGTCCCGACGCGCGGCGGTGTGGGGAGGGGCGATGAGGTTGAAGACCTCGCCGAGCCATTGCTCGACGACCGGCTCTCCCAAGCGCGGGGTGATGACCAGGCGGCGGCCCTCGAACGCGAGCTCACCGATGTAGCGGCCAGCCTGCCACTGGCCGCGCTCGTCGCGGCGGACGATGACATCGTCCTCGTCGCGTTCAGCCTCGCCGAGCCGGACGACGTGATCGCAGGGCCGGACGTACTCGCGCACCCGCTCCAGCCACGCCTCGTCACCGGCGAGAAGCCCGGTGAACTCGGTGAGGTCACGGACGACGAGCGGATCGGGCATCAGGCGCCGAAGAAGAAAACCTGCTGAAGACGGTCGAGCTCGCGCCGGCGTGCTTCGGGGTCGATCCCGGCCAGGTACTCCGAGAGCAGCGGCGCGAGCGAGTGGCACCAGAGGTCGCGCAGCGGCGGTTGCGGATCGCCGCCACTCTTCCACAGGTAGCTGCGGGGGCGGTACCCGCGCGAGGCGACCGTCGGCCAGCGCGCGATGAACGCGGCGATGTCGAAGAAGTAGGTGTGCCCGAGCTCGTACTGCTCCCCGAGCAGCCGTGACGAAGCGATCTCGCGGTTCAGCTCGGTCGCTCGCTCGGTGAGCTGGTCGATGTCGGAGCTGAGCCGCGACCAAGGGTGGTGGCCGGAGCGCGGCTCGACGGCCCAGCGCTGCTCGATGACATCGGGTATGACTTCGGCGCGAAAACCACAGTGCAGCCACAAAAAGCGGCGACGCAGCGCGAAGTCCAGCTGCTCGACGGACTGGTCGATCAGGTTCAGCGTCCCGATGAAGTGAAGGTCGGCCGGGATCCGCAGCGTTCGCACGCCGCCACCCGGATCGAGGGCCGGGAGGTCGACCTCGGCGTCGCGGTCTTCCAGGGCGGCGAAGCACTCGCCGAGCAGCCGGGAAAGGTCGACGCGATTCATCTCGTCCAGCAACAGCACCCACGGCAACGGCGCGAGGTCATCGGTTTCGCACGGTTCGGATTGGGCCGCGTCGACCTCGGCGATCAGCCGCAGCAGGTATCCGTCCTGGGGGACGGTCGCGCCGGTGTCGGTGATGCGCAGCCCACGGACGAAGTCCTCGTAGGTGTAGGCCTGGTGGAGCTGGAGCTGGCGCACCTGCGCGTCGGCGATCTCCTCGATGCGGCCGAGGTTCTCGAAGTAGGCGACGGGTCCCCAGCGAAGCAGAGCCTGATGGCGCAGCAGTCGGCGCGCGAGATCCTTGGCCTCGTGGGTCTTATATTACCGGTGCCGGGCGGGCCGTAGAGAACGGCCTGGCGCTTGATCTCAAGCGCCGCCAGGTGGCTGATGCCGGTCTCCTCGTCTTCGGACCCGCCCTCCGAGGGATCCCACGTCTCGCGCAGGCCCGGCTTGTAGAAGTCCAGGGCGCCAAAGCTCTGCTCGGGATCCTCGACAAGCTCGCCGATGCGGTGGCGGATCGCCCGCAGGCTTTGGTCGATGTCCTCGGGCGGATCGGCGACGAGCCCCTCGAGCGCCTCGCGGATCGCGGCCTTGTGAACGCCGCTGGCGATCCGTTCAAAGTCCTCGGGGAACAACAGGTGCAGCAGCAGCTCGCGCATCATCTGCCGTCCACCGTCGGCCTCGCCGGCCTCGCCGACCAGCCACTGCTTGAACGCCCAGGCGTCGATCAGCGCGGCGCGTCGGCCCGGCTCGTCGAGCTGCTTGAAGCGGCGGGTGAAGCGCAGCAGGTACGACAGCAGGGCTTGCCGGTTGGAGTTGAAGGCCTGCCCGGGGCCGCCGATCCCGTCGTCAAACGCCCGGCCCACCAGAGCGTCTGACCCGATCGGGTCCTCACCGGCCAGGTCGAGCGCCATGTTGAGGACCTCGCGCTTGCGGGTCCCTGTGACGCTGGAGGAGAACAGGAAGTAGACAGCGATCGTCTCGGCCATCAGCCGCTTCGCGGCGTTGCTGGCTGGCACCATCTGGACACGCAGCTTGTCCTCGAAGGTGGGCTCACCTTCCAGGTGGTCGTCGACGAAGCAGCCGATCAGCTCCTGAACGACCGTCGCGGACCACACCGACTCGCCGTCGAAGAGCAGCGAGCCGTCACCGATCAGGCAGGTATCGCGCCACTTTTTGATGACAGCGTCGATCGCAGTGCGGTCATCTTCGGTGTAGAGCGCCATGTCGGGTCGCCGGGGGCATCTCAGCCCCCGGCTCCCACAGATCCCGGCGTGACAGTCTCCCGTCACCGGGCTCTTCTCACCAGGCCTCGGGCGCCGCGAACCGAGCGCGAGTCGGCGAT
>JAHEXU010000214.1 GCA_023251975.1 bacterium | reverse complement strand
CGGCGGTTGCGCGTCGCCTCGTTGGTGGGCCGCAACCGATGGCTCGAAAACGAAGTGAATCCGGCTCTACGACGCCGTGTTCACGGGGTTGGCGAACCACCAAAGCGGGAGGAGACCCGGATTACTCACCCCGCGGCGACGGATCCTTCAGCGGGATTGGTGGATGGACCAAGGAAACTCGAAGCCGCCACCTTGCCGATGAAGCCGCTTCCGCCCGGCGGAACAGCAAACGTTCTGGTGTCGTTTGATCCGAACGACTTTTGTAGGGGCAGTGGGGAAGCCGCAGCGCTGCTGAGCGAGGACGCGAGGGCTATGGCTACGGCTGCCAAGCCGACTGCTGAGCAGCGTCGCAACAGTCGCGCCCATGCATCCATGCATCGATCCATCCCATTCATGCATCCACCCATGCGTGCTATTCTACGCTAGATTCACAACTCCGCCCGCGCCGCGGGTCGGTGTCAGTCGCCCAGCATCTTCGGTCTGCGACTTGCCGAAGCCTGGCGGTACGGCGACTCCGCGAGTCCGCGGGAGTCGTCGTCGGTTGTTGCGTCACGCCGGTGACCCCGTCGGTGGCTCGCCTCGCTTGCAGGTGCTCTCCTCGTGCTTTCGTCAACCGCGTGGTCGGAATTGGCGCACGCCTCTCGGCATGCCCGAGGGCCAGATGGTTGAGATCCTTCACGGTGATCTTGTCGGTCTCACCGGGGGTCAAGCTCGTCGATCCGGGTGTTCGCGCTGCGCGATCCGATCCTCGCCTCGACAGACGGCCCTCCGATGTGCTTATGCCCGATGCTTTCGACCGCCACTTCACCTTGGCCGCGCTCGATCCGTTTTGCTCGACGACGATCGCCGGGTTGTCGGTGTCAACAGCGGTAGCCGCTTCACGATCAGATCCCCCTCCGCCGGAGCGGACGCCGCGGTGGGCAGCGTCGAGAATGCCACGGCCGCGAAGGACGCGAAGACGGAAACCAAGCTCCGTTTCATCGTCGCAAACCCCCCCGATTCTGGAGTCTCGCGAGCCTTTAAAAAATCCGGAATCCGCCGCCCCGGCGCCGCTGCCGTGACCGAGCGGACGTGTTCGCGCTGGCGCCCCACCGAAAAAACCAGGGGTGATCGACAACGAACCAGAAGGGTGCCCAATCCAAACGGAGCCCGTCGCCGACGCTGGTCCCGCCAGCTTCGCCAATCGCGATCCGATCCGTGCTTGCTTCGTGTCCCTTCTCGTTGGCTTCATCGCCACGATCGGTGAGCTGCCGGAGATCCTCGTAGGCGGTTCTTGCCATCTGGCGCACCGATTCAGATCGCCATCGTTCGCCGTTTCGGCGACGGTGCCCGAACCTCTTCGGGACAAAATGGCACTGCGACTCTTTGCTCGACCGGACCGGCGGCCTGCGGGGTTGTCCGGCCGGACGTGTCGGCGCTTGCGCGAAGTTGGGATAACCGCACCGAACCTGCATCCGCGCTCCGACTCGCATCCGCGCTCCGACTCGCGCCCACGACGCCAACTGCGCCGCGGTCCCGCCGCGTCGTGATGATTTGTTTGGGCGAACGAAAAACGCCGAGCCATCGATTCGATGACTCGGCGCTCTCGAAACCGGCCGGTCGGCCGGTGGCTCTGCTTAGGCGGCGGTGACGTTGACCGCGCGCGGGCCCTTGGGGCTGTCCTGAGACTCGAAGTTGACCTTCGTGCCCTCGGTCGCGTGAAGGCTGCCGAGCTCGCTCTTGTGGACGAAGAGATCCTTTTCTCCGTCGTCCGGAGTGATGAAGCCGAAGCCCTTCTCGTCGTTAAAGAACTTAATCGTTCCAGTTGCCACGTAGTTTCCTTTCATTGGGGTTGGCTGTGCCGCTGATGCGCAGGGCACGAAACCACCTGGAAACGAACCGAGAACTCGTACGCGGGCACTGCTATCGGGGCCATCTCAGCCCCATTTGTCTCGGGAACGCTAGCAAGTGATCCGGACCTTTTGTAGAAAATCGCGTAACCGAGACCGAGATGTATCAGGCCGCCGACCGGATTGTCGCCCAGCCCTGCTAGCTTCCGGACCGGCCCGGCGATCGTCGTCGTGGGCTGTTCGAAGCCGAAGACGACTCCGAAATCCCAGGAAAGCAGGCTCAAATTGGGGCAAATCGAGACATCGAATTGGCGGGCGGAGATTGACCCCTTCACTCGCGCCGACGCGCCCCGAGCTCTGCTTGACCTCCTGACCTCGGTCGTCCCGTACCTGGCGCTCTCGGTCGCGATGTATCTGTCGCTCGACATCAGCTACCTGCTGACCCTGGCCTTGGCGATTCCGGCTGCAGGCTTTTTGGTTCGCACCTTCATCGTCTTTCACGATTGCGGCCACGGCTCGTTTATGCCCTCGGCGCGGGCCAATCGCTGGATCGGTCGCTTCACCGCGCTGCTGGTCTTCGCGGCCTACAGCAAATGGCGGCACGAGCACGCCGTCCATCACGCGACCGCTGGCGATCTCGACCGACGCGGGGTCGGAGACCTGCCGACGATGACCGTCGAGGAGTACCTCTCGAAGACCCCGAAGGCCCGGCTCGGTTATCGCCTGTTTCGGAACCCGGCGATCATGTTCACGATCGGCCCGATCTGGTCGATGATGATCTCGCCTCGAATCATCGACCGCAGCAAGCGCAAGCGCCTTCAAAACAGCGGCATCCTGACCAACATCGTTCTGGTCGCCTGGGTCGTTGGCTGGTCGTTCCTGATCGGCCCGGGCGCCTACTTTGCGGTCATGTTTCCCGCCGTCTTGCTCGCCGGCGCCGCCGGGATCTGGCTTTTTTACGTGCAGCACCAGTTCGAGGACGCCTACTGGGAGAGCGGCGAGCAGTGGTCCTACGCCGATGCGGCGCTGCGCGGCAGCTCCTACCTGAAGCTCCCGAAGATCCTCCAATTTTTCAGCGGCAACATCGGCCTACACCACGTCCACCACCTCAGCGCCGCGGTCCCGAACTATCGCCTCCAGGCGGCGCACGACTCGTTGGCCGTGTTCGCCGACATTCCGGTGCTGAGCCTGGCCGACGGCCTCCGCGCGACCCGGCTGAAACTATGGGACGCCGAGCGCGGCCGGATGATCGGTTGGTCGGAGCTGCCGCGCGAACCAGGCCTTCGCCCGGCCGAACTCGGCAGCGCCGCTTGAGCCGATCGTGGGAGCCGCGGCGCTTGGGTCGGCGGTTTTAGTGCCCTGATCGCCGCCCAGGACGGCTCCACGATCCCGGGTGACGAGGGCTGGCGAGCGTCGCGACTCGGGCGGACGGCCTTGCCCTTGCGCGGTCAGCGCCGATCCGAACCGACTCCTACCCTGAGCATCGGGTCCGCTCGTGGTTCGAGGTGCCCCGAGCTGAGGACTCGTTTGGCGATCTCGCTCGGTCCGGCGAAGCCGCCCGATTCGGTTGGCGGATTGCTGTCCGCATGAATCGCTGCGCCACCCAATGACTTCCGGATCGAGCAGTGCCAGTCGATCAGGGCGCCGCGGCGCTGGGTTGCCCGGATCGATGCCGTGCGTGATCTGGCGCCGCGGGCCGACGGCCGCGCAGATCCTGAGCGGACGGCGGGTTCTGCGATGATTGACGCGATGGAACGCGTCGCCGAACCGCTTCGCGACGCCCACGGTCGAGCGATCACCGACCTGCGCGTCTCGGTCACCGATCGCTGCAACTTTCGCTGTCAGTACTGCATGCCCGCTGATGGCCTGCCCTGGCTGGAGCGCTCCGAGTTGCTCGACTTCGAGGAGATCGCCCGGTTGGTCCGGATCCTCGCTGGGCTTGGAGTCGGTGACCTGCGACTGTCGGGGGGCGAGCCGCTGGTGCGTCGCGACTTCCCGCGCCTGGTCGCGATGCTGGCCGAGATCAAACAGCTCAACGAGATCGCGCTGACAACCAACGGCTACCTGTTGGAGCGCGACGCCGCCGCCCTGGTTGGGGCGGGGTTGAAGCGGGTCAACGTCTCGATCGACTCGCTCGCCCGTGACCGGTTCTTTGCGATCACGCGCCGGGACGCGCTTGCCCAGGTCCTCCGTGGTCTCGAGGCGATAGCCGCCTTCGAGCAGGTCCGGCCGATCAAGGTCAACGCGGTCGCGATGCGCGACTTCACCGAGCAGGAGGTGTTTGGATTTTGCGAGTTCGCGCGCTCGAGCCCGCACGGTATCCAGGTCCGCTTCATCGAGTTCATGCCGCTCGATGCCGATCATGCTTGGCAACCCGAGGCGGTTTTGAGCGGCGCCGAGCTGATCGCGATCATCACCGAGCGCTACGAGCTGGTTGAACGCGAGCGCGAGCCGCACGCGACCGCCCGCGTTTTCGGCTTCGCCGATGGTGTTGGTGAGATCGGATTCATCAACCCGGTCAGTGAGCCGTTTTGCTCGGACTGCAACCGACTTCGGCTGACCGCCGAGGGCAAGCTCCGGACCTGTCTGTTCTCGATCCACGAGACCGACCTCCGCGAGCCGCTGCGAAGCGGCGCCGACGACCCCGAGTTGGTCGAGATAATTCGAGCCGCGGTGTGGCGAAAGGAACTCAAACACCGAGTCGGCGAACCGGGCTTTCGACCGCCGCCGCGGTCGATGAGCGCGATTGGCGGCTAAACCGTCCGGTGGATCGGGGCCTAAACCGGTCCGCGGTCGGTAATCTCGCGGGCGAGGATGAGGAAGCGAACACAATCGGTGGTCGTCGGTTTATTGGTGGCGGCAACGGGTCTGATCGGATCGGCGCTGCTGCCGTCGGCCGCCGCGGCCCAAACCCTCGGCTACAACGCCTGGAATCCGGGTTTCATCGGTTTTCCGCCCGGAACCCCGGAGCGACCGCGGGCGAACTGCGCCGGCGCGTCGAACGCCTGCATCGATCGCACCCTCGGCGAGATGTGGCGGCGCTTCCACCGCTACATCCCCAACTGCAACCACAACGCCGTCTTCTCGCTGACCTACATCCGGGTTACCGAGGACGTGCGCAGCGCCGTTGATCAGGGTTTTTATCCCGACCTGCGCTGGATCACCCGCCAAGACGCGATGTTCGCGCGGATCTACTTCCTCACCTATCGGGCTTGGCGAGCCGGCCGGACCGACCTGGTGCCCGACTCCTGGCGCCTTGCCTTCGCCAACGCCGACCAGGAGG
>JAHEXU010000040.1 GCA_023251975.1 bacterium | reverse complement strand
CCGACTCTCAGGAGCGAGCGTCCTCCCCGGGAGCTCGGTGGCGGTGACGTTCGATGGGTTGCCCGCGACCACCATCGCTCCCGGCGATGAGGTTGTCAGCGACCGGGTCCCGTTCAGCTTCGAGGCGTTCGAGCGGCTTTCGGTCAGCATCCACCTGCCGGGTTCGCAAGGGATGCCGACCGAGCATTACACGGCGCGTCAGACTTCGTACCGGACGGCCGCGGGAAGCGGAGACCACGTCGCGGATGCCAGCGGAACCTCCTTTGTGCGCCATACAACAAGCTGGTACTACCTGATCGGGCTCGATGTTCGGGCACGGCGGGGCATCAGCGGCGTCGTCGCGTTTGGAGACTCCATCACCGACGGCTATCAGGGGCAAAGCCCCGGTGTACCGGAGACTGCGGAGGGAATCGATGCCGACGGCCGCTGGCCCGACGTGCTGCAGCGTCGCGTGCTCGAAGAAGGCCGCTCGCTGTCCATCCTCAACGCCGGGATAAGCGGTAATCGGATCCTCCAAAACGGGGCCGAGGGAGCCGGCATCCCGCAGTACGGCCCAAGCGCACTTCACCGCTTGCAACGCGATGCGATCGGACTCGCCGGAGTCAAGCAGGCGATTGTGCTTGAGGGCATAAATGACCTCGGGTCCGACCCGGGCGCGCCGGTAATCGCGGGCCTCAGGCGGCTGGTTCACGATCTGCACATCGCCAGGTTGCGCGTCATGGTTGGCACGCTGACCCCAGCCGGCCGTAGCGGCGACGGCGAGGCTGCACGCGTCGCCGTAAATAAGTGGATACGGACCTCAGGCGTCCCCGATGCCGTCGTTGACTTCGATGCCGCAGTACGCGATCCCGCCAATCCGAGCCAGATCGCCCCGGCCTATGACGGCTCTGACCACCTGCACTTCAACCTCGCCGGCTATCGCGCGATGGCCGACGCCGTACCGCTGGCGGCGCTGCGCCACAAGGCTTGCCGCCGACCGAAGCTCCGCCTGCGGGTGATGCCGCACAGGGTGCGACCCGGGCGAAGAGTGCGCCTGCGGTTCACCACAAGGGCCCGCAAGGGCGGCCTGATGGTTCGGGTCCCCAACATCCGGGTCGTCGTCGCGGGCCGCGTCGCGCGCAGCAATCGTCGTGGCCGCGGCACGATCCGAGTTCGCTTCACCGACCCCGGGCGGGTGCACGCTCGCGCGACCGCTCCGGGGTACCGAGCCGGAAGGGCCAGGGTCCATGTGCGCCGATGGGTGGGCCAGCCGCCGGGTACCGATTCGCCGCCATAAGGACCCCATCAGGGCTAGCCATCCAACCGGACCCAGGCTCCGCGGCGGTCCACGGTCGTCCGGTGGGCGGTCGCTCCATGCTCGGCAGGTTGCCGTGGGGCGGCGAGTGCCCAGAGGTTGACGGCAGGGCTGCGCTCGGACGGGGAGTGGCGGCCAGCTATCGGTAGTGCACCGGCCGGGTGGCCGCGAGGCCCGGGGTCCGGTGGAAGACGAGCCCACGGCTGCGGAAACGCCGGGGGTTTGAAGCGGAAAACGAACTCGTCGAGACCGCCGGGCAGATGCGCATTATCGACCGAGCCCTGGTAGGTGCCGAGCAGCCCAGCGCTCCGGACTTGGACCGTAACCGGTGGCTCGAAACGAACCGAATCCGGCTCTGGGAAGCCGTGTTCACGGGGTCGGCGAACCACCAAGTCGGGGGGAGAACTAAATATGCAGCACGCCGGTTTGGGAGCGCGTTACCGCGACCTCGGATCGTGGCAGTGGCTCGGTCATGCCCCAAACGACGGCGGCGGCATCGGCAACAAGGCGGCCTCCTGGCTGAATCGGAAGGCCAAGGATTTCCGCTTGGCTCATCTCGCGAACGGTTCAGGCGACAGACGCCGTTACAATAGTTATGGCCCTGGTGATATTGATGCCAACTTCACGACCGTGCGAGTTCGATCAAGATTGCGGACAACGCGTCTAGCTGCCATAACGACAGCTAGCCGCCCGGGTGCGCGCCGGGGTCGTGACGGCCGATACAGAATCCTGCGAACGCGATTAAGCGCCTCACTCGTGTCGACGCTCGTCAGCGCGCTGGCGGCCGCGGGATGTGGCTCGACCGATCCGTCCTCACCCCCGACGCCAGATTCAGCGGCGCCAAAGAACAGCGCTTCGCGGCTGCTCCTACGGGCATCTCGTGCGACAAGCACCGACTCGCCGCACGCACGCGTGTCCTTCACGAACACGATCGATGTCGGCGGGTTCGCGTCGGTCCAGTCGCAGGCTCGAAACGGGACCTACATCGCGTCGACCCGGACCGCGACCCGGATCTGGCGATCCCCGGACGGTTCCGGCCTCGTCACGGTCAACAGCAAGAGCACCTTCCCCGGGCCGCAGGATCGCCGGCGTTGGATTGCCGCAGGACGGCCGCATCGCTCGCCGGAGCGCCACTCGTCGATCCACTACACGGCCGCCCGCCCGGTGCCATTTGACCAGGCTGGGCCGCACCTCGACTCGGTCGATCAGCTGCCGACTGGTCCAGCCGAGCTCAACGCCCGACTTGACGAGGCGACGAACAGTTCCCTGACCGACGAGGAGAGCACGCCCGAGCGACTGATCAAGAAGCGTTTCGACCTGATCAGGCGGCTGATTATTGAGCCGACGTGTCCTGCGGAGCTCCGATCGTCGCTGTTCACGCTGCTTTCCCAGTCAGATGGTTTGGCGGTCAAAAATGGTGTTCCCGATCCCTTCGGGCGGGTCGGCGCCGAGGTCTATCTAGCCGGGACCGCGGGCGACCGCACCCGGATCGTGCTGGTCTTCTCGCCGCGAAGCGGCCGTGTTTTGGCGTCCGGATACCAGCTCGCGGAGCGCTCGGCGAAAACCGACAGCGAGTACAGCTCATACACCGCGATCAAGCGCGACAGATTCGTCGACCGGGTCGGCCAACTTCCGTAGGCGGCGGTTCGGGCAACCCCGATCCGGCGCCCGGTATCACCGGGTCACACCGCACCGGGGATTGGGATGGGCCGGGGTGGACTCGAACCACCGACCGACGGATTATGAGTCCGCTGCTCTAACCGACTGAGCTACCGGCCCGAGCTGTGATTATCCGTGATCGGACCGGACGCCGACCTCGATCGTCGCGGTTGCCCCCAGCGCGCCACGCTTTACCGGCCAGCTCGAATCAGTCCGATCAGCGCCGCTCGGGAAGGCGCAGGCGGAGCGCTCGGCCGCGGCGGCGCTCGAGGTTCCCGACCCGATCGATCCCGCGCGAGCGAATCCGGAACCTGGTACCGGCGGGCTGGCGGGTCGCGAACTTGATCCGAAGCCGCCAGGCGCGTCCCCCTTCGGCCTCCAGCCAGAGGCGGTGGCCGCAGCGAGCGCTGCTGTGGAGATGACCGCGCGCGTCGAGCGCCCGGCAGCGGTTCGGACCGACCAACTTCGAAATCGAGACCCGCACCCGGTCGAGTTTGCCCCTGCGACGGACACTCTTGCCAATCCCCTTGCAGCCCCGATCGCCGCCCCTGCCGACAACCGCGACGACGTTGTGGCGAAGCTGCGAGGCGCGCCGGAGCGGTCGAGTGTTCGGAGTCGCGGTGTCGCTGCAGTAGAGCTTTGCCTCCCCCGGTTGAACGACGGTCAGGGCGGGGTAAACATCGACATACAAGCGCCGTCTCGGATTTAGGCCCGGACCGATCGCCATCCCGCGGGTCGAGATGTCAGGCGCGAGCTGAGGCTGGCCGTCATAGTCGATGAAGAAACCGCGGTGGGTAATCGGGAGGCCCCCGAAGCGCCCAACTTCGCTGCTCGAAACGACCGTTCCGCTGCCAGGCGTGAGCACGGTTGAACCCGGGTCGGCGACCCAGATCGCAACCGCGCCGACCAGCTCGCTACCAACCGCTTTGTAGGGGCGGCGCGAGACCGATCCATCGGGGAAAATGAACCGCCCGCGCCTGATCGCGGCGGTCGGGTCGGGGTCGAGGTCGAGCAGAGCAGTCAACTTTGCGGCAACCAGGTTCGACGCGGTCGGTCCGGCTCCCTCGGTTTCGAGCTTGTGTTGGTGGCCCGCCGAATCGACATCGTCAAGGTCGTTGGTACAACTCGCCGGGCCGCCGTTATCGGGCGGACCGTTGTAGTTGAAGGCGCCGGGCAGGCTGCTGAACGCCCAGGCCGGGAGTTCGTATCCGAGTAGGTCGTCGGCGAGGCCGATCTGGAAGCGGTTGGTGGCCGAAGAGTGCCACAGCGGGACCGGCGGGTTCGGGCGCGCGGGGCAGCTTGCCTCGTCGATCCCCCACGGGCTCCCGATCATCAGCGCCGGGAACGCCTCGCCGGGGTTTGAGATGAACTGCAGGTCGGGTCCGACCCCGATCACGCTGACGTAGGTGCGAAGTTTGCTACCGCTACGACCAACCGGGACGCCCGCCTCGTAGGTCTGGCGATCACCGAACAAACCGGCCTCGGCGGCCGCCTTGAAGAGGTTGTTTTCGAGCGGAACGAAGAAATCTTGGCGGTGCACGCTAACCCGCCCTGGTCGGATCGGATCGGCGTGTTGGGCCGCTTTGGCGACCGCCTTCGCCCACGCATCACCGGTTGCCCGTGCCTGCGCGTAGCACCCCGAGGAGCACTCGGGATGCTCTGCCAGGTCAACCGGCGGCACCGTCGAGGGATCCTCCTCGGACCCGTTGTCGGCGACCAAGAACATCGCCATCCCGCCCAGCTTGGCTTCGAGTCGATCATGGAAATAGCCCGGCCAATCCGATGAGATCTGCCCCCGCAGCGGATCGGAATGGCCGATCTCCTGGTTGTGGGCAGCCAGGTTCATCACCGTCGCGATCGGATCGCCATCGCCGTCGCGCGCCTGCAGGACCCGGACCTTCGGGTCAATCGCTGCCGCGCTGTCGTCGTCGTTGGTGGTCGGGAAATTGTGCGAGAGGTTGACCTCAAGGTTCGGCGGTGTCAGGAAGTCGGCAACCCGAAGATCGGCCGGAACCCTGGCGTCATAGGCCTCGATCGCGGCCTCGGCGGTGCGCTGTTGGAGGTAGCGGATCCAGTACTCGTTGATTCCCGAGTTGACCCCGACCGCTCCCCCCAGCACCGGGACATCCTCGGGAACCGGCGGGGCGCCGTAGATCCCAATCGGGTCGGGCGAGCTCTCGTTGTGGTTGGCGCTGACCACGACATCGCTGATCGCGGGGCGCCGCGCCGCAACCAGAGCTCGGACCGGGTCGGTGTAGTTCTCAAACACCCCCTGGGCAACCACCGATGCGATCACAACCGTCCGATCGCCGTCGGAGATCGCGATCGCCCGCGCGTCGATCGGGTCGTGGACCATGGTGGCGCGGTCGTCAACTGCGCCGGACAGGTAGATCCCATCCCAGCGCCCGTTCGCGTTGGCGTCGCAATACGGCTCCGCGACGCTGAGCGGGTAGTTGAAATCGCCGGAACCGTCGCTGTCGATGTAGGGCTCCTCGAAGGCCCAAAGGCGAGGACCGCTCAAGCCGGGCGGGCAGCCCGCAAACTCGGGGGGCGTCGCCGTCGAATCGCTCAGCGGCGGCGGGGTGATCTCGACCCGAGCGGCGCCGACCCGATACGGCAGCGAGGACGCCTCCGCCGACCCGGCCAAGCCGAGGCTGAATATAACCGCGAACCCGGTCGCAGCGAACCCGGCCAGGCGGCTCAACTTTCGCACCTCCACCCGGCGAGCGTATCGACTACCGAGGCTGCGGGCGCCGCCAGGCCCTC
This sequence comes from bacterium, assembly GCA_023251975.1. GTDB lineage: Bacteria > Actinomycetota > Thermoleophilia > Solirubrobacterales > 70-9 > JAHEXU01. Next base: position 16,227 of record JAHEXU010000040.1, on the reverse strand, counting down.
GCCCTCCCGCCGCCGGTTCACCGACCCGGCTGCCTGAGCGGGCCGCGCCGGAGCCGGAGCCCGGCCAGAAGCTGTTACGGTGCGACGCTGAGCGTCCGGTCCGATGCTTCTTCCCCCGGACGCGCCGCCCCACCGCGACCAAAAAAGCGAAGAGCCGCCGCGCTGATCTACGACCCGAACAGCCTGCTCGAGCAAATTGACGCCAACAGGTGGCCGATCCTTTTGATCTGCGCGATCGCGATGATCGCCAACTACACCCTGTTCATCGAGTCGGCGCGACGCTCGCGCGAACTCAAAATGGTGACGATGCCGGTCTTCTGCACGATGTTCTGGCTCATATCAGCCACGATCTCTCCTACGTGCTGCGCTTCGACACCTGGTTCAACGACTACGACCACTGGTACGTGAAACTGTTTTGGGTGGCGCTGGTCTTGACGGTCACCTGGGAGCTGGTCTTCCTCCGCCAGATCATCCGTTACGGGCGCCGCGAGTTTGCGCCGTTCTTATCGCAGCGCCAGTTCACCGCCGCGGTGATCGCGCTCCAACTGGTCGCGCTCGCGTCCTGGGTGATCGTCAAGGGGGCGCTCGACGACCCGCTTTATGTCTGGAGCTTCGGGGTCGCGTTGATCGCTTACCCGATCTTTGGACTGGCGATGATGGTGCGCCGCCGCTCCACCCTCGGGATCACGCCGCTGCAACCGGCGGCGCTGACGTTGATGTGCGTCAGCTGGTTCATCGCCACGATCGGCTGGTTCGGTGACGGCTTCCAATCGTTCGAATGGCTCCTGCTCGCGATCGCCTCAACCGGACTCAGCGCGCTGATGACCGCGGCGGCGATCCGCTTCGCGCCTCGCACCGCGGCGGCAGCGGGCGCTGGCGGATTCGGCCAAGCCGCCACCTGAGCCTGCTCGGGTCGAGCCGAGCAGGCGCCGAGCTTTCCCGGGCCGAGCCGGAGACAGGCCGCGATCACGGCCACCGAGCTGCGCTCCTCAAGGAGCGATCAGCACCCCGGGATTGAGGATCGCAGCCGGATCGACCGCTCGTTTGGCAGCGCCAAGTGCGACGGCGAACGGCTCCGGGCGCTGGCGGTCATACCAGGGGCGATGATCGCGGCCGACCGCGTGATGGTGGGTGATCGTGCCGCCACCGGCGATCACCGCCTCGGAGACCGCTGCCTTGATCTCGTCCCACTGTTCGATCTCACCGCCGCGCCGTGCCGGAGCGAGAATTGTGTAATAGGGAGCCGGGCCATCGGGATAAACATGGGTAAACCGAGCGCTGATCCGCGGTGATCCGGGGCCTTCGGCCGGGCCGCCACAAACCTCGGCGACGGCTCGCCGCGCCGCCTCGATGACCCGACCGTGGAACTCGGCGAAACGATCCCAGGTAATCGCGGTTTCGAAGGTCTCCGAGAGGACCCCGCAGGCGACCAACCCGTCGCGCAGATAGGGCGCGCCGAGGAAGGCGCTGCGCCAGCTATCGACGACATCCTCGCCACGAGCCGTGGCCGCCTCCGCCCCGCGCTCGCCTGTGCCAACCTGATCGCCGGGGCGACCGCCGTGCTCGCGAACGCATTCCAGCGCCAGACGCATCGGCTCCTCAACCGGGGCGAAGGCCGACTCAAAGCCGAGCACCAACAGCGCCGTCCGACCGCTTCCCGCTCCACTCGTCGCCGCCTCCAGCGGATCGAGAAGTCGGCAGTTGGCTGGATTTAGGTCGGACTGGGCAAGCGCCCGGACGGCTTCGGCGCCGGCGCTGAAGTCATCGAACTGAACTCCGCATGACACCTTGTGGGTGGGCCGCGGCCGCACCCGAACCCAGGCTTCGGTAATCACCCCGAGGATGCCCTCCGACCCGATCAGCATTCGGTCCGGGCTAGGACCGGCGCCGGAGCCGGGAAGGCGCCGCGATTCCCACTCACCGATCGGGGTGATTGCTCGGACCGACTCGACGAGATCGTCGATGTGGGTGCGGAGGGTCGCGAAGTGACCGCCCGCCCGGGTCGCGATCCAACCGCCCAGGGTCGAGTATTCAAAGGACTGCGGGAAGTGGCGCAGGGTGAGGCCGTGGGGGCGAAGCTGCGCCTCCAAGTCCGGCCCCCGAATCCCGGCACCGAGCCGAGCCGATCGCGAACGCAGATCGAGGTCCCAGAGCCGGTTAAAGCGCGCCATGTCGATCGTGACTGCGCCGCGGTAGCCGCGCCCGAGCCGCGGCTCGACCCCGCCGACAACGCTGGTGCCGCCGCCGTAGGGAATCGCGGCGACGCCGCTGTCACCGCACCACTCCAAGATCTCGGCAAGCTCCTGCTCGCTGCCTGGCAGCGCGACCAGGTCACTGACATGGTCAAAGCGTCCCCGAAAGCCGCGAACGACATCGCGGTAGGCCTTGCCGAGCGAGCGGGTGGCCCGTTCGGCAGGATCGTCGCTGAACAGATCCGCCAACGAATTCGGCGGCCGCAGCCGGGTCCGCGGAACCGTGGCGAGAACATGCTCCAGCCCCACCGGCTGCTCGATCCGCCCATCCCCGAGGCCGAGCCGCTCGCCGAGCGCAGCGGCAATCGCCTCGAGACCGGCTCGATCGGGTTGCAGGTCGGCGTAACCCCAGCCCCAGTGCTTGCGAGCGCGCCCGCCGCCGGCTTCGGAGAAGGCGGCGGTCACACCGCTCACCGCCTTAGATCGCGGTCGCGGGAGGGCTGGACTCGCTTCGGCTCGCCGGGCATCTTCGGATACTCGGGCGGATAGGGCATGTCGCCCTGACCGTGCGAGCGGTCGGACTCATACATCTCCAGCAACGGCTCGAGGCTGTGGGCGAGGTCATCGATCTCGGCGAAGCGATCACCGACGGCCGCAAAGCGAGCTGGCATCGAGGCGACCGTAAAGTCCTCGGGGCGCACGGTGGGGAGCTCGTCCCAGTCAAGCGGCGCCGAGACCGGGGCGCCGGGGCGGGGTCGGACGCTGTAGGGGGAAGCGATCGTGCGATCGCGAGCGTTTTGGTTGTAATCGACGAAAACCCGCGCGCCGCGCTGCTCCTTCCACCACCTCGTCGTCACCCGGTCGGGCATCCGCCGCTCGAGTTCGCGGCCAAACGCGATCGCGCCGTGTCGGACCTCGGTGAAGCTCCAGCGCGGCTCGATCCGTAGGTAGATATGAACTCCGCGACCTCCCGAAGTCTTTGGGAAACCCCGATACCCAAGCTCGCCGAGCAGCGCCCGCGCGGCCTGCGCAACCTCGACCGCATCGCCAAAATCGGTCCCGGGCTGCGGGTCGAGGTCGATTCGGAGCTCGTCGGGATGGTCGACATCGGCCCGCCGGACCGGCCAGGGGTGGAAGGTGAGGGTGCCCATCTGGGCGCACCAGGCAACTACTGCGAGTTCGGTCGGGCAGACCTCGTCGGCGTGGCGGCCCGAGGGAAACTCGATCCGCGCCGTTTCGACGAACTCCGGAGCGCCCTTCGGGACCCGCTTTTGGTAGAAGGCGTCGCCGCTGCGGCTCTGGCGGGTCGCCACCACCACCCCCTCGTGGACACCCTTCGGCCACCGCTCCAGCGTGGTCGGTCGCTCCCGCAGCGCGCGCATGATCCCGTCGCCGACCGCGAGGTAGTACTCGGCGATCACCAGCTTCGTAACGGCCGCAGCGTTCTCGGTCGCCTCGAAGATCACCCGCCCCGGGCTTGACACCCGGACCGCCCGCCCGCCAGCATCGATCATCACCGCATCGTCGGCCACCCGAAGATCTTCGCAGCCCGCGCCGAAGCCGCGAGCAACCGCTGCCGCGGCCGCCGGACTTCCTGCTCGCGCTGGCGTCAAGGCTCGACATAGCGCACCCGACCTGCAACCGCCCGTGCGCAGCGGTTTCGCTCAGCGGCGACCGCGATACAACCCGGCTTCTTGCCGAGGATGGGTCGTTTACGTTCGATCGCAAGGCCGAGCAGATCGAGGCCGAGACCCGGCTCGACGGGCTCTATGTGATCACGACACGCTGCGAGGAGAAGCGCCTTTCCGGCCCGGCCTCGCTCGTGCGCGTCTACAAGCAGCTCAAGGTGGCCGAACGCGCCTTCGGGCAGATCAAGGGGCCGATCGAGATCCGCCCGATCCACCACCGCCTCGAAGAGCGCGTCCGTGCCCATGTGTTCATCTGCACGCTCGCCTACTACGTCGCGTTTGAGATGCGAGAGCGCCTGGCGCCGCTGCTGTTCGCCGACGAGGCGCCGCAGATGGCGGCCGATCCGGTCGCGCCGGCGCGGCGCTCGGCCTCAGCGAAGGCGAAGGCCTCCAGCGCGACCACGGCCGAGGGGCTGGCCGCGCACAGCTTCACCGATCTGCTCGCAGCGCTCGGGACGCTATGTCGCAACACGGTGCGGATCGGGGCTGGCGGGCACACCTACTCGAAGCTGACGGAGGCGACGCCGCTTCAGGCGCGGGCGCTAGAGCTGCTCGGGGTGAGCGTGCGGGCGTAACCAGGACACCGCCGGTCCGCGATCGCCGCGAGGCCAGCGGGGATGCGGGATTCGGCGGTTCTGGGGCGAAAACTTCTGGCTAGTCATTCGCCGCCATCGTAAAGATAGAACCACTGTCCAGAACCACCGAACTCGACGAACGGCAGCTCCTCGCGCAGGCCCGGTTCGGACTTACCCCGCTCAGTTGTCAGGACCGACACGCTTACCATCCTTGGTTCGTTGAGGGCCACGAATCCGGGCTCGAAGTAATCCGAAGGATCCGCCGACTCCGTTCTAAGCACCCGAAGATGGTAGGTCCCCACTTGCGGAAGGCAACATGAATTCCGCCCTCGGACACACCGGTCAAGATCACCTTGGTCGACCGCGTCGACGTAGCGGTAGTAATAGAGGTAAGCGCTATCGTCATTGGGACCGGAGTCGTCATACTGCCTTTCCAACCTAGTCGCCTCATTGGACCCCAGGAGCTGATAGGGATCCAAGATCCGGCAAAGCGTCGGCACGTCGTCCTCATTGGTCCCGTCGACAAACTGCTGGACCACTTCTTCGGCGCTGTCGGCCCCTAAATCTAAGTCAAGCGCAGAGCTATCCTCACCGCAGCCGGTCGTAACGAGCGATAAAGCGACCACAAAGCCGAGCAACACGGATGACTTGCTGCGTTGGATCATCGCAGGCTCCCGAAGGCCACAAAGACGATCGTTCCATCGCCCGACGGGAACCGAGAGCCGTCACATTGAGCCCCATCCCGGCGTCTCGTGTTGCCGACATTGAGCCGCGTCACCTGGGCCCCGCGACGTGCCAATTCGTGAAGAACAAATCTGCGCGCAGTTCTATAGCTAACCACCGCGTGGCCCAACTGCCACAGGCCTCCTAAAAGTGCGGAGTCGTCGCGACGTAGCGCCAGCTCTGCATCCCGTGTCCGTGTCCGAAGCGTTTGGAAATGCAAATGTGGTATCGTATCCCGTCGCCGACGCCTTGTCGAGTTCCGCGTCCTGCCCCACGCAGGCACCGTCGCGCCCTCCAAAACCCTGGTCGTTGTTGACCAGACCTGTACCGCCCGTACCGCCGAACCCTTTGACCATATCCTCAATCCTCTTCGACTTCGACCTGCTGCGTTGATCTTCCTGCCGCAGAACCGATCGACCAGGCAGTTGGGCGACGGCGCGAAACCAGTCAATCACCTGCATCGTAGAGATAGAACCACTGTCCAGACCCACCGAACTCGCCGAACTGTAGCTGCTCACGAATACCTCCAGTGGACTTACCCCGCTCGGTTGTCAGGATCGTCACGTTTACAATCTTTGGTTCATTGAGGGCAACGAATCCGGGCTCGGCGTAATCCGAAGGATCCGCCAACTCCGTTTTAAGAACCCGCAGATGTTCGGTCCCCATTTCCGGAAGGCAGCACGAAGCCTCCTTTCGAACACACCGGTCGATGTCACCTTCGTCGACGGCGTCGACGTAGCGGTAAAAATAGAGGTAAGCGCTATCATCATTCGGACCGGAGTCGTCGTGGTGCCTTTCCAACCTAGTCGCCTCATTGGACCCCAGAAGTTGGTACGGATCCAAGATCCGGCAGAGCGTCGGCACGTCGTCCTGATTGGTCCCGTCGACAAACTGCTGGACGGCCTCTTCGGCACTGTCAGCCCCTAACCCTAAGTCAGCGCCAGAGCCGTCATCTCCGCAGCCAATCGCAACGAGCGATAAAGCAACCATAAAGCCGAGCAACACCGATGACTCGCTGCGTTGGATCATCGTAGGCTCCCGAAGGTGACAAAGATCATCTTTCCATCGCCCGACGGGAACCGAGAGCCGTCACACTGGGTCCCATCCCGATGTCTCGTGTTGCCGACATTTAGCCGCGTCACCCGGGCTCCGCCACTTACCAAGTCGCGGACAATCACGTTGCGCGCGCGCGTATATCCAATTACCGCGTGCGCGGGGCCCCTACATCCGACCTCAAAGTGCGGGGTCGTCGCAACGTAACGCCATCCCTGCACCCCGTGTCCGTGGTGTCCCAGACGTTTGGAAATGCGAACGTGGTACCGCATGTCGTTGTCGAGGTCTTTGTCGAGTTCCGCGTCCTGCCCTACGCAGACACCGTCGCGCCCCCCGAAATCCTGGTCGTGGTTGAATAGCCCTTCACCGCCCGTACCGCCGAACCCTTCAACCATATCCTCAATCCTCTTTTCGACTTCTTTGCCATCCAGATTGTAACTGTCTCCGTAAATGACGATTCCGACCGGATCGATAAACGCATCGCGGGCGCAGCCCTCATCCCCACCAAACGAGTAGCGCGGCACGGGACCGGTCGCGACCGCTGTCTTCAAATATCCCGCCTCGGCAAGGTCCTTGCTGTGGGCCCGGAGATGCGCAGCCGCGGCCGACAACCGATTGGCATCACGTCGGCGCCGCCTCGCGTGGCGCCTCGCGGACTGCCCCTGTCGAAATCCGCGCCGGGCGCGCGGACCAATGGTTTGGTGAACCTTCCGCCGGACACTCCTGTTGGCATGCTTGCATTTGGCCATCGCGCGCCGCTGCTGCCTCCGATAATCGGCGAGGATTTGGCGTGCGTGAGCTTGAAGCGGCTCCAGGAATTCTCGCTTGAAGCTTCGATAACGTAACTTCGCAAGGCGCTCTGTTATTCCCGCCCGGGCATATCCTGCCCGGGCATACGGGTTGGGAGCGGTGTGGCGGAATCGGCGACTCGCATCGGCGAGGCGCCGGGCGGCTTCGCTCCATGCCTCCCCGAGAGCCCTGAACTTGGCCGCTTTGAGGCTGTACTTCCGAGCAATCAAGCGATATTTCGAACCGAGTTCCTGCCAGCGGTTGGCGCGGCTCGAGCAGACCCGATCGGCGCGGGTCCCGCCTTTGAACGCAACCCGCTCGCAGTTCAAGACATCGTCGCGAATGTCCGCGCTCACCGAATCGCCCCCGCCGGGCCCGCAGTTGACCCGATCGGCGCGATCGTCGGCTACCTCGATTCGATCATCACCTTGGTTACCTCGGATCCGATCAGCCCCATCTCCGCCGCGCAGGTAATCGTCGCCGAGACCCCCTTGGATGCGGTCACCCTCGCCCTCCCCAAAGAGGCAATCGCCCCCGTCCAGGCCCCGAATGCTGTCGCCACCGCCACCGCCGAGAAATCCATCTTCAGCAGGGCTGCCTTCGAAACGATCGGGCGCGGTCGTGCCGCGAACCGGATCTGCACAGGTCCCGAGTCGCTCCTCGACGACGATGTTAAGCGGCTCGCTGTTCGCGCTCGTCGGCGCTCTCGAAGTTGCGCCAATTGACCTCGCTGCCGCAGTGGTTGTGTAGGTTTCGCCGATCGCTGCGCCAGGTGGAATTCGCGCCTCGAAGCTGAACGCCGTTTCCCCGCCGACGCCGAGCGAGCCGCCGGCGGTCGGATCGGCTCCGGCGCCCAGGCGGGCGTAGATAACTCCCGGCGCGGTGGCGTTGAACTCGGCAGTATCGTCTCCAGAGCTGTCGCTTTGCGAAGTCCCGCCGACCATAATCGACCCGGGTACGAACTCCAAACCCGGGGGTAGCGAGACATCGGCATCCAGTGAGCTGAGTTCGTCGTCGCCGAGATTGGCTGCACTGACCCGGTAGCGCAAGACATCGCCGGCGCGGACTGCTCCGCCGCCGAGATCACGAACGCTGGCGCTCAATTGAAGTCGGGGCGGCGGCGCGATGACGCGAACCCGACCGCCCTCGAAATCCGTCAAGAGAAGTGAGCCATTCGGTCCGGCGATCAGATCGGTGGGAAGGTTGAGCTGCGCCTGCCGCGCGGGTTCGAGATCGCCACAGGATTGGGTGGGGTCGGCGCATTGCTCGCCGGTCCCGGCGAGGGTCGTGATCGTGCCGCCTGAATCCACGTAGCGAACTCGCTGGTTGCGGCCATCCGAGAAGGCGAACGAGCCATCGGGAAAGGCGGCAAGCCCCGACGGAAGATTCAGCTGGGCTGTTGTGGCCGGACCGCCGTCGCCACACAGGCCGGTTGAGTCCGGGCAATCGATGCCGGTCCCGGCGACCGTTGCAATCGTGCCATCGGGCTCGATACGGCGGATTCGGCCAGGGCCGGACATGCTTAGAAGGACTGAACCATCGGGCGCCACCGCAATCGTATCAACGTCCTTTAGGCGCGCCTGGGTTGCCGGGCCACCATCGCCACACGGTGAAACGGAGCTTTCGCACGGCTCTCCGGTGCCGGCGAAGGTCGAGATCGTTCCGTCGGGATCGATTCGCCGGATCTTGTTCGCGTGGAAGTCGGCGACCAGCAACGAGCCGTCGGGCGCAAAATCGACATCGTTGACCGATCTGAAGGTGGCTTCAACGGCCGGTCCACCATCACCGCATGGCCCCGTCGGGTCGGCACACAGATCACCAGTGCCGGCGACCGTGGCGACAGTTCCATCGGTGCCAACCCGCCGGATTTGCAGGTCTCGGGCGTCGGCGATCAGAAAGCCGGGTCCTCCGTCGATCGGTTCGACGTCATCCGGGAAGTTGAGCTGGGCCTGATCGGCCAGCCCACCATCGCCGCAGGCCGAGACAGCCGTCGGGTCGTCGCATTGCGTCCCGGTCCCAGCCACGGTCGTGATTCGCCGACCGATACGCCGACCTCGCGATCGGCCCGAGAGCCCGAAGGGCGGCGGTTTCGGCGAATGGGAACCAATTCGGCGCGACTATCGTGATCGCCAACGTCAATGACTCGCGTCCCGACGAGCTGATGATCGGCGAACCGCAGGAGTGCATCGACGATCCCGATCCTGATCCAAAGCCAGGAGCGCTGCACGTCGTTTACCCCGATATGCGCCGCCATCTACTCGCCCAAGGGCAACTCCATTTTCACCGACGACGCCCCGACTTTCGGGGGTTTTGGGGCGAAATCCGGCGAGCCTTTCACCGGATCTTTGCGGCCGGCGGGGGTTGAACCAAGCTTGTGTCGATGGGTGGTGGCCGCGCTAGGCTTGGCCGATGAGCAAACCTGTCGTCAAGATCAACGCCATCGAGGTTGCCGAGGGCAAGGGCCCCGAACTGGAGAAGCGATTCGCTGCCCGCGCCGCCGAGGTCGAGAAGATGTCCGGCTTTTTGGGCTTCGAACTGCTGCGCCCAACCGGCGGTGAGAGCCGCTACTTCGTCTATACCCGTTGGGCGAGCGAGCAGGACTTCCAGGCCTGGGTCCAAAGTCCCGAGTTCATCCGCGGCCACGCCCAAGCGGCCCGCGACCGCGGCACGGTCGCCCACGGCGCCGCACTGATGGAGTTCGAGGTCATCCAGAAGGTCGAGACGCCGAACAGCCAGGGGAATTGACCGGGTCTGCGGACTCAGCCGGGCCGTCGGGATTCAGCCGGGCCGTCGGATTGATTGCCGCCTGGGCAGGTTCCGGCAGGTGGCGCCGGCGCAGCTTCGAAGCGCGTCGAGTCGGCGCTGCAGCGCCGCCTGGACGGTGCGATAGGGCCGTCGCTCGGCAACGTTACTGAGTTCGTACGGGTCCTTTTCGAGGTCATACAGCTCGACGAAACCGTCACTGTGCTCGGCGTAGGTGTAGCGCTGCGAGCGGACCCCGAAAAGATCGCCGTCCTTGCGTCCGTAGATCTCGAGCAAGATCGGGCTGCGATGCCCCCTTTCCAGGGTCCGCTGGATCGGGATGCCATCGGTTTTGATCGGTGCCCTGACACCGGCGGCGTGCAGAATCGTCGCCGACAGATCAACGTTCGAGACGATCGTCGATTCGCGGCGTGAGGCGCCCTCAAACCCCGGACCGGCGATGATCAGCGGGACCTTCAACGCCTCCTCAAAGATCGACGACTTGCCGGAGTCGATCCGATGCTGACCGCGCAGGAACCCGTTGTCCGAGGTGAAGACGATCAGGGTCCGCCGTAACTCCCCGGCGTCGGCGATCGCTCCGTAGGCGGCGGCGACGAGACGATCGACCTCGACCAGCGACTCGAGCTGACTGACCCAGGTTCGCCGAATCGCGAGTCGCCCTACCTGGTCGATCGGGTCGAGCTCCCGGACGAACCCGCTCTTGTCGGAGACATCCTTCTCGTTGAACGACGGGACCGGCGGCGGCGTCGCTCCCTTGTAGAGACCAAGGTCGTCGCGATAGGGCAGCGGGTTGCGGCGGGCGCGCGGCCCGAGGCTGTCGTCGAGATGCGGGTCCGAGGTCGTCACCCAGAAAAAGAACGGGCGTGGATCCGCCGCCATCTTGGTCAGGCTGCGCTCGGCGAGGCGGCTCATCACCGCCGTCTTGTAGTCCGCGGTCGCATTGCCGTAATCGACCGGACGACCGCCACGGTTCAAGCTGTAGTTGTAGGCGCTGGTCTTGTCGGAGCTCCCGAAGGCGGTCCAATCGGTCCAGCCTGGCGGGATAAAGAGCGGTCCGCCGTTCTTTTCCTTGCCGTATTCGTTGAGGTACTTGCCGAGAAAGGCGGTCCGATAGCCGGCCCGTCGAAGCCAGACCGCCAGGGTCTCGGACTGATCGAGCGCGGCGATCCCTCCGTTCGGGGGCGAGTTGTCCAAGACGCCGTGGTTGTGGGCGTACTGGCCGGTCAAAAACGAGGCTCGCGAGGGGCAACAAAGCGGGAAGCTGGTGATCGCGTTGTCGAAGGTGGTGCCGTGGTGGGCGAGCAAACGGCGGGTGCGGACCATCGCGCCCATCGTGTCGGTCGCCTGATCGTCGGTCTCGATCACGACGATGTTCGGCGCCGAGCGGTCAAACCGGGGGGCAAGCCGGGCCTCCGAACTCGGCGGCGGAAGCGAAGGGTCGCTCGCCGTCTTGCAGCCGACCAGCAGGGTCGATGCCGCGGCCATAAAGAGCAAGCGTCGGCGGGATACGGTGAATCCAAAACCGCCCTTCAGCGGGGCCGACCTCCGTCGCGGAGACGATTCGAGGACGATCGGGCGGATCGACCCGGCGGCCCGACTCCCCGCTCCAACCACCGAACCCGCCATCGCCGACGAACGCTAACACCGCTCGGCGAGTCACGCCGCGGAGTATCGTTTCGATCGCCGGTATGAATCAGTGGGTAACGGGGGTTGAGGGTGCTTTTGAGAGCGCGCGGTAAAGACGGGGTGCCACAGCCGGGCGATTGCCTGCCGGGGCGAGCCGGAGCGATGGCAGTAGCGAGCGCGCACTACGTCAGCGGCTCGTCGATCAAACCGCCGTTCCCGGCCGGGGCCGAGCGTCTAGTCGTCGCAATGGGCTGCTTCTGGGGGGTCGAGCGCCTTTATTGGACGGTCCCCGGCGTCTACACGACGGCGGTCGGCTACGCTGGCGGAACCACTCCGAACCCGACCTACGAGGAGACCTGCACCGGCCGGACCGGTCATACCGAGGCGGTCCTGGTCGTCTATGACCCCGACCGGGTCGAGATCGATCAGCTGCTGAAGATCTTTTGGGAAAACCACGACCCGACCCAGTGGATGGGCCAGGGCAACGATCGCGGCAGCCAGTATCGGACCGCGATCTACACCACAACCGACGCCCAGCTCGGCTCCGCCATCGCGAGTCGCGCCGCCTACCAAGCGAAACTGGGCGAAGCCGGTTTCGGCGAGATCACCACCGAGATCGAGCCAGCTGGGGAGTTCTATTACGCCGAGGACTACCACCAGCAATACCTCGCCAAAAACCCCGGTGGTTACTGCAACCACGGCTTCTGCCAGGTCGCCTACGCGCCAGCGGCTAGCTGATCGGCCGGCGCCGCGCCGGCGTAGCCGCCGAGCGGGCGGCGACCCCAGCCGGCGATCATCAGCGGGCTGGTGAAAAGCGAGGACGGGTCGTCGATCCCGGTCAGTCCCTGATCGATCTCGGCGTCGCTCAAAAGGCCCTCGGCGACCAGGACCTGGCGCAGCGATTCGAGGCTGAGCTTGCCGAAGGCGGTCCCGGGGCTACCGCCTCGGTAGATCCGGGCGCGAGCGTCGGCGCCGGTCTCGACCAGCCCAAGCGATTCGAGCTCGTGGACGATCCGGGGGCCGAACTCAGGATCGAACCCGGAGCGCGCCATGAACCCGAGGATCGCCGCTGTGACCTTGTCCATCAGCGGGCTCGGCGGCTGCACCCCCGACGAACAAAAGCTGTAGTCCTCGATCACGATCCAGCCGCCGGGCCGCAGCACCGACGCCATCCGCGCCAGCGCCGGCAGCCCGAGGTGTTCAACCACCAGGCGGGCATGGACCAGGTCGAAGTAGTCAGGCGGCAGCGGGTCAATGAGGATGTCGTGCTCGCGGATCTCAAGCGCGGGCAAAGCCGCGGTGTCGAGTTCGACCAGGTAGCGGGTCGAGAGATCGCTCGCCAGTACCTCGCCGCTCGGGCCGACCTGCTCGGCCAGCCAGCAGGCGATCGAGCCGCCGCCCGCGCCGACCTCAAGGCAGCGCCATCCCGGGGCGATCGCGAGATCGGCAATCGCACGCTTGGTCCCGGGGTCCCACAGCGCCTCCATCCCGTCGAGTCGGCGGCGCTCCTCGCGCCAATCCTGGTTATAGACGTAGGTACCGGAGCTCGCCGCGGCGTCGCTCACCGACCGCGGTCCCGCGCCAGCCTGCGGCGGATCTCACAACCGGCCCCGACCCGATCGTGCGGGCCATACAGCGCCAGGTCGGGGGCGCCCTTGCCGCAGGAGATCCGATCGGCGCCGGGACCGCCGCGGATCGTGTCGCGCCCGTAACCGCCGCGCAGGATGTCGACGCCCTTGCCGCCCTTGATCTTGTCGCGACCTCGCTGGCCCCGAATCACGTCGTCGCCGCCGCCGCCGCGAATCCGATCGGCGCCGGAGCGAGCGCAGACGTGGTCGTCGCCACCGACCGCGATGATCCGATCGGGCCCGTTCTTGCCCGCCACCTTGGCGGAGCCGCCGCGACCGACGATCCAGTCGGTGTGTGAGGTCCCAAGCTTCAGCTTCTCGAGCCCGCTGATCGTGGAGCGTCGGCCGTCGCAGTTGGGGAACGGCCAGACGCCGTTGGTCGGGCGAACCGCCCAGAAGCCGCTGAACCCGTCCGAGTACCAAATCTCACCGCGCTCGGGGGCAAACGAGGGGCTCGACATCGCCCAGTTGCTGGCCTCGAACCCGGGGGTGACGCGGGGCGGGATCGGCGAGTTGAAGTAGGCGATCTCCTTCGGCCTAAGCGGATCGCGAATATCGAAGATCCGCAGCCCAGAGAGAATCATGCTGCAGGCGACGATCCCGGGGTTGTGGCGATCCGGGACGTTGCAGTAGTGGCCCGCGTAGCCCTGCACCGGGAGCTGGGCGCCGGGGTCGTCGGCGGTTGCGGTGAAGTTCTGCGGCTGGTGAACCTCGAGGCGAAGGTTGGAGACAACCCGCGGCGCGGTCTCATCGGAGATGTCGATGATCCGAGCCGCGCCGACCGCGGAAAGCCCTCCGAACTCATCGATCTCGACCACGTAGGGCTTGCCCTTGATCGTCACCGGCAGCGCATTTTGCGGGATGCTCATTGAGTTCCAGGTGAGGCGCGCGATCTCGTGCTCTTGCGGATTGGGAACCCGCGCTTGGATCTCGGAGATGTCGAGGATGATCAGCCCCGAGTTGATCCCGGCGACGTAGGCGCGGTTGCCGTCGTTGGAAATCGAGAGCCCGTGAGAGTCGTAGTCGCCGCGCCAGATCGGGACCGGAACCGACGGGTTGGTCAGGTCGACCGCGACGATCGTCGAGCTGGCGGGCGAGGCCGAGTAGAAGGTCATGCCGTCGGGGGCGAAGCCGCTCTCGTGGCCAGCCACGCCAACCGGCAACGAGGACTTGAAAACCGGCTTGCGGCAGTCCTGCGATATGTCGTAAACGTCAACCTGGCCGGGATATAACGCCGCGTTCCCCGCGACCGCCGCGAGCAGTCCGCGCTGCTTGCTGACGACCAACGACTCGTGCGGGGTCAGCATCGCCGGGGTGATCAGACGAGTCGTCAGCTTCGGCTTCGTCGGGTCGCTCATGTCGAGCACGCTGACCCCGCCCTCCTGATCGAGGAAGTTGGTCGGGTAGGCGAGGGTGGTGTCGTAGTAGGCGCACTCGTGGCCGGCGGCGTCGACGTATCGCTCGACCTTGAAGCCACCGATCGTTCCGATTGGTGCCTCCTTGCCGTAGTGGCCGATCCAGCGGGTGTTGCAGGTGTAGCCCTTGGCGGCGCGCCCGCTGTCGTGCTCGGCCCGCGAAACCCGGCCCTGGATCCCGAGTTCGGGACGCGAGCCGGGACCGCACGGACCCTGCGGAGTCGGCAAAAGGGGCGGCTCGGCGGCCTGTTGGATCGGCACCTGCGCCGGCGCGGCGGTGGTGCTGCGGGCGATCACAGGGCCGGGATGATCGGCCCGGGCAGGTGCGGCGACAACCAGGCCGAACGCCACCGCCGCGACCGCCGCCACCTCGGCGCCGACAGCGCCCAAACCCCCGATCCTCATCGCGGCCGATCATACTGCGGCCGCGCCGCCCCCGCTCCGGTTCGATCGTCGGCCGCACGGCGGTACGCTCGTCGACCCCAGGGCGGTTCGATCGTCGGGCCTCCCTCGGGCACTACCGCGCGGTCTACCTCGCGACCGCGGCGACCGCCTGCTCGAGTTCGGTGATCCCAAAGGCGCCCTCGATCGCGGTGTCGATCCGGCCGTTGCGATCGATTACAAAAAGCCACGGCTCCGACGGCAGGTGGTAGGCGCGTACCTGCTCGCGAAGATTGCCCGGCGCGGGATTGTTGTTCTTGTAGATCTCCATCTGAATCCAACCAACATCGTCGGCGCCGGGGCCGTCGAACTCCGCCTTGACCTGCTCGGCAACGTCAACGACCGGACCGCAGACACGGCTCTGACAGAGCCCCGGGGTCGCAAACAGCAAGACGACCGGGCGTTCGCCGACCAGATCGGCGAAGTCCTCGTCGTGCATCGTGCTTGGCGGGGTGCGGGTGTCGATCTCGCTCAGATCGGCGACGTCATCGACGGTCGGCGTGTGGATCAGCGGCGCCCGATCGCCGACCGTCGGAACCGCCGCAAACTCGCCGACCTCACCGTCCAGCGGGACTCGCGCCGCGAAGGTGCCGTCGAGCGTTTTTGATGTCACGACCGCCAGCATCTCTAGCGGCCCGCGACTCCGCGCCTTGATCGAGGCGACGTAGACGACCTCGACCGCATCGGGGTCGGAGCTGGTCAGCTCGGTCGAATAGGCGGGCTTGGTGTCGAGCGTCTCGACCGCCGCCGGGAACGGGCCGAGGGCGTTGCGGCCGCCCGAACTCACGTAAATCGCGACCGATGCATCGGTTATCGGCACGTTCTCAACGCTCACAACCGCGAACCCGAACCGATCGACCCCGCGGTTGATTACCCGTCCCGCCGGCAGCACGACCAGCTCGTCGCTCGGGCCTCCGACCTCGGCCGCGATCTGATCGAGCGTCCTGCCCGCGCCGCTCGGAAACGACGACGGGTCCGGCGCGGGGCGATCGGGCGACAGCTCGCCACCGCCACAGGCGACGAGTCCGAGCGCGAACAAGCCGGCGAGGGCGGCGGTAGAGCGGTTGCGGGAGGGGCAGCGGCGGATCATTACGGCAGCGATCCTCATCCTAGAGATCGCCACCTCCCGCCCGGCCTGAGCCGGTTGCCGGCGCTGCCACGAGGCGCTGTAAACGCGTCGTTTGCCCGGCGCCGCGAGATCCGCCTCGGTGGGCAAGCGGATTCGCAATCAGTCATCTAGGGTGCGCCCGAGCGGCAACTGCGGCAATCGTGTCAAGCCGACGAAAGAGAGCAAATGGCGAAGCGAGCGGCGTTGATCACGGGGGCATCAAGCG
>JAHEXU010000213.1 GCA_023251975.1 bacterium | reverse complement strand
ATACTCGAGATCACCGACGCCGCCGCCCTCGCGCGACTGCTCGCGGCCCACCGCCCCGACCGAGTCTTTCACCTCGCCGCCCAGGTCGATGTACGCAAGGCGGATGCCGACCCGGTTGCCGACGCCGCCGCCAATATCGTCGGCACGATCAACCTGCTTGAGGCGATCATCGCGGCCGAGGGGCCGCCCGCCCCGGTCGTATTTGCCTCGACCGGCGGCGCGATCTACGGCGAGGGGGAGGGTCAGGATCTGCCGCTTGACGAGTCAACCGCGCGCCGCCCCGAGACCCCCTACGGGACCAGCAAGCTGTGCGGCGAGGAATACCTGGCGCTTTATCGGCGCCTCCACGGCGTTCCCGCCGTCGCGACGAGGCTCGGCAACGTCTACGGGCCGCGCCAAGACCCCCACGGCGAGGCCGGGGTGGTGGCGATCTTCTGCGGTCGGCTGCTCGAATCGACCGCCCCGACGGTGTTCGGGGACGGTCTGCAGACCCGCGATTACGTTTACGTCGGCGATGTGGTGCGGGCGATGGTGGCGGCGAGTCAGCGACTCGGGGTGGTCGGGATCGAGGAGACCGAGCCGTTTAACGTCGGCACCGGGGTCGAGACGACCGTGCTCGATCTGATCGCGGCGCTCGCTCCCCACGCCGAGGGTCGCTTCGAGGCCGAGCACGCACCCGCCAGGGCGGGTGAGGTGCAGCGGATCGCGCTCGATGCCGGCCGGGCACGGCGGGTCCTTGACTGGGCGCCGCAGGTCGGGGTTGCCGAGGGCCTGCTTCGCACCCTGCAAAGCGTCGAAACCGAGCGGGTCGGCGCCTGAGCGTCGATCCGGGTTGAGGGCGGCGCCCGGCCCTGGCCTTGCCTACGGGTCCTGCCAGCGCTTGGTCAGCGGGCCGAACATCCCCACCTGGACCAGTCGCCCGAAGATGATGTAGCGCTGGGCGGCGCTGTAGAGGGGGTGGCAGGCGCTGAGGACGAGCCGCTCGCGGCCGATGTCGCGGACCACGCCGACCTTGTCAGGGGTCACGATCCGGGTCTTCTCGACCGCGTAGCGAAAGTTCGCGTACGGCATCTCGAGGACAATCTCATCGCCCTTTTTTAGCTTGTCGATGTCGTGAAACGGCGCCAGATAGGTGGTGCGATGCCCGGCGATCGCGGTGGTCCCGCCGAGCCCGGGGATCTTCGTTTCCGGGTAGTGGCCGGGGCCTTTTTTGAGGCTCTCGGTATCGGTCCCCTCGACCACTTTGTAGTCGGCGTCGATCGCCGGGATCAGGATCTGGCCGATCGCGTGCCCGGCCGGCGGCATGTCGGCGCGAAAGATCCGCGCCAGCGCTCGCGCTTGGGCGCGAGGATTGCCCTTCGGGGGCAGTTGTGAGATCCGCTCGGCGAATTGTCGGCGCAGATCCTCGAACTGCTCCGACGCCCTGTCCTGGTTGACCTGGGCGATGATCGAGGAGATCGGCTCCTTCCAAGCGATCGTCAACCCGGCGTCGAGCAGGATCACCAGACCGCTGGTCAGCAAGGCGATCGCGGCGATGCGGGCAGCACGAATCATCGCGATCAATCATGACTGCTCGGCTCGGCGATTCGTCTCGCCGCGATCGCTGCGGGCGTGCCAGACTTCGCGGCGATGAGCGAATCCGCCGCCGCGTTCCCCCCGATCGCCTCCTACCAGGCCGACCCCGACTCGGTCGCACGAGTCCTGCTTTTGTATTCGGGCGGCCTCGACACCAGCGTCATGCTGCACTGGATCCAGGAACGCTACGGAGCCGAGGTGGTGACCCTGACGGTCAACCTTGGCCAGCCCGGCGAGGACTGGGATTTCGTCGCCGCCAAGGCTGCCGACCTCGGCGCCGTTGCTTCGCTGGTGGTCGATGCCCGCCGCGAGTTCGCCGCCGAGTACGTGCTGCCGGCGATCCAAGCCAACGCCCTCTACGGCGGCGGCTACCCGCTGTTCACGGCGCTGGGGCGGCCCCTGATCGCGAAGCTCGCGGTCGAGGCGGCGCGGGCCAACAACTGCGACACGATCGCTCATGGCTGCACCGGCAAGGGCAACGATCAGGTTCGAATCGAGGCGACGGTCGCCACCCTGGGCCCGGAACTGGGGGTGATCGCGCCGGTTCGCGAGTGGCAGATGGGGCGCGAGGAGGAGCTTGCCTACGCCCGCCGACACGGGATTGCGCTGAGCGGTGGGACCGAGGCGCCGCCATACTCGATCGACGACAACCTGTGGGGGCGAAGCTCCGAGGGCCGCTCGATCGAAGACCTCGGCGCCGCCCCGCCGGATGATGTTTTTCAGCTCGTCACCCTGCCCGAGCAGGCGCCCGATCAGTCAGAGTCGGTGCGGATCGGCTTCGAGGCCGGGGCGCCGATCAGCCTCGACGGTGAATCGCTCGAGCTGGTCGCGCTGATCGATCGGCTGTCCGAGCTGGGCTGCCGGCACGGGGTCGGGATCGTCGATCACATCGAGGACCGGATCGTCGGCCTCAAGGTGCGCGACCTGTATGAGGTTCCGGCGGCGGCGATCTTGCTGCCGGCGCACCGCGAGCTTGAGAAGCTCGTCTCGACCAGCCACCAAAACGAGTTCAAGGCGGGGCTCGATCAGAGGTGGGCTTGGATCGCTTACTCCGGCCTTTGGTATGAGCCGTTGCGGGCCGACATCGAGGCCTACATGCGCTCGGCCAACCAACTGGTCAGCGGCGAGGTCACCGTCAAGCTCTACAAGGGGAGCGCCGTGATCACAACCCGCAGTTCCCCGAACGCTCTCTACGACGAGGCGCTGGCGAGCTTCGGCGCCTCCGGCGGCGAATTCTCACAAAACGCCAGCCCCGGTTTCATCGAGCTGTTCTCGCTGCAGTCGCGGATGGCGTATCGGGTGCGGGCCGCCCGGGCCGGGGAGGAGGGCGCCGGGTGAGTTCGGTCTACGAGGCGATCGGGCGGTTGGTCGTGGCCTATCTGCGGGCGCGATTTCGCAGCCAGATCCGGGTTGTCGCCGCGCTTGGCGCCGTCGGCGCCGGGGTCGCCGCGTATCTGATCGCGGCCCGCGATCTCGAAGAGGGTTGATTTGGCGCCGCGCCGGGGCGCTCGGAGCGAACGATCGCTCGCAGCTATCAATCACGGCCGTTTTGTGATGCCCTACTCGCGGTAAGCTCGGGGGCAGGGGCTGAGGGTCTTTGCCGAGAGCGTTTAATTACGAGATAGCCAACCAACGATCGTTGCCGGTCGGATTCGTCCTCCGAGGATTCTATCCCGGCAGATTTTGCCGGGGTGATAGCGTTGGTTGCGCAGATAAGCGACGCCACCGAAGGGTGGCCCGGGCACGCAAGGACGCATCTCGTATGAGATCCCGTGGGGAAAAACTGCGACGCGATGTTGAAGCGCCTTACCGGCCCTGTCGGCCTTGCTGCGACGGTCGTCCGATTGCGTCCGCACGATTGGGGTGCGCGGCCGGTGGTGCCGATAGGTGGGGGAGCAAGTGAGCGACTCGGCCCCCGAAACGACCATCGACGCGCTGTCGTCACGCTGGCTCAGGCCAGCAACCACCGTGCTGGTGCCAGCACGGGCGGCGGCGCGGCGGCGCCAGATCCGCGCCAAGCAGCGGGTTGTGATGCTTGACTTGGCGATGCTAGCGATCAGCTCCGGGCTGATCGCGATCGAGGCCTCGGTCGGGCTGCTCGGCGAGGGCAGCTACCCCTGGATTTTTGCCTTCCCGCTGGTCGCGCTTTTGATGTTGAACCTGAAGCGGATGCATCGGCCGCGGATTCTCGGTTCGCTGCTCGACGACGCTCGCGGAATCCTCGCCTCGACCGCGATGGCGGCGATGGCCGTGACCTTCTTCTCGGTTTTGTTCAAGAACGATCCCGAGGTCGGCGAGTCGGCGATCGCCGCCTGGCTGACCGGATCGCTGCTGTTGGTCGGCGGGCGCTCCGGCCTGCGTGCCGCCGAGGTCGCGAGTTGGCGCCGCGGCGGTGGCCAGCCGACCCTCGTGGTCGGGGCGGGGCGAATCGGTCACCTGATCGCCGAGCGGCTTGCCGGCGCCTCCGGCGGGCTGCGCCCGGTCGCCTTCCTCGATGACGAGCCGCTGCCGGGAATGCCGTCCGACCTGCCGGTCCTGCCGACCGACCAGCTGGAGCGATACGTCGCCGGGGTCGGGGTCGAACACGCGATCCTCGCCTTCTCCAACACCACCAACGAGGCCCAGCTCGAGCTGGTCGAGCGGTTCGGCGAACTCGGCGTCGCCGTCTCGGTGGTGCCGCGCCTTTTTGAGGGGGTGCGCGACGAGATGACTCTGGAGCGGATCGGCGGCTTGCCGCTGGTCTCGATGCACGGGACCGCCCCGGCGAGCTGGCGGTTTGGCCTCAAGTATGCGCTCGATCGCTGCATTGCGGGCCTGATCTTGCTGGCGATCTCACCGCTCTTCATCCTCTTGGCGATCGCGGTCGCGGTCGACCTCGGCAATCCGATCTTCTTTCGTCAAACCCGAATCGGGATCGACGGGATCCCGTTTGAGATGTTGAAGTTCCGCTCGATGCGCGAGGCGGCGAGCCCACACCAGTCCTCAGAGCACTCCTGGAAGAGCCTCGAGGGTGCCTTCGCGGAGGGCCTCGGGCCGGGCGGGGTGGAGGGTGAAGGCGACCGTCGCACCAGGCTTGGTGCCCTGATTCGCCGCACCTCGATCGATGAGTTGCCGCAGCTGGTCAACGTCTTCAAGGGCGAGATGTCGATCGTCGGGCCGCGGCCCGAACGGCCGCCGATCGTCGAGCGCTTCGAGCAGCAGTTTCACCGCTACAGCGACCGCCACCGGGTCAAGCCGGGCATCACCGGCTGGGCGCAGGTCCACGGACTGCGCGGCCGCACCTCGATTTCAGACCGAGTCGAGTGGGACAACTACTACGTCGAGAACTGGTCCCCTTGGCTCGACCTAAAGGTCGTGACCCTGACCGTCTTGGCGCTGGTTCGCGACGACGCCGAGTAGTTCGCGCCAACCCGGGTGGTTTGCGCCGATACCCCCCGGGGGGGGTGCTGGTCGGCCCCGAGCCTGACCGCCAATCCCGGATCTAGCGCCACAAACAGTGACGACGGGGCGGGTTTCGCCGAGTCAGGTCCGACGCGAGGGCGCGGCGGGTTTCGCCGAGT
>JAHEXU010000212.1 GCA_023251975.1 bacterium | reverse complement strand
CCTGATCGTGCAGCAGTTCACCGGGGTCAGCGCGATCCCAGTCGTCACCGAGCCCGGCGACGCGGGCGTTTTGGCGGCATCGCAGGGGGCAGGGATGCTGGTCGTCGGGCTGTCGGCCCGGTGGCGCGAGGAGGGCCTCGGTCCGGTCCGCTCGGCGATCGCCCGCTCGGCGGTTGCTCCGGTTTTGTTCGTGCGCCGCGGCCAGCGCCCCGGCGCCCTCGCCCCGCGCGACGACATGACCCGGTTCGGCTGGTCGATCATCGCGGCGGAGCCGTCCGGCCCGCTGGTCTGAGCCCTCGCCGCGGGGCGAGTCGAGGTCGGGCCAGCCGTTTCAGCTCGGGCGGGGGCTCCCGCAGACAGCCAAGTCTGGATAGGATCCGCCCCGAATTGAGCCACCACTTCAACAGCCCCGACGATGTCACGATCGCGGTGATCGGCGACGGTTTTGGCGCCCTCCTCGTCTACACCACGGCGGTGTATATGGGTTTCGATCCTCGCCGGATCGGCATCTTCGGGGAGTCGACGAACCCGGTCGGTACCTACCAGCAGTTCGCCTGGAACCTCGGCCAGACAGTTCTGCGCTCCGAGTCGGAGTCGCACTTTTTGCCCGCTGACTGGCCGACCTTCGCGCAGATGGATGCCGTCGCGCGGCGCGACGTGACGCCGCTTTTTCGTTCGATCGGGCGGAAGTTCAACCCCGGCGTTTCGGAGATGCTCTCGGAGGCCGCGATCGTCTGGAAGTCGCTCGGCTACGAGCACCGCGTCCTCGGGGGCCGCAAGATCGGGTGGATCTCGCGTGAGCCCGGAACCCCCCCATATTTCTCGCTTTACGACGAAGACGGTGAGCTGGTCGCTCGCGCTCGCCACGCAATGCTCGCGATCGGACACGGTCCGCTCGCCTTCACCCCGGTCTGCCAGGCGGCGCGAGACAACCCAAAAACAGCCGATCGGGTGGTCCAGGCCTATGAGGCCAAGCGCTACCAGGCGGGCGGCCGCTACATGGTGATCGGTTCCGGAATCGCCTCGGTCAACGAGTGGGTCAATATTCTCGACGCTGGCGCCGAGTGCATCGCGCTGCGGCGCAATCCGCAGCCGGAGGAACAGGACCTGAACGTCCCCCGCTGCCTGTTCGATGGCAGTGGGATCGACGCCTTCCAGACGCTCAGCTTCGATCAGCGACTTGACTTTCTCGGCCAAGCGCTCCGCGGGACCTCGCCGAGTCGCCGCGGCTGGGGCGATCGGGTCGCCCAGGGGCGCCAGGCGGGGATGTTCGACGAGCTGGTCGGTGACATCGCCTCGATCGACTCGGGATCCGCCGGTCTCAGCGTCACGGTGAAGGCGCTCAACGGCAACCAGGTGGCGCTCGATTTGACCGGGATCGTTGCCGGTACCGGCTTCGTCAAGTCTGCGCTGTCGCTGCCGCTTTTCCGGCGCCTGGTCGAGCACTACGGGGTTCCGCTTGAGCGCGAACGGATCCAGCTCAAGACAAACTGCGGGGTGCCGCCGCTCGATCGCCCCGATTCGCGGCTTTGCATGATGGGGATCCAGGCCAACACGGTCGTCCCGAACGGAGACACGATCGCCGGGCTGAAATACATAGCCCGGCGGTTCGTCGGCGATGTCGCCCGGGCCGAGAAGCTCCGTCGACGCTCCTTCCCCTCGCGCCTTGCGATGCAGGTTGGACTTGCCCGCAAGACGGTCCGGGCGTTGCGGGCGGTTCGAAAGACGGAGCAGCTGGCCTAGTGTGCCCGACCCCGACAGGCAGGATCCACACCCGGACCGCAACCCTGACGCTGCCAGCGCTGCTAGGCCTCATCCTCAGCCTGATCACCGGCCGCGAGGACTGGATCGTCCTGATCGGTGTCTTCCTGCTGCTGGGCGTGGCGCTCGATGCGGGTGTCTATTCGTGGATCCTCAAGTACCAGCCGCCCTGGATGACCGGGATCCTGGCGCTGGTCGAGTTCGGGCTCCTCTACGCCCTCGCGCAGATCCTCGAACTCGACCTCAGGCCCGCCGAGGCGATCATCTTTTACTGGGTCTCGTGGACACTGGCAACCGCAACCAGGATCGCCCTGCTGCCGATCGCCTCGCTCACCTATCTCGAATCCTCAGGCGAGTTTCGCCGCGTCGAATGGTCGATCCCGCCCCAGCAGGCCTCGATTCCGATTCTCGCCGATGTCGAGTCGCCGCCGACCCCGGGTTCGCTGATCGCCGCCGCGACGGTCGGCTCGGGCTCGCTGCTCGAAAAAAAGCCGAGCCCGAGCGCAATCCATCCGATCGATCGATCCGCCAGTGGCTGAGGAGTCCTCGATCATCCGCTTCACCGAGCTGGCACCGCGTCCGGGTAAGGCCATCGAATTGTCGTCGGGTGCGAGCGTCGGACGTGAGGGCTGCGATCTGGTGATCGACGACCCCGAGCTTTCCAGGATGCATGCGCGGTTCACCTTGGCAAGCGACGGCGCCGTATCGGTCGAGGATCTCGGTTCCAGCAACGGTACCCAGGTGAACGGTCAGGAGATCATCGGGGTGCGCTTGTTGGAGCCCGGTGCGACGGTGACGATGGGGATCACCCGGTGGCGCCTCGAGGGAAGCCCGCGAGCGGCTGGCACGGTGATCCGTAAACGCCCGGACGCGCGAGCCGATTCGCCCTCGTCGCCGCGCCCGCCCGCGGTTTCGGAGCCGGTTCCGGCGCCGAGCGGCCCCGCCACCAATCCCGGCACCAATTCCGGCATCGAGGCTGCTGCGCCACCGGCCGCCGCCGCCGCGCAGGCTCGGGGCGATGTTCCCGCGCCCCAGGACCCGTCGATATCGCGGGTCCGTCCCCGCCCGATCGAATTGGCCGCAGCCGCGTCGGCGCCGGAATTTCCCGACCAGACCGCCAGCGGACCGATTCCGCGCGGTCGCTCGCAGGCCCGCAGCGGATTGGCGACCGCCATCTGCGCCGGAATCATCATCGTGGTGGCGATCGTTTTGATCCTCTACTTCGCGCTTCGCGACAACCAATCCGCCTCCGCGGCGAGCGCCGTCGGCGTCGCATCGCACTCCGCCAGCGCGGCCGTGTTGCCGGACTTCGGGTAACGCCGAGCCCCCGATCGGCGTCCGGCTTCAGGGCATCAGCGCGAGCCGAGGACGACAATCACGACCAGCGCCGCAAACCCGAGCAGAGCAAACGCCGCCCGGTTCGTTTGGAACTTGACCCGGGTGTCGACCAGCCGGGCCAGATCGTCGGAGCTGAAAGCGCCCTTGGCGGGGGGGAGCGCGGCGTCGTGCGAGCCTCCCAGGGCGGCTCCTATGGCGCTGTCGCTGATGAACCCGGGCGCCTGCTCGGCCGCGACCAGGCCCGGGGGTGGCGACTCGGGCAGCTCATCGGGCTTTGGCGGTCGCAGCACCTCGGCGCCAACCTGCGTGATCTGTGGCGGCAGCGCCACGGCGCTCGCCCCTGGGTCGCCATCGGCTGAGGGGATCGCGATTACTGTCAGGCCGACCCGGATCTGATCACCGGGCGCGAGGAGTTGATGCCCGGCGACCGGTCGGTCGTTGACGAAGGTCCCGTTGGTCGAGTCAAGATCCTCGACCAACAAACCGCCTTCGCCCTGGATCACGCGGGCGTGGCGGCGTGAAACCTGCTCGTCGGTGAGGGCTCCCTGGATCGATCGATCGCGTCCCAGCTCGACCACGGTGTCGCCGCAAACCTGTCTGCCCCGGTCGGGGCCCTCGACGATCTCGAGCACGATCGAGTCCATGGTTGACGATCATTTCACACCTGGCGGGTCGCTCGTCCGGGCGCTCGAGACCGGGCGCGCCTCGGGTCATCTTTGGGCGCAGATTGCCGGTTGCCCGCGCGCGAATCCTCGACCTCAACTTATCGGCGACGGCAGACCGTCGCGACGGCGTCCGGAGCCACGGTCTGACAGACCGGGTGCTCCTGGACAGGTAGAAGCCCGCGGTTGTATTGCAAGCGCCAGTCGGAAATCCACGCCTACTTCCGAGCCGCTCGCCAGCCGAATCGAAGCCCACCGCGAGGAAGCGCTGCGTATGGATGCAGTTCGCGACCGTCCGCTCGAACGCTCCGAAGCGTTGATCGACGTCGAGGCGCTCCAGGTAGGGGCCGCCGATTCGCGCCAGAAGCGCCGGTCGGCGGCGGGCCCTCCCGTGAGCGCGAACCCGAACCAGGGCCGAGTCGACGTTCGGGTTGGTGATGCCGGCGACCGTCGAACGTGAGAACCCTGGCCCAAACGATTGGCTGGCCATCGACAGCTTGATCGCCTTTTCCTCGTCGGGAACCTTCAGCGAGCCGCAGAACCCACTGGAGCCGTGGTCGGTTTCGAAGAAAAAGCAGGGGCCAGCGCTACTACTGAAGGCGACGATCTCAAGGCGTCCGGGGCGATAATCGCGGGTCCCGAGGACAAACGGCTCGCCGCTCGGAGATCACATGGAAGACCAGCTCGGCCGCCCCCTCGGGCAGGGCGAGGTAGCCCAACTCATCGATTGCGAGCAGCTCGTAGCGTCGCCAACGCCCGATCGCCCGCGCCGGCTCCTGCTTGGACTGCGCCTCGATCAGCTCGTTGGCCAGCCCCGCGCACGAACTGCGGAACTCGGGTCGTGGGCCCAAGGCTTTCCGCGGTCCGCTAACGCGAGGTCTACACCAAGCTCGGCTACGGAGGCGGCAAGTCGATCTTCGACGACTATGTCCGCGAGGTTCGCCCCCGCTACGCCGAGCCCCGCACCTTTCGAGCGCGCCGCTTACCTACGCGCCCGGTGACCTCCGCCAGTTCGATCACCGAGCCCCGCGCCGAGGTCGCCGTCGGCTACAACCAAACCCGCCGCGCCAAAATCCTGACCGGGCCTTGTCCTATTCTCGCGCCTTTGCCGGAGCGCTGATCTTCTCCAAGTCCTTCGCCGACATCACCTGGGGGACGCGCCACTGCTTGGGCCGCCCCCGGTGCCCCGCCCGACAAGCTCGTCTGGGATCGCGAGGGCGCAATCCATGCCATGATGTGCGATGTGCGATTCTGGACTCGGCGTTTTCAACCCGCTCGCTGGATGGAGTGCTCGAAGCGCGGCAAGCGCGGCGAGCAACTCCGTCGCTCAGCCCCCGGAACGATGAAGTCCAAACGGATGCCTGGTGGCATGCTTAAGGACTACGTCGTCGACTTCAGCAGACGCGTCGTCCTCCC
>JAHEXU010000211.1 GCA_023251975.1 bacterium | reverse complement strand
TGTTCGCGAACAGCTCGTTTTGGATCTTCAGGATGTCGGCGGCGACCTCGGCTTCCGCAGCCTCCGCGGGCCGACACAGCGACCGCGCCACCCCGAGTGCCGAACCCGCCTCGTCGATCGCGCCGTAGGCCTCGATCCGCGGATCGGCCTTGCCGCGGCGACCGCCGTACCACAGCGATGTGGTCCCGTCGTCGCCCTTTTTGGTGTAGATCTTCATCGCTGCCGCTCAGCTCGCCTCGGTTGGATAGCCGGCAAAGTCGCTCCGTAGCAGCTCGACCGCCGCGGCCGGGGCCTTGGCGGGGGAGCCCGCGTCGATGTGCGGCTGGGGGTCGTATTCGATCGCGAGCTGGGCCGCCTCGGCGACCTCGCGGGCGAACAGGATCTCAAGCAGGCGCAGCGCCATATCAATCCCCGCCGAGACGCCGGCGGCGGTGATGATCCGCGGTTCGGCTTCGATGACCACCCGCTGCGATGTCGGTTCGGCGCCGAAGCTGTGCAGTGGCTCCAAAAACATCCAATGACCGGTCGCCCGCAGTCCGTCGAGCAGCCCGGCCGCGCCGAGGACCAGCGACCCGGTGCAGACCGAGGTCGTCCAGCGGCTGGTCCGATGGGCCTCGCGCAGCCAATCGAGCACCGTTTGGTTTTTCAGGAGCTGTCGGTTTCCGGCCCCGCCGGGGACCAAAACGACCCCGGGGTTCCTTACCGCTTCAAGCGAGTGCTGGGCCTCGATCACCAGCGGACCGCCTTCGGTCCTGATCAGCCCCGGTTTTTCGGCGACGAACTTGCACTCGATCATCGGGACGTTTTGAAGCACCTCGTAGGGGCCGAGGCAGTCGAGCGCGGTCAACCCGTCAAACAACAAGATCGCGACCTCGATCGGAGCCTCGCGGCGGCCTGCTTCGGTGCTGGGGTGGTCGTTCATCGGTCGGGCCGGCGGCTCAGCGCAGGGGGTTGAGGACGATTCCGGTCAGGATCTTGGGGAAGAAGTAGGTTGACTTCGGCGGCATTGTTTCGCCGCTCGCCGCCACCGCGCGAACCTGTTCGATCGGGGTGGGGCGGAGGAAGAACCCGGCGTCGACCGCACCGGAGCTGACCCGGGCGAGCGCCGAGTCGAGGTCCGAGTCGTAGGCGACGCCGCGCTTGGCGGCGATGTCGTCGCTGCTCATCCCCAGGGCGCCGCGCAGGAAGATCGTCTCGAGGATCGCCGCGTCGATGTTTCGATAGGCCTCGGAGTGATCGCCCAGCAGCGTTTCGAGAATCGACGGGTCGTTGAGGCGGAGGTGGTAGGCGGCCTGGTGGTGGGCGTCGATGTAGCCAAAGGCACCGGGACCGGCGTCGGCGGGGGGGACGATGGCCTCGCTGGCTACCTCCTCGATCGTGAAGTGGCGCCGCGTCGTATCCCTGATCGCGGCTTGTTTATCGGGTTGATCGGAGAGGCCGGTGAGGAGGCGGTTGGTCGCGAACACGGTCAGGCCGGGGTCGTCGAGCGAGACAAAGCAGGCGAGTACGTAGTTGTGAGGACCCTCCCCGCCGATCTCGGCCGCGTAGGCGCGGGCGGTCTCGTAGCGGTGGTGACCGTCGGCGATCAGAAATTCAGCGTCGGCCAGTCGCTCGCTGATCGCCCGGTGGACCGCCGGGTCGGCGATCCGCCAGACCCGATGGGTGGTTGCGTCGTCATCGCTCGCCTCTCCGAACGGTTCGCCGAGCGCCGGTGTCAACAGCTCCCAGACCGTGCCGGGGTGGAGGACGAAGATCGGCGAGAGGTTGTGGGCACAGGCGCGGGTCAGTCGCAGGCGGTCCTCTTTCGGTCTCGGCTGGGTCCGCTCGTGGGGTCGCACCCGCCCGGCTCCGTATTCCTCGATTCGGAATCGAGCCAAAAATCCGCGCCGGGTTCGGGGCGCCTGATCGGGTCCGGTGTATTGCTGCTCGTAGGCCCAGATCGAGGGCTCGCGTTCGGCGACCAGCACCCCTTCGGCAAGTCGGCGCTCCAGCAGGCGAGCGGCGTGGGCGTAGATGTCGGAGCCGTCGCCGGTCTCGGGGAGATCAAGCGCGACGATGTTGTTAGGCGAACGGGCGAGTAGCGCGGCGCGCCCCTCGGCGGTGATTACGTCGTAGGGCGGCGCGACCAGGTCCTCGAGCGGACCGGCTCGCTCCGGATCGAAACGAACGGCGTGGATCGGCAATACCTCGGCCATCGAGCCGCAGCCTAGTTGACTGATCGCCGCATCGCCGCCGCCGGTGCAGCCGCTCCGCCCGGCTACAATCGGCTTTCCCCTCGGGGTGTAGCGCAGCCTGGTAGCGCGTTTCGTTTGGGACGAAAAGGTCCTCGGTTCGAATCCGGGCACCCCGATTTAGGCTCATATCACAACCGAGCGGATGGTCGGCAGGGGGCCGTAGCCCCGCCAGCGCCGACGGCCCCAACAATCGTCGCTTCGGCCGTGACGTGCGACGATGCGCCGGTGGAACTGATCGCCGCAGGAGGTGCCCTGGCCGCGGGGCTCCTACGAGAGATGGCATCCGACAGATGGTTCGCAGCGCTCAACAAAAGGGCGCGCGAGAAACATTTAAAGAAATCGGCAAGTGCGGCCTGGAACGAGACACAGGGGGCACACGCCGCGATCCTGGCGCGCTTCGATATCACCGAGGCATTCCTCGAGCATGAGGGGGCCAGCGAGCTCAAGCACGTCCTGCTTGCGGGACGCGACGCGGATGCTCGCCGCCTGGCCAGACTCGCCCGCAACTCGATCGGCGGTTCCAGCCAACCAGCAGATTCGGACGCCCTGGTTGCGCCCTTCGTCACCTTCCTCGATGCCTTCAAGCGGCACCTCTCAGACGACCAAGTCTTAGGCTTCACGGCACGTCTCGCCTACCTCGCCGACACCCGACCCACCGCCCCGAACCACTCCGACGAGCTCGAGTACCTCGACTGGCTCCGCGCTGACTTCGCGTTCGTTCGGACCGCCGGCATCGGGCGAATCGAGCATTTCCAATTGCCCCTGCGAAAGATCTACGTCGAGCCGTCAGCGGTCGCCGACGACGACCGCGGAAGGCGCTGGCAGCGAAGAGAGGAAAGAGAGGTCGCGCTCCTTGGGGAGCAGTTCCGGTGCGGGGAGATCACAGCTCAAGAGCACGAGGCAGCGCTTGATCGATTGCGCGACTTCTCCGATCGAACCCTAAAAAAACCGACGCCTTCGCCGATCACAGAGTTCCTCGCCAAGTCGGACAAGTTACTCGTGCTTGGCGACCCCGGGATCGGCAAGTCCACCCTCCTGCGCCACCTCGCGATCACGGCCGCCGATGCCTTGGTTGAAGATGCGGACACGACGCAGGAGGCCGCCGGGTTCCCGGTCTACGTCTCGGTCGGCGGATTTGCTCGCTCCGGCAGCGCCAACCTCACCGCCTACCTGACCGAGCACCAGCTCAACGCTGGCTGCTGGCTGGCCGACCGCCCGACGCTCAACAAGGTGTTTGAGGCCGCGCTTCAGGCCGGGCGCTGCCTGATCTTGTTCGACGGCCTCGATGAGCTGATCACCGCCGAAGACCGACTGACCGTTGTGCAGCGGGTTGCGAGCTTCGCAAACACCCAGTGCCTGCGCGGAAACCGAATCATCTGCACGAGTCGAGTTTCCGGTTACGACGCCGCGCCACTACCCACCGAGTTCGTCGTCTGCCGCCTCGAAGAGATGGACGACCCGGCGATCGATGCCTTCCTCGCCCAATACCTTCCGGAGCTCGACGCTGCCGAGGCCCCGGACAAGGACCCTCGGATAGGCGCGGCAGCAAGCGCAACTGCTCGCGATGATCTGCTCAGCGCCTTCGAACTAAACCCGGGTGTCCGCCGACTTGCGGCGAATCCACTTTTGTTGGTTGCACTGATCATCGTCCACCGCACCCGCGGCACGCTCCCAGAGCGTCGGGCCGAGGCATACAACGAGATCGTCAACGCTCTCGCTAGTACTTGGCGGCTTACCCAAGGAGTCCCTGGCGGCGACCTCCCTGACGAGCGGAGGCTGAGGCTCCTCCTGACATCGCTAGGAGCCTGGCTTCATGAGCATCGCCCGGAGGGATCGACCGACCTGCGCGGGCTCTGCCAGCTCTGGGGGCCCGATTGGGCCGAGGAGGAGGGGTTGGAGTGGAGCGCGGACTTGCTCGATCGCTCGTCCGACCTGGCCAACTCGAAGCTGTGGCAGTCCCTCGAAGGGTTCGTCAGGCTCGTCGACAAGCAATCGGGCCTGCTGGTTGAGCGAGCACCGGGTAGGTGGGGATTTCCGCACCTGACCTTCGAGGAGTACTTTGCGGCCCGCGCGCTCGCCTTCTCGGGCAGCCCCTGGGAGCAACCGGAGCGGATCCGCGAGCACATCGGCGACCCGCGCTACCGGGAGCCGATCCTCCTCGCCCTCGGGCTCGTCGCCGATGCTTCGCCCGAGGCGCTTAGCCCCCTTTTCGAAAGCTCGATCCTTGCGACGGGCGAGGACGCAGAGCGGCTCGGCCTTACCCCCTCCGGTCACGAAACGCTCCTCGGCCGCGACTTCCGCTTCGCGCTCGCCGCGATCGCAGACGATCTCCCACTGCCCACCAAGTTGACTCGCGAGTTGCTGGAACGGGCAGTCGACGAAGTGCTCGACCGCAGCGGACCCGCCCGGTTTGAGGAGTACCGCGAAGCCCTGCGGGGTGTACTGGGCCCGATTGCCAAGCTGGGCGCCCGAACCCCCCTCCCGAAAATCGCAGCCGAACGCGCCGCCACGACCCTCGGAGTCGACGAGTTCCTGAAGCTGGCCGAACTGACGCCTGCTGAACCGACGATACGATCCCGCCTTGAGGAGATCGTCGCCGGCGAAGACGGAGTTGCCGCCGTGCGGGCGGCCGAGGTCCTCTCGCGTGTCGGTGAGCTATCCGAGCAGGCCGTGGGGCGCCTTGAGGGAATCGTCGGCGGGGAAGACAGGAGTGCCGCTGCGCGGGCGGTCGGGGTCCTCTCGGGTGTCGGTGAGCTATCCGAGCAGGCCGTGGGGCACCTGGTGGAGATCGTCGGCGGGGAAGACAGGAGTGCCGCTGTGCGGGCGGCCGAAGTCCTCTCGGGTCGCGGTCAGCTATCCGAGCAGGCCGTGAGGCGCCTTGAGGAGATCGTCGCCGGGGAAGGCGCCGATGCCGCTGTGCGGGCGGCCGCGGTTCTTTCGGGTCTCGGTGAGCTA
>JAHEXU010000039.1:19474-22444 GCA_023251975.1 bacterium | reverse complement strand
CTCCGCGCCCGCGGGTCGAGGTGGTCTTCGAGTTCGTCTTGACGCAGCGTCCGCGCCACGCCTACGCGCGCCCGCGACGGTCGGAGATTGTCCAACAGTACCCGGGCGGGGCTGGACATCCACAGCGACATGAATTCGCGATCACCCGCCACCGGCGCCGGACCGCTGCGCGGTCGGAGCGTCAAGCCTGGGAGCCTCACCGGGCGGGGAGCGCTCTGGCGCTCGCCGATGTCGAGGAAGAGCGAGCCATCAGCAGCCGGCTTGGCAAATGCCGCGCTGCGATCGACGACCACTGCGCCTGGGAAGTAGAGCGCGGCGACGTCGTACCAGCGGCGGCGCAGCAGCTATTCGATTGGCTCGTCGGTATTGGCCGAATACAACCCCCGTGCGAGTCGCCGGATCTCGCCGCGTGCCGCCGCGCGACTTGCCCAGCGTGCATCGTCCGGTTTGAACCTGAATACACCGAACCGACCGGCCGGTTCGGTGGATCAAGGTTGAAGATCTCTGGCAAGTTCTGTCGATTAGGCGCGACGATTTGGGCGTTCAGACGGAGTACCTGCCATTTAAGAAGCCGCCGACGGGCTAACGCCGCTGACCGGGCCGCAGTGAAACCACTGCGGCCCGGTCGAGGCAGCGCGATTGGTTAGAACCCGCTCGAGGCCTTGACGACCGGGCTGTTGTCGCCGCGGCAGAAGTCGGTCTTGCCGGCCCGCGCGTAGTAGCGGCCACGATGGAGACCGGTGTTGCCGGTCGACCACTGGTACTCGTCGCCGTTCAACGAGGCGGTATCGGAGGCGATCTTGTGATCGACCTTCGGATCCGGAGTATCGCCGACCAGCTTGAACAGCTTGACCGTCCGTCCCTCGGCGCAGCTGTCCGGATCGGAGCTGACAACGGTTCCGAAGAAGTCGCCGTTTTGGGTTTCGATCGTTACCTCGGTTGTGCCAAGCGACCCGACCGCACCGGCCGAAGCACTGCCGCCGAGGGCAGCGCCAGCGGCGACTGCCATCACGGTGAAGAACATTTTGGTTCGCATTTTTCTCTCGCTTCCCCCGGTCTCCCGGGTGCTCGGTTTCTCGATAACTCCAGGATTGCGCATCCGAGCCGATGCGGCTAGGGAATCCTGGTTTGGAATCGCCCCGCCTCGGGTGTGGTTGGGCTCACCCTGCGGGGTCGGACCGCGCGGCAACCGCAAACGGGCGAGCGGCGCTCAACTCGCGCGGCGACGGATTCGGAACCTCCTGGTCGCCGGACTCCGATCACGGTTACCGGCGGCGTCCGCCGCAATCACCCGGAAGCTGTGGCGACCGCTCGCCAGGCGATCTATTGTGCGCGGCGATAAGCAGCGTGCGAATGCGCGGGCGTCAACGGCGCAGCGAAAGCGCAACGGCCCCGCCTCGGGATTGAGGGTCGCAAAACGAAAGCTCGGGGTACGATCGTCGGTGGCGCCGCTCGGACCGCCGGTAATCACCGCTTGCGGAGCGATCGTATCGATCGTGAACGAGCGCAGAGCGGGACTCGGATCGCGATTTGCGACGAGGTCGCGAGCGCGCACCTGGAGGGTGTAGGAGCCGTCCCCGAGCGGCTGGGAGGTGTGGGCCGCGCCCGGCCCCGAGCAATTCTCCCAAGCCCCGCCGATCCGACATTCGAAGGCCGCGTTCAGATCGTTGCCGACGAGGCCAAAGGTCGGGGTGGAGTCCGCGGTCGGACCGCTTGGACCGGAGTCGATCGCGGTCTCCGGCGCGGTCCGATCGACCGCGCCGCCGAGCGCGATAAAGCGATTCGCCGGGATCGCGATGTTCCAGTGCTGAGCAAGCCACTCGCCGGGCTCGGGGGCGGCGTCGAAGTAGCTGTCGAATCCGCAGTCAAAGTAAAGGTCGGCGGGGCAGTTAAGGACTGTCCCGTCTTGATGCTGGTCGCCGCCGTCGGGCGAGTAGCACATCACGTCGAGATCCTCCCAGCAATGCCCGGCGCCGGTCGAAAATGGCGCGCTGCGCTGAACCGCGCCCTGGTTGTGGCCGTTCTCATGCATCGCCGTATCGCCCGCCGTACCAGCAGTCGGCGTAGATCACCGCATAACCGGGCTCGGCTCCGACCGGATTGTTGCTCGGGTTGTCGGCATCGAGGGTATCGTCGGGGTACCACGAACCAACCCCGCAAACGCTTGGATCGTCGATCTCGCTGAAGATCGTGTAGTCGACGCTCGGGTCGAGATAGCCAACGGCCTGGGCCGAATCAACGTGATCGCTAAAGCTGCTGCCGCTGACCGCAAAAGCATCGATCCGGATCGCTCCGGCGCCGTCGCACAGCACTTTGTAGTCGGCCGTAATCGTGTTCGAACTGCTCGCTTGCGCGGCCTCGTTGAGAACCGCGTCGATTCGACCGATCGCCGCCCGCAGGTTTGCCGCAACCGCGGCCAGGTTGTCGGTCCCACCCGCCGGATAGGCGTAAAGGATCCTCTGGTAGTAGTCGCTCGCGCAGACTGGCGCCCGCTCCGGGTCTCCTGGCTGTAGGGAACCACCGTGACCGTCCAAACCCGTTTCCGCCGCGGCGGGAACGGGGTCAGGTCCGTGAGTAAAAAGGCGACTGCCGTTCGCCAGCGTGACCCGAAAAATTCCACTGCGAGTCCGCCGCGCCGTCTCGCCGACGACCTCGCGGACCGCCGGGCCGACCCGACCGCGCGACCCCGCGACGATCCGGTAGCCATTGCCGCTGCCGACCCCCGAATGAGCGCTCGCGCTCGCTCCAAACCAGGCCGCACAGGCGCAGCATCCCGCGGCTAGATAAACCGCCAACGCCGCGCCGCCGGATGAGTAACGCCCTGCTCTCATCGAAGTAATTGTGGCAGGTCACCCCAAAGCAAACGACGGTGAGCTCAGCCGTCATCGCGATCAGGTTCCCAGTCCAGCCGGCGAGGCACCGGGTCCTAACCACGTCGGGCAGTCAGCTGCCCCGCCGGACGACCGATCG
>JAHEXU010000039.1:0-19464 GCA_023251975.1 bacterium | reverse complement strand
GCGTTCTCGTTGATCCCTACCGGCGTCGGATTGACCAACGGCCCGGTGAGATCTGGAATTCCTCGAAGTCGCAGCCCGCGTAGATCACCCGGCAGAACCGTCGAATCTCGTTCAGGGTGGTCTTTGGGTTGTTCTCCAAGGGTTCGTCACGGGCCGCGCGAGTTCGCATCTTGCCCTCCAGCAGGTCGATCTTTGCTTCCATCTTGGCCTGCTCGACGCGGTAGATAATCGCCATGTTCCCGTAGTTGTCAAAGACCGCGAACAACCAATATCCGGCAGTCCTGAAGCGGGAAATGACGGTCGGCGTAATCGCTCGGCTAGTCGGGAACTGGAGCGAGTCTCCATCGTGATTGAGCTTGGTGCTCTTGATCTCGACTTCCTCGCCGGTCCGCGGGTCGATCGCGTCGATTCCACCTCGATCGCCCTGCCAAACGATGCTCGCCTCGGCACACACCATCGCCTCGCGCAAAAAGGCGTTGTCGCTCGGGTTTGGCGCGCCGACATCCTCAGCAAGGATCTTGTAGCCCTGCGTTATCAGCGCCGCAGCTTGCTTGAGCGCAGCGGCCCGAGTCGGTGAAGTCGATCTCCACCTCCAGCGTTCTCGTTGCCCCCGCGGTCTCCTGTCGGCGCAGTACCTGTTGCGACCCAATCGAGCTCGGACCGAGTACCCCAAACCAGCCTGGATCCACCGGGCCGGGCGAGTGAATCCGCTTTCCAGGCCAAGTCGGGCGTCGATTGGTCAACACCCGCGGGGCGGTGCTGCGGGGGTGGGTGCAACTCGGCTCCTGGCGCCCGGGTGGGGGCGGGTTTGCCAGCCGGTTGGCGTATCCGGGCCGAGATCAGCTCGCCAGCCGATCGACTTCAGCGATCCGGAGCCGCCCGCTGCGCGGGTCCACCTCGAACCCACGAGCTCGAAGGACCAAGCCGACGCCCTCGATATCGACGTTTGTCACGTCCCAGCAATGCCGAAGGAACTGACGGATGACCCCGACGTAAACATCGCTCGGATTCGGATCGCTCGAGCGGTCCAAGACCTTGTCAACCGCCAGATCGAGCGCGCCATCCGGGGCATTGACGATCGGCGGGGCCGAACCTTTTGGGGCCTTGCACATCGACAAAATCAGGTCCACGGTCACCACGTTCTCAAAGCCGCTCGCCAGGCCCTTTACGGATCGCTGTCCCTTGTCGAGCGTTGACACTTCCCTGAGGCTGAACCCTGCGGCGGTGATGGCACGCTGGACCAGCGCCCACATCTCACCGGTCGAGTTGGAGAAGACAAGCGACAGCCAGCCCTCGGGCACCAGAACCCGATGAGCCTCCTTGAGCGAGTCGGTGATCAGGCGCTCGTAGCGCTCGGGGGTGCGGCGCGCCGCGCCGTTTCCTGAGCGATCCACGACCGCCTCGTCGCCGTGCTCGGTGACGGCTCCGAGCCAGGCCTCCTGAAAGAGGTTCATGTCGCTATAGAAGATGTTGCTCCCGAATGGCGGATCGGTGAACACGTAGTTGACGCTCTGATCGGGGAGGTCGAGGGCATCCGCCGAGGCGAGCTGATAATTCGCTGAGCCGAGGCCTGGATAGCCGAGTCGTCCCGCTTGCGAGCGCAGGTAAAGATCTGCCCGGACTGCCGCCGAGACCTTGCGCTCGAACAGGTCGTAGACGTTCCACTCATAAAAGGCCGGGGCAACGTAATAGTTCTGATTCGAAGCGTTCAGCGGGCGCTTGGGGTGCCATTGGTAGCGCTTCGACGCTCGGGCGAGAATTGCCGTGAACGCGAACAAGAGCTTTCCAGAGATGGCCTTGTCGCGAACCCCAGCAATCGCCTCGTGCAGCGCCGCGAGGACGACGAGGTTTCGTGGCGAAAAGAAGCTCGCCGTCGTCACGAGATCGTGCTTTGCCAGGGCCGACGCCTGGAACATCTGTCGATCGGCGCCGATCTCACGGTCGGGAATCGCCAGGTCGTCGAGGCTGGGCACAACGAGAGGCTGGATGTGCTCCTGATCCAGAAGCCTTGCGGTGCAGGCGCAGGAGATCGTGTCGAGGACGGGCGTCTCGCCAAGTCGGCGCGCTCCCCGGGTCAGGAACGCCGCCTCGCAACTCGGGCACTTCATTGCGGCCTTCGTCCATCCTGACGCCTCAAAGGCGGCGTAGTAGTTGATCGCCTCGCCGCAGGCCCCGCACCCGTAAACGACGCTCCAAACGGTGCGAGAGAGCTCGGCCGACTGCTGACAACGCGAGCAAGAAGTCGCATATACCTCGCCAACGCGCTTCCGCGCAAGCGAGACGACCCGCCGAGCGGCGGTGCGGAAGGTCCGCTCGTCAACCAAGTTCACATAGTTGGTACCGATGTGCCGTCCGAGCACGCTGATATCGCGAACCTCACCGTGCCGTCCGAGCATCATCGCCGTGACACCCGTCATACCGGAGCCGCCGTACATGTCGAGCACAACTTCACCGGGCTCGGTAAACGCCTCGATAAAAGGCTCAATCGCGGTCACCGGGACCTTGGTTAGGTAGGCGTGAGCGTTGTAGAGCGGGTCGCTGCGCTTGACAGCAACCTCGGACGGGATCAATGGGACGCGGTTAGACAGGCGCCCGAATCTACCGATCGGTACCGACGACTCGACCACGGTCCGGGCCCGAGCACCGACCGCCGCCCGATCAGCGAGCCGCGACTCCTTTCCTCAACTCAACCGAGACCGGATCGCCTGGGAAACCCCGTCCGAACGGTACGGGCAGCGAGATATTGAAGCTCGTCGTCATTCCGTGTCTGGGTTACCCGCCAAGATCTAGAGTCAGGGCTGTGTTGGCCGACAGCCATGACCTGATCCGTGTCCGAGGTGCCCGCGTCAACAACCTCAAGGACGTCAACGTCGCAATCCCGAAGCGCCGTCTCACCGTCTTCACCGGCGTATCCGGGTCGGGCAAGAGTTCGCTTGTCTTCGGCACGATCGCCGCCGAGTCGCAGCGCCTGATTAACGAGACCTACAGCGCCTTTGTGCAGGGGTTCATGCCGACCCTGGCGCGTCCCGAAGTGGATCTACTCGATGGACTGACAACCGCGATCATCGTCGACCAGGAGCGGCTCGGTGCCGACGCTCGCTCGACGGTTGGCACCGTCACCGACACCAACGCGATGCTGCGGATCCTGTTTAGCCGCCTCGGCCAGCCGCAGCTCGGCGGACCCGGCGCCTACTCGTTCAACGTCGCCTCAGCCAAGGCCAGAGGCGGCATCAAGGTCGGCGAGGGTGAGTACAAGGCGGTCAAATTCAGCCGCACCGGCGGCATGTGCCCACGCTGTGAAGGCCGCGGCTCCGCCTCCGATTTTAACCTGCGGGCGCTTTACAACGAGGAGAAGTCGCTCAACGAAGGCGCCCTAATCATCCCTGGCTACAGCATGGAGGGGTGGTACGGACGGATCTTTCGTGGATCCGGATTGTTCGATCCCGACAAGCCGATCAAGCAGTTCAGCAAGCGCGAGCTCAACGACCTGCTGTATCGGGAGCCGACCAAGATCAAGGTCGACGGGATCAACCTGACCTACCAGGGTGTGATCTGCCAGATCCAGAAGTCGATGTTGTCGAAGGATCGCGAGGCGATGAAGCCGCACGTCCGGGCATTCGTCGACCGAGTCATTAGCTTCGCCGCCTGCCCTGCCTGCGAGGGTACCCGGCTTAGCGAGAGCGCTCGCTCCTCGAAGATCGGCAAAGTCAGCATCGCCGATACCTGCGCGATGCAGATCACCGATCTCGCCGAATGGATTCGTGCCCTTGACGAGCCGTCGGCGGGGCCGCTCGTCGCGGCGATCGGCGCGACCCTCGACTCGTTCGTTGCGATCGGGCTCGGCTATCTTTCGCTCGACCGCCCCTCCGGATCGCTGTCGGGAGGAGAGGCGCAGCGAACCCGGATGATTCGCCACCTTGGCTCGTCGCTGACCGATGTCACCTACGTGTTTGACGAGCCGACGATCGGGCTGCATCCGCACGATGTCGAGCGGATGAACGAACTGCTGATGCAGTTACGCGACAAAGGCAACACGGTGCTCGTCGTCGAGCACAAGCCCGAGGTGATCGCGATTGCCGATCACATCGTCGACCTCGGTCCCGGCGCTGGCCGTGGTGGAGGCGAGATCGTCTTCGAAGGCGATCCGAGCGGTCTACGCGAGGCAAAGACGCTGACCGGGCGACACCTCGACGATCGGGCGTCGCTGAAGGCCCAACCGCGTAGTCCGGCCGGTGTGATCGAGGTGCGTGGCGCTGACGCCCACAACCTGCGCGACCTCGATGTCGACATCCCGCTCGGGGTGCTGGTCGTTATCACTGGAGTTGCAGGCTCGGGCAAGAGCTCCCTGGTCGACGGCTCGGTGGCCGGCCGTGACGGCATCGTCGTGGTCGATCAAGCGGCGATTGGCGGGTCGCGGCGTAGCAACCCGGCGACCTACACGAAGCTGCTCGACCCGATTCGCAAGGCCTTCGCGAAAACCAACGATGTCAAGCCTGCATTGTTCAGCGCCAACTCCGACGGTGCCTGTCCGAACTGCAACGGCGTTGGAGTCATCTACACCGACCTGGCGATGATGGCGGGCGTCGCGGCGCGCTGCGAGGAGTGTGACGGCAAGCGTTTCGATGCATCGGTGCTCGGCTATGAATTCGGCGGCAAGAACATCGCCGAGGTCTTGGCGATGTCAGTCGACGAAGCGGAGCGCTTCTTTGCCGAAGCTGATGCCTCCATCCCCGCCGCCGAGAAGATTCTGGGCAGGCTGGTCGATGTCGGACTGGGTTATCTGACCATCGGTCAGCCGCTGACAACCCTTTCCGGCGGCGAGCGCCAGCGCCTCAAGCTCGCCACCGAGTTGGCGGGAAAGGGGGATGTCTACGTGCTCGACGAGCCGACCACCGGTCTTCACCTTGCCGATGTTGAGGGGCTGCTCGGCCTCCTCGACCGCCTGGTTGCGGCTGGCAAGTCGGTGATCGTAATCGAACACCATCAGGCCGTGATGGCCCACGCCGACTGGATCATTGACCTTGGTCCCGGCGCCGGGCACGAGGGTGGCCGGGTCGTGTTTGAGGGGACACCGGCTGAGCTCGTCGCAGCCCGCACGACCCTGACCGGCCAGCACCTGGCCACCTACGTCGGCTCCTGAGACGGACGACCGCAGCCGAATGCCCGAATCCTTGCGGTGCAGCCGCTGCAGATCGAGCCGAGGACGGGCGTCTCGCCAAGTCGGCGGGCTTCACGGGTCAGGAACGTCGCCTCGCAACTGGGGCACTTCATCGCGGCCTTCGTCCATCCCGACGCCTCAAAGGGGCGATCGGCCGCTATTTGAATCGGAACGCTGTGCGGTTCTCAGTTGGCTCTCGGCCCCGCAGGTCCTGCGCCCTGCCTGATCAGCAAAACGAGCATCAGCCCAAGGATGAATTCCACGAACGACTCGAAGCGAGCGCCGGACGAAGGGCGCCACGTCCCAGTCTGCTATAGGTGTGTCGGTGCGCTCAGCAAGCGACCACCAAAATCCCCGATGTGGTTACCTCCTCCAGCCCGCGTATCGATCGGTAGCGTGGCGGTCCGCAAAACGGTGGTCGGCGCGGCGAACTCGGCGTGTCAGGTAGTTCGATGCGAGCGTTAGCACTCAGACTCACCGGGTGCATCCTCTTATGCACCGTGGCCGCAGTCGCAATCGGTGCGGCTGCAGGTTCCGGGAGCCACGAGGCGAAGCCGGAACGGAGGCGCATTGCGAGCACTGTCAACGTTCTTGGAATCAGCGATCGGGGAAGGCATGCGATCCTGTTCGGCGTCGTCCGGAGCCCGGATCAGCGATGCCGCCGCGAGCGGCATATGGGGGTAATCGGACACGCCCCCGATTTGGAAATATTCGAACTCGACACGGTGCTTTCGAGCAGCGCGAACGGTTCCTGGTCAGCGAAAATTTCGACTGGGCTGGCCCGTAGGCTCGATGACCTCGAAGTGATTATGGTGCCCCAGAAGGTCGGGTTCGCAGCGAAAACGGCGCCGCAATGCTCGCAGGATCGGATGCGGTTCAGGCTCGACCCGCCGCGGTAGCGTTCCTCGCGGCGGGCTGCGGCCCGGCCAGTCTCGGAACCGGTCATTTTGGTACCCCATTCGGTGGGATGGCTGCCGCTTCATTTAGGCGTCGAGGAGCGAGCGGGGTGGTGACGACGGGGAGGCCGGGCGCCGTTGCGCGGTGTGGGGGCGGCGGCGGGATGAGCGCTCGCGAT
Source organism: bacterium (assembly GCA_023251975.1). Classification (GTDB taxonomy): domain Bacteria; phylum Actinomycetota; class Thermoleophilia; order Solirubrobacterales; family 70-9; genus JAHEXU01. The sequence goes on along the minus strand of JAHEXU010000039.1, from coordinate 13,231 downwards.
CCCCCCAACCCAGACGGCACAGCAGCCGACCGTCGGCAAAGTCACGAGCGCCGCGCCGCCCGATGGGTAACGGCCTCGCCTCATCCGACCGGATGTAGCAGACCGCGCTGCCGAGAGGGTCGATCGCTTCTCGGGCCGACCCCCCGCTTGTCCGCTTGTCCCTAGCCTCCGGTGACGATAGATCGTCCGCCCGGATCACCGAGTTGGATGCAAACGCCGTCCGATTCGGTCCCGAGCCGCTCGCACGGGATCCTGGTCTGGCGGATCTTGCGGTTTTGCCGATGGCGAATCGGGAAAAAGACCTCCCGCTCGAGTTCGGCGGAGCCACCCTGATCGGCAAGCCAACCGGACAGCTCATCGAGATTGGTCGAATCCAAGATCGTGCGGGTCGCCAGGATGTTGAAGCTGATCGGGTCGAAGTAGAGTTCCCGGGTCATCCCGACGCTGTCGGTAAGGTCATAGTCGCGCTCGCCGCCGGGGCCGTAGAACCCAGTCGCGCCGAAACGGCTCGCATCCGGAGTTCGCAACAGACCCGCCCGCCGACCGCGTGGATCGTGCACATTTGCGACGTATTCGATCGCCGGATCGCGACGAATCCGGCGTATCACTTCGCGCCGGGTCGCCCGGCCTGAGAGCGGATTCTGGATGATTTCCCCGCCGGCTTCGAGCCGCAACGCCGACACCTCGGCCAGCGGAGCCCGGCGGCTGTATCGGCTCGTCTTGTGCGCGATCACGCGCCGAATCAAGCCTGCCTCGCCCCGCAGGTCATCGACGGAATGCCCCAGCGGTCCGAACTTTGGCGGCGTGCTAACCGGGGTAAACGAAACGAGGCGGAGATCGATCAGCGAACCGGAATCGCGCGAACCCTGGTCGCAGTCGCGGAAGCCGTCGACGATCAAGTCCGCCAACCGCTCGGCCAGGTTGCAGCCCCCGTGATATTGGCTGCGCTCATTCGAGGAGGAGGAAGCGATCCGATTGAAGCGCCATGCACCGCCGCCCCAACGGTTTATCCAGACCCGGTTTAGGAAATTCCGCCTTGTTCCACTCGCCTCACCGTGACCGAATGGATCGCCTGGAATTGCCCGGCTGCTACTGATCGAGCTGCGGAACTCAAAATGTGAGCCACTGCGAACAGCCGCGGCGGCCGACCCTGCGCAGAGCACGATCAAAACCAACACCAGCGGCGAAATCAGGTAAGCGCCTCGCCGCCTGACGCGATTCGTTTTGACGGTCCTTGGTGAGATTGGTTATCCGAGGCCTGTAGTTCTCGTTGCCGCCACCGTAATCGGCGCAGTTCTTATTGTCGCGGTGGCCGAGAATGATGGTAGCAAGGCCGCTTTGGTCGCGGTTGAGGTGGTCGGCAATGAGCGATCGACCCGGTTGCCCGCCAACGAGCGAATCGACCCGCCCGGCACTCGTCGCTCATTCGTCTGCATCTCGCACCCGAGGTCGATAGTCTCGCGGGCAGATGGGCACTGTTCGCGAAGCAACCTTTGAGCTTTTCCGCCGCCACGGCGCGACCACGATCTTCGGCAACCCGGGATCGACCGAGCTGCCGATGCTGGCCGACTTTCCCGACGACTTCCGCTACATCCTCGGACTGCAGGAGGCGGTGGTGGTCGGAATGGCCGACGGTTACGCCCAGGCGACCGGCCGGCCCGCTCACGCCAACCTCCATACCGCCCCGGGCGTCGGCAACGCGATGGGGGCGATCTTCAACGCCAAGGCGAACCATTCGCCGCTCGTAATCACTGCCGGACAACAGGCCCGTTCGATGATGACGATGGAGGCAAACCTGACCAACGTCGACGCGCCGCGAATGCCGCAGCCGCTGACCAAGTGGAGCTTTGAGGTTCCACGCGCGCTCGATCTACCACTTGCCCTGGGACGAGCTTTCCACCAGGCGGCGCTACCGCCGAAGGGCCCGACCTTTGTCTCGATCCCGATGGACGACTGGGATGTGGAGGCCGACCCGGAGTCAGCGAGGTTGGCGATCGAGCGCAGCACCTCCGGGCCCGGCGGGGCAAATCTCGCGGCGACGAAAGAGATCGCGGCCTCGATCGACGCCGCCGTCAACCCGGTCTTGGTCGCCGGGCCCGACCTCGACAGCGCCGCCGGCCACTCCGCCGCGGTCGCGCTCGCCGAGCGTGGCGGACTCACCGTCTGGGCCAGTCCGGCGCCCGGCGGCGGCCGGATCGGCTTCCCCGAAAGCCACCCGAACTATCGAGGTGTCCTTCCCCCCGCCGTAGGCCCACTCGGCGAGACGCTACGCGAGCACGACCTGATCATCGTCGCCGGCGCCTCCGTCTTCAGCTACTACCCGAACATTCCCGGTCCGATGATCGCCGCCGATTCACGGCTGATTCAAATCACATCCGACCCCGACGAGGCGGCCCGCGCCCCGTTCGGTGACGCGGTGGTGGCCGATGTCGCGCTGACGGTGGCCGCCTTGGCCGAGGCGATCGGCAACCGACGGGCCGCGCCAGAGCCGAATCAGCCCCCGTATGAGCTTCCACTGAGCGATCCCATGAGCGCCTCGAACGTAATGCGAATCCTCCGCGGGGTTTGGCCCGACGACGCAATCGCGGTGGTTGAGGCTCCGACCGCAACCCTGGCGGTGCGAAACCAACTGCGGCTCTCGCGCCCCGGCTCGTGGTATTTCGGAGCCGGCGGCGGGCTCGGGTTCGGCCTCGCCTGCTCGCTTGGCGTCGCGCTGGCCGAGCCGGATCGCAAGGTCGTCTGCATTCTCGGCGAGGGATCGACCCAGTACGCGGTCAGCGGCTTTTGGACCGCGGCGACGTACTCGATCGATGTCAGCTTCCTGATCCTGCGCAACACCGAGTACTCAATCCTGAAGTGGTTCGCCGGGCTTGAGTCGGTCGAGGGCGCGCCGGGGCTCGATCTGCCCGGGCTCGATACCGCCGCGATCGCTGGCTCCTACGGTGTCGCGAACCGTCGCGCCGAGTCGGCCGAGGAGCTTGAGGCGGCGCTCGCCTGGTCACTGGCGAGCCCCGGACCGTCGCTCGTCGAGGTCGGGGTCGCGCCAGGAATGTCGATCGGCTGAGCGGTGATGCGGTGAGCCTGCTCGAACCAAAGGTCCGTCGGCTCGCCCCGGAACCACCGATCGAGCCGCCGCCCGACCGGGTTCCCGACTCGCTCAGCAAGGGCACCGCAAAGCCACTGCGCAACGACCTTGTGACCCTGCTCGGCTCCGGTCGAGTGCTGGGGCGCGTCTCCGACCTGGTCCGCTACGCCTCCGACGCCTCGCCATACCGCAAGATCCCACAGGTCGTCGTCAGCGCCCACAACCTCAACGACATCGTCAAGCTGTTCGCCTACGCGCGCTCCAGCCTGACCCCGCTCACCTTCCGCTCCGGCGGCACCTCGCTGAACGGCCAGGGGCAAAGCGACTCGATCTTGGTCGACGTGCGCCGTCACTTCGGCGGCGTCACCGTGCTCGACGGCGGCGCCCGCGCCTGGGTGCGGCCCGGCACCGTGCTCGGCCAGGCGAACCAGGTCCTCGCCCCGTACGGCCGCAAGCTCGGCCCCGACCCCGCCTCGACCGACGCCGCGACGATCGGCGGAGTGATCGCCAACAACTCCGGTGGGATGCGCTGCGGCACCTGGCACGACTCCTACTCGACCCTCGCCGGGCTGGTCTTTGCGCTGCCCTCGGGGACCGTCGTCGACACGACCGACCCCGAAGCCGCCGCCCACTTTGCCGCCGCCGAGCCCACCCTGGTCGCCGGATTGATCGAGATCCGCGACGAGATCCGAGCCGATCAAGAGCTGTGCGAGCGAATTCGCCACAAGTTCAAGATCAAGAACACGATGGGCTACCGGCTGTGCGCCTTCCTCGACGCCGACGAGCCGCTGGAGATCTTCCGCCGCCTGATCGTCGGCTCGGAGGGGACGCTCGCATTTATCGGCCGTGCCCTCTTTGAGACCGTCGCGCTGCCGCCGCGCCACAGCGCCGCGCTGCTGCACTTCTCCGACCTCGAAAGCGCCGCCGCCGCGGTGCCGGGACTGGTCGAATGCGGCTCGACCGCGACCGAGTTGATGGTTGCCGCATCGATGATCGTCGCCGCCTGGAACATGCCAGGGGTGCCCGAAGCGTGGCGCGAGCTGCCTCCCGAATCGGCCGCGGTCCTGGTTGAGTTCGGAGCCGACGACGAAGCCGGTTTGGACGAGCGCGAACAAGCGGCGCTCGCGACCCTCGATCAGTCGGATCTGATCCGCCCCGCCCGCTTCAGCCGCGACCCCGAGGAGGTCGAGCTTTACTGGCGGGTCCGTGAGGGGATGTTCGGGTTGATCGGGGCATTGCGGGCGCCGGGGACGGCGCTGATCACCGAAGACGTTTGCGTGCCGCCGGACCGGGTTGCCGAGGCTGCAATCGAACTTCGTGAGCTGCTCGCCAAGCACGGGTTTCTGGCCGGGGTTGCGGGCCATGCCTCGGTCGGCAACCTCCACTTCACCCTGACCCCGGACTTCGCCAAACCAGAGGACCTGGCGCGCTATGAGGCCTTCATCGAAGAGATGACGGCCCTGATCGTCGACAAATACGACGGCTCGCTGAAGGCCGAACATGGCACCGGGGTCAACATGGCGCCTTACCTGGAGCGGGAGTGGGGCGCGAAGGCGACGGCGCTGATGTGGCGGGTCAAAGAGCTGGCTGATCCGGACGAAATCCTCAACCCCGGGGTGATCTTGAACCGCGACCCGGGCTGCCACCTCGCCAACCTGATGACAACTCCAACGATCGAAGACGAGGCCAACTCGTGCGTCGAGTGCGGGATGTGTGAGCCGGTCTGCCCCAGCCGCGATCTGACGATTACGCCCCGCCAGCGGATTGTGCTGCGCCGCGAGATGGCCCGCCAGCCCGCCGGCTCGCCGGTCCTAAAGGCGCTGCTTGACCGCTACGAGTACGACGGGATCGAGACCTGCGCGGCCGACAGCACCTGCAAGCTCGCCTGCCCGCTCGGAATCGACACCGGGGCGCTGGTCAAGCAATTCCGCGCCGGCGAACACAGCGAACGGGCCGAATCGACCGCGCGCCGGGTCGCCGAGCGCTGGGCCTCGGTCGAGCGCGGCTCGCGGGCCGCGCTGCGGGTCGGCTCAGGCCCCGCCGGAGGGGTCGCGATGCGAGCCGCTGCCGCATCGGCCCGCGCCGTCTTCAGCGATGAGCTGGTGCCACGCTGGCCCTCCAACATGCCAAACCCCGCCCCGGCCACCCTCCCCGAGACCGATCGCGACGGTGCCGCCGCGCTCTACTTCCCCTCCTGCCTGAACCGGATCTTCGGCAAGCCGCGCGGCGACAGCGCCGACTCGCTGCCCTTGCCGGAGGCCTTGATCGCGCTGTCGGCGCGAGCCGGACGCCCCCTCTGGATCCCTCCGAAGATCGCCGGGCACTGCTGCTCGACCCCATGGGTCTCGAAGGGCTACAAGAGCGGCGCCGCCTACATGGCCAACCTGACCGTCGAAGCGCTGTGGGGCTGGAGCGATCGGGGTGCCCTGCCGATCGTCTGCGACGCCGCCTCATGTTCGCTCGGCCTGATTGAAGATGCGGCGGGCGGACTCGACCCCGACAACGCCGAGCGCCATTCGAAGCTGACGATCATCGACTCGATCGCCTGGGTCCACGACCACCTGCTCGACCGCCTCGAGGTCTCGGCGAAGCTGGGGCGAAGTGCCGGCTGCCCGCCCTGCTCGGCGCGCCTGCTCGGCCTCGAGAAGAAGCTGCGGAGCCTCGCCGAGGCGGTCTCGACCGAGGTCGCCGGATTCGACGGCGCGACCTGTTGCGGCTTTGCGGGCGACCGAGGCTTCCTCCACCCCGAGCTGACCGCCGCCGCTGCGGCGCCGCTCGCCCAAGCCCTCGGAAGCGACCCCTATGACGCCCACGTCTGCGCCAACCGAACCTGCGAAATCGGCCTCGAGACCGCCACCGGGCAGCCCTACGAGTCGATCGTGCAGCTGCTGGAGCGGGCCACCCGGACCTGAACCGCCGCGGCGGCGGGCGCGGCGCGGTCGATGCGAAACTCTTGAGCGATGTCGGACCTCGGCCTGATAGCGCTGATCACGGCAGCCGCGCTGATCGGGCCAGCTTTGTCGTTCCTCAGCACCGGCAAGGTTCCAGTTGTCGTCGGGCAACTTCTCGCCGGGGTGATCCTCGGCGAGACCGGGTTTCAGATCGTCGACCCACACAGCGACTCGCTGTCGTTGCTCTACACGCTCGGGTTCGCGACCCTGATGTTTACGGTCGGGATGCACGTGCCGCTACACGACGGGCGAATCCGCGGAGCCCTCCGTGGCGGGACCAAGGCGACCGCGCTGACGATCGTGCCCGCGATCGCCGCCGGGTACGGCGCCCACCTGGTGGGCGGCGGCCCGAGCCTCCTCTACGCGGTGCTGATCCTCTCCTCCTCGGCGGCGGTCGCGCTGCCGGTACTCGAGGAGAGCGGGCTCGAGGGGGTTGGAGTCCTCACCTTGATCGCCTGGATCACCCTGGCCGACATCGTTGCGACCGTCGCGGTGCCGCTGGTCAGCGACCCGACCAGGGCAGGCGGTGCGGCACTCGGCGCCCTCGCGGTGATCGCGCTGGTGGGCGCCGTATTCGCGATCGCGAATTTTCTTCGGCGCTTCGCGGTGATCGACCGGATTCGCGACGAAGGCAAGGCCCGCTCCTGGGCGATTGACCTGCGGGTCGCGGTCGTGATTTTGATCTCGCTCTCCTACTTTGCCCAGCAGGTCGGTGCGAGCGTCCTCGTCGCTGGCTTTGGGACCGGCTTGGTCGTCGGAGCGCTCGGCGGCCCGAAGCGCCTATCAACCGAGGTACTGGGGCTTGGGCAGGGCTTTTTGGTCCCGATGTTCTTCGTCCTTTTGGGGGCCAAGTTGAACCTTCGCGAACTCAACGACCGCGACGCCGTGGCGCTTGCGGTGGCGCTGGCGAGCGCGACCGTGGCGGTTCACGCGCTGGTCGGCGCGGCGTCGCGGATCGGCCCCGGCCTCGGGTTGATCGCGACCGCGCAGATGGGCGTGCCTGCTGCCGCGATCGCACTCGGTCTGCCGGCGGGAGCGCTCGACCAGGGGCAGGCCTCAGCGATCTTCTGCGCCGCCCTGGTTTCAATCGGCGCCTGCTCGCTCGGCGCCGGTCTGGAGGGCGCTCGAATAGGCTCAGGGTCCGGCAAGAAACGATCCGGAAAATCTCGCTCCGATAAGCGCCCCCACAAGGACAAAGGCAAGGACCACCCGAATTGACCCCCAACGCCACCCCGATCCAGTGGCTCGAGCACCCCGAGAAACACGACTACGGGGCCGCCGAGGAGTACCTGAGCTTGGTGATGAGCCCAAAGCATGCGAAGCGGCTTGCCAAGAAGCTCCGGAAGGGCGAACTGCACCACTGGAAAGCCAAGGACATCCTCCGCGCCTCCGAACAGCAGCCGCTCCCGGCCGACAATCCCGGCGTCGCCGCCAAGTTCGCCAAGATCGCGGCTGGCGAGCCGCTCTCGCCGGTCCTGCTAGTCCGCCGCGAAGACGATCCGCTGATTATCGCCGACGGCTACCACCGAATCAGCACCGCCTACCTGAGCGACGAGAACAGCGAGGTCCCGGCCGTTGAGGTCGACGCCGACTAAGGGCTCCCGAAAGAATAACTGCTCCTTTACGCGGCCGATCAGCGTCGCGGATGCTGCACCGCCGCAAGACCGCAATAGCGCTGCTATTACGGCCTCACGTCGGCACCGCCCCGCTCGCTCCTCGAGCGCCTAAATGACGCACTTATTCTTTCGGGAGCCCTAACGATCGTCGCCTACCGGCGCGCTGCCCTGGGCACCGCTGATAGCGTCGTCGCGTGACGATCCGACTCCGATCCGTCGCGGCAGCAACCGCCGCACTGGTGTTGGGGCTGGCAGCTTTGGCGCCCCACGCCGACGCCGCGCCGATTCCGACCGAGCCGATCCTCGACGGCAAAGCTCGCTTCGAGGTAATCACGCCGTCGTTGATCCGACTCGAGTTTGCCGCTGACGGGAAGTTCGAGGATCGGCCCTCGCAGACCACCGCGGGGCGGATTGCCTCGACGGCCGACTTCACGACACGGCTCAGCGCCGACCGCAGATTCCGGGTGATCCGGACCGCGAAGCAAACCCTGCGATGGCGCCGCCACAGTGGGCCGTTTGCGCGAGGAAGCCTCCGCGTCAAGGTCGGCACGAGCAAGTTGCGCCCGCGTCCCGGACCCAACCCCCGACCGCTCGGTGGTTGGCGGCGCTCGCTCGACCTGATCGACGGACCGGTTGCGCTTCACGAAGGAATGCTGTCGCGGGCCGGGTGGTACCTGCTCGACGACAGTCAAACCGCGCTGATCAGGGGCAATTCGTTCTTGGCCCGACCGCCGCACCAGGGTAGCTATCAGGACCTCTACCTGTTCGCCTACGGCGACCACTACGTCCGCGGCCTGCACGACCTGAGGACTCTGACCGGAGCCGCGCCGCTGCTGCCGCGGAAGGCGTTCGGGGTCTGGTTTTCGCGCTGGTGGCCGTTTGGGGAGTCCGACTGGCACCAAATGGTGGATCGGTTCCGATCCGAGCGGGTCCCGCTTGACACGATCTCGCTCGACACCGACTTCAAACGGATCAACAACGCCGCCGGAGCCGCGGCCGCTGCCACCGCGGTCGGTGCCGACGGCCTCCCATACTCGTGGAACGGCTGGGATTGGAATCGCGACCTGTTCCCCGATCCGGCTAGGTTCCTGCGCTTTGCAAAGCGATCCGGACTCGAGGTCGGGCTCAACGTCCACCCCTCGATCGACAGCAACGATCCTCGCTTCGCCGCGACCCAGGCAAGAGCCGGCGGCGGCCTCACCGCCTCCGACGATTGCCGAGTAGTCCAGGCCGACCCGAGCGGGAACTGCATGGTCTTCGACTGGACCGACCCGGCGCAGCTCGACGCCTACTTCGACCTCCACCGCACCTTCGAGGACGACGGTGATGTCTTTTGGTGGCTTGATTGGTGCTGCGACGGGACCACCGCCAACGCCCCCGGGCTCACCCCGGACACCTGGATCAACCGCCAGTACGCGCTCCATCAGCGAGCGCGCAATTCGCGCTGGCCCGCCTTCTCGCGGATCGGCGGCTCCTATCAAGCCGGGTTTGACGCCGCCGTCGGGACCGGGGCGTTTGCCGAGCACCACTACACGATCCAGTTCACCGGAGATACCTGCGGGTCGTGGCCGCTGATCGGCTTCGCCGCCCAATACTCCGCCGCCGCGGCAAGCATCGGCCTGCCCTACGTCAGCCACGACATCGGCAGCTTCCACGCGGTCTCGCCAAACGGAATCTGCGACCGCACCCAGAGCCCCCTGTTGACCCCGCGCTTCAACTCCTTGCCGCCCGAGATGTATGTGCGGTGGGTGCAACTCGGCACCTTCCAGCCGCTGTTGCGGCTCCACTCCCACCACGGCAAGCGGCTGCCGTGGGACTACCCCGGCGCGCCCGGGCAAATCGCCGCCCGCTTTCTACGGCTCCGCGACACCCTCGTCCCCTACCTCTACACGCTCGCCCGCAAGGCGCACGACAGCGGCGTTCCGATCGTGCGCCCGCTCTATTTGCAATGGCCAGATCGCCGCGCCGCCTACCGAAACCGCTCCGAATACACGCTCGGCAAAAACCTCCTGGTCGCCCCGGTCGACCAACCCGGCGACCCGGTGGCGAAGCAGGTCTGGTTCCCCCCCGGCAAATGGAACGACCTCTTCACCGGGCAGCGATTCAAGGGCCCGTCGAGCGCGACGATCAGCGTGCCGCTCGATCGAATCCCGGTGTTCATCCGCTCCGGCGCGGTAATCCCAACTCAGCCAAAGCTTCCGACGACGCCGGTCGGTTCGCCGCGCTCGATCGTTCTGATCGCCCAAAGGGGCGATGGGCAGGGCACCCTGTATGACGACTCGGGTCGGGGATTTGGCTACCGGCGGGGTCACTTTGGGCGAACCCGGATCCACCAAACTCGGGCCAACAAGATCAGCACCCTGAGGATCTCACGCCGCCACGGCAGCTTCGGCGGCGCCCCGGCCCGGCGCTCCTACGAGATTCGCCTGCGCGGGGTCGATCGACCCGATTACGTCGAGGTCGATGGGATCCGGACCGCCGACTTCAACTACCACGCAAGGTCGCGGACCGCGATCGTTCCGACCGGCGCTCGCTCGACCCGACGACCGCTCACCATCGTGGTCGGTTGACCGCGCCGCCCGGCCCGGCAGGTCAAACGACAGAGGATGCCGCGACCGCCATCGACGATGGCTCGGTCTTGATGGTGTGGTTACGCGCCACGCAGGCTGACCACGGGCGCCTGGGTGCTCAGGTGCCCTCGATGTGAGCGGTCGCTGGCCGGCGATCCCGCCGATCTGCTCGCGGGCTCGATGAACTGCCGCGGTCGTCGCGGCTGATCCGTTCGACCCGACGACCGCCGGGGTCATCTAGTGGGAGTTCCCGCACGTGCGCGCGCGCCGCCGGGTCGCGCGGTCGCCGCGGCGCGATCACCACGGATGATGCCTCGCGTTACGGTCCGAGGCGTTCGTGCGACAAGATGATCCCGCGCTGAGCGAAGTGGCGATCGAAGGCGAGCGCTTCGCCGATCCCCTCGCATTCCATCAAGGCGAACGAGGTGGCGTCGACGTAGCTCCAGCGCTTGTCTCCATGCCGTTCCAAAATCGCCCAAGCCCGCGATTCGAGGGGCTCGTCGATGCGGACGATTTCGATCGCGGCCCCTCCTCGCAGCCGTTGCCCCCAGCCGATCGCCTCGGTGCGGCCGACCCGGACCAGTAGCGCCGTGTAGGTCTCGCTGAAAACAAAGTTGGATGTGACGAGCTGGGCACCCTCGGCAACCAGCCGCCGCAACGTCGCCCGCGCTGCCGCGTGCTCGCGTTCGTCGCGGTTGCGCAGTGCCACGAAACCGCCGGTGTCGATGAACACCCGGTTCGGAGGCATTCAGGCTCCGTAGAGATCGTCGTCAAGCGTCGCGACGGTTGACTCACGCCCGCTACCGGGCGCCGGCGCATCACATAGGTAGGCAAGTAATTCGTCCGCGGCTGGGTCTGGTACGGCTGTCGCCTGCCTTGCCTCGTCGATCAAGCCCCGCACGACGGCGGCGATGCTGCCTTGCTCGTCGGCGCGGCGTTTCAGCCACCGATACTGCGCGTCATCGAGATGAAGTTGAGTACGGTGCATGCTGTAATACAGCATACGGCAACGTCAATCCCAACAGGTGCGGCTCCCTTGGAGCGACAGCGGATGCGGCGAACCCGCCTCAGTGGCGCCCGCAGCCAGGGCTCGGCGCAGGGCGTTCGGCGCCGGCACAGTCGGTTTGGGCGGACCCGGATCCACCAGGATCGAGGCGACGCGATCTGCGCGATACGGATCCAGCACCACCGAGCGCGTCGGTCTGAAAGGCTGTGCCGGTCGATCGCCATCAACTCGTAAAGGCACGAGAACCCGCAAGCAACGACCCGGCGGCGCCCACCAAGCACAGAGGACAGAGGAGAACCCAATGGATATTCACCGCACCGCCTCGGAGCGATTTGTCGGCCTGCCCGACTTCCCCTGGGAGGCCCGCTACATCGAATGGCAGGGAATGCGCCTGGCCGCGATCGACGAAGGCGCGGGAGCGCCGGTGGTGTTGTTCCACGGCGAGCCGACCTGGTCGTTTTTGTATCGCAAGATGATCCGCCCGCTGCTCGAGGCCGGGCATCGCTGCATCGCTCCTGACTACCCGGGGTTCGGCCGCTCCGACAAGCCAACCGATCTCGCCTGGTACAGCTACGACCGCCACTGCGAAGCGATGGCGCACCTGCTCGGCGAATTCGGGGTCGAGGACGCGACCTTTGTCGTCCAGGACTGGGGTGGTCCGATCGGGATGCGGCTCGCGGTCGAGCATCCCGAACTGTGCAGCCGCCTCGTCGTGATGAACACGGGGCTATTTACCGGCGAGCAGACGATGTCGGACGCCTGGTGGGCCTTTCGCAACTTCGTCGAACGGACCGAAGATCTGCCGGTCGGCTTCCTCGTCAAGGGAGCCTGCGCATCCGATCCATCGGACGAGATCATCGCCGGTTACGAAGCGCCGTTTGACAGCACCGCCTCAAAGGCCGGGGCGCGAGCCTTCCCGCTGCTGTTGGCGACCAGCCCCGACGCGCCCGGCGCGGCGGCTGGCCGCGCCACCGCCGAGGCGCTGCGCGACGATGCTCGCCCCGTTTTGGTGCTGTGGGGCGAGCAGGACCCGGTGATCACCCCGAAGGCCGGAACGGCCTTGTCGAAGCGGCTTGGCTGGCCCCAGCCGGAACTCTTCAGCGAGGCCTCGCACTTTCTCCAAGAGGATTCGGGCGAGGCTCTGGCAGGCCGAATTATCGCCTGGCTCGGCGACCTCCCCGACGGCGGCGCGGCGCGCCGTCGCTAGCGGCGCGCCAAGCGGTCGCAGCGAGCCTGACGCGCTGGCGGGGAACGCTGCGATCAGTCGAGATCGCGGTTGATCACGACTTGGCAGCGATCGATCGAGGCGCGGCTTCCCGGCGTCTCGGCGGGATCCATCGCCATGAAAATCGCGTCGGCGTCATCGAGATCTTGGCGGGTCGCGAACAATCCGACGAAAACCGCGGTCGCTTGTTCCTGATCGTGGAGCAACCGGATCCCGTTGCTGCGGACTCCGGGGGGCGGGCCACCGGCCTCCTCAACTCGAGCCGCGATCGCGGCGATCGCCTCGGGGGTAACGTCGGTAAATCGCACTACGCGCGCAAACATCGGGTCTCCTTCGGTTGTTTTTGAGCGATTACGACCGGTCGGCCCGATCCTATCTCGATTTCCCGGCAGCGCAACTGAATTCCGCTCGCAGCGACGCGCGCGCTCGCTGTCGCCCATCTACTCAACTAGACTAGGGTCGCGGCCCTAGTCGAACCCGACCCCGTGGCCGCCGACCCTATGACCAACCCAACAACCGGAGACGACCTCGGGATCGCAATCTTGGGAGGCGGGCCGGCGGGGCTGACTGCCGCGCACGTCCTTACCCTTGACAAGCGCCGTGGCACCGTCCTTGAAGCCGATGGCGTGGTCGGCGGGATCGCCAAGACCGTCGTCTTCGAGGGCTATCGCTTTGACCTCGGCGGCCAGCGCTTCTACACCAAGCTGAAGCCGATCGAGGACATGAGGCGCGACATTCTCGACGAGGAGTTCCTGACCCGGACCCGGATGTCGCGGAC
>JAHEXU010000038.1:16285-22485 GCA_023251975.1 bacterium | reverse complement strand
TTGAAGCCCGAGCAGTGGCAGCGCCTGGTCGAGCGGATCGCCGAGATCGACCAACCGAACGTCCCGACCGGGCCGTCGGAGTTCTCGCTGCCAGCCGGTAAGGGCGCCAAGGACGGAGCCAAGGGCGCCGCCAAGCAGGGCTCCGGGCGCTCCAGCAACGCTCATCTCGGCGAGTAGCGGCTGGCGGGTCGGCGGATCGCGACGGCGGCCGCCCCTCCCCCGGTTTCGAATCGAGGATCGCCGATGAGCACGATGTTGCGGTTGGTTGAATTTGACCTGGCGGGGCCGCCTCCGTTGAACGAGGGCCGCTACCTCTGTCGCTCCGCCGACGGGGAGCCGCGGTTTGTGCTCGGGGTGCGAGCGCTCGCGGCGCCGTCGGCGACGGGGCGAAAGCGTCGCAAGAAGGGCAGGCCGGAATCGGCCAATCCCGAGCCGGCGCGGATTGCGATCACCCGCTACGCAGTTGCGGCAACCGATCCGGTCGGTGATTCGGGAGAGGCGGCTGCCTGGCTTGAGCGGACGAGCCGCGACCCCGACGCGACCGAGCATGAACTCGGGGTCGCCGAGCGCCTGATCAATCGCGCCCTGCACGCCCAGCGGGCGGCGATTGGCGACCCGGCAATTGCCGACATCTCGGCCGATCGAGCGCTGGTCCGGCGGCTTGGAATCGCGACCGGTGAAGAGGTCGCGGCGGGCGCCTGGAGCGACGCTGTCGAGATCCCGCACCCGGGCGAGCACGGCGGCCCGGTGCGGCGTCGGATCGCCGAAATCGGCCCACAAGAACGAGTCGCGGCGGTACTCGGCGGCCGCGAAGAGGTGCCGGCGGCGGTTTCGTTGCTGGGACGGGCGCGGGCCGACTTCGATCAGGGTCGGTGGCGCGATTCGGCACTGCAACTGGTGATCGCCCTCGACGCGGTGCTGGCCGAGATCGGCGACACCGTGGGGGAGCGCCAGCTCGCCGACCTGGCCGAGTTGCACGGCCTCCGTGAGGCGGTCGGGCGGTCGGCCTCGGCGGCACTGCGGGCGGACGGCGTTCCAGACACCGACCTGATCGGATCGACCCTGCAGGTTTGCGAGCGAGTGGTGGCGCGGCGGCGAATCGGAACCGCCTAGCCGAATCCGCCCGCCCCGGTGAACGGTCTGACAACGCAACCCGATCCCGACCGATCCGGGCCGATCCCGACCGATCCCGACCGATCCGGGCCGATCCCGACCGATCCCGACCGATCCGGGCCGATCCGGGCCGATCCCGACCCATCCCGGCCGATCACGGCCCATCCCCGGCCGATCACGGCCCATCCCGGCCGATCACGGTCAATCCCGGCCTCCCGGCCTGTCACCGGGTCGGGATTTGGGGATCCTCGTCACTGTCGGTTGGCGATGCGATCGGGTGGGCCGTAGCCGTGCATGCCGCCAAAGCTCGGCGCACCGGTTGGTGTTGACAGATCTGCCGCGGACGAGCGTGCGATTCACCACCACCTAGCGGCTTGGCCGATCGAGTTTGGACCGAACGAGCCGGGATTACCCGAGGGCGGCGAGGACCGCCTCGAGGTCAGCGATTGCGTCGCCGTCGAGCTTGACCGCGGCGTCGCCGTCATACGGGGTCGGGCCCTGGGTGACTATCGCGATCTGACCGCCGGCCGCCAAGGTCAGCTCCGGCAGAGCGGCAACCGGATACACCTCGAGCGAGGAGCCGATGCAGATGATCAGGTCGGCGGCGCTGGCGATCGCACTCGCTTCGTCGATCACCTGCTCGGGCAACATCTCGCCGAACAGAACGACGTTGGGCTTTATCTTGCCGTCGCAGTCGGCGCATCGCGCCACCCCGACGGCGTCGAAGCAGCGATCGACCTCGGCGAGCCGGTAGGCGCGGCCGCAGTCGATGCAGCCCGAACTCGCAATCGAGCCATGAACCTCCCAGATTCGCTTCGAACCGGCCTTGGCGTGCAGCAGATCGATGTTCTGGGTGACGACCCCTTCGATCAGACCGCGCTGCTCGAACTCGGCGACGATCCGGTGGGCGCGGTTGGGCAGCTTGGCTCCGAGATCGTGAAAGCGGGGTCGGTAAAAGCGCCAAAACGCCTCGGTGTCATTGTGGAAGACATCGATCGTCGCGACCTTGAGGGGGTCGACCCGCTGCCATAGGCCGGTTGTGGCGCTGCGAAAGTCAGGAATCCCCGAGGGAACCGAGATTCCGGCCCCGGTCAGGACAACCGTGCTGCGCGAACGGGTGATCAACTCGGCCAGCCGCGCGACCGTTTCCCGCTCGGGCGTCATTGCTCGTAGAGTTCCTGGCGCATCAAGGTGGCGGAGCGCACCACTGCGTCGAGAAAGGGGGCCAACTCATCGCGCAGCCGCGCCAGCTCGGTCTCGCCATCGACCGTGACCGAGTAATAGCGGCGCGATCGCTTCTCCGGATGCTCCCAACGGCCCTCGATCAAGCCGCCAGATTCGAGTTCACGCAGCAGCGGATACATCGTGTTGGGATTGACCGTGAGGACCCCCTCGGTGAGCGCGGAGATCGACTCGATCAGGCGGTTGCCGTAGGCGGGCTCGCGCGCCAACAGGTGCAAAACCAGCAGCGGAACGATGCCCCGGCGCCGCAGCCCGGCCGCGAAGACATCGACGGCACGAGCCGGTTCGCGCTTCGCTGCGACCGCGCCGACCCGAGCGGCCCGGGTAGCCGCCTCGGCCAGCGGCTTGGGGTTGCGATCGGCCATCCCCGGCGAGGTTAACGGTCGCAGCGCTTGGAGTCGGGGTGCGCCCGCCCCGGCGAACCTGCCTCCCGCCGGCGCAACGAGCGTTCCTCGGGCTCAGGCCTGGGGAAGCAGCGGATACTCGGCCGGCTGGCGCTGCCCACCGCGGTCGGCGGGGCGAATCGAAGCTGGCGGCGCGGCAGACCTCTCGGGGATCGTGAAGCGAAGCGCGGCGCCGCCGCTCGGCGAACTCTCGACCCAGATCCGGCCACCGCAGCGTTCGACGATCCGCTTGCAGGTCGACAGGCCGATCCCGGTACCGGGGATCTCATCGCCGTGAAAGCGACGAAAGACCTCGAACACCGCCTCGCTGCGCTCACTCGGAATCCCGGGACCATTGTCGGAGACCGTGAACAGATGCCCCCCGGGTGAGGGTTCGACGCTCAGCTCGACCAGCGGCGGAGTCCCGTCGCGGCCGCCGAACTTGACCCCGTTCGAGATCAGATTCTGGAACAACTGCTCGATCGTCACCCGCTCGGCGACAATCGTCGGCAGCGGCCCGACCTCGATTCGAGCGGCCGCGGAATTAATCGCGGCGGCGAGCCCCTCCAACACGTCGTTGACCAGGAGGTCGAGATCGAGCGACTCGATCGGGCCGCCCGCCCCGTCGGCGCGAGCGCACTCGAGCAGACCGTCGATCAGCGCGGTCATCCGCCCCACCCCACGCTCGATGTAATAGAGGCAGCGGCGACCGGTTTCGTCGAGCTGCCCGGCGGCGTCGTCGCGCAGCAATTGGACGTAGCCATCAACCACGACCAGGGGCTCGCGCAGATCGTGCGAGGCGACATAGGCGAACCGGGTCAAATCGGCGTTGGAGCGCTCGAGGTCGTGGTTACGCGCTTCGAGCTCGGCCCGGGTTCTGGCGAGCTCGTGGTCGAACTTGACCGCCGAGCGACCAAACAAAATCACAATTGAACCCAACATCGCAACCAGCACCGAGACCAGTAGGAAGGCCTCGGTGTCACTCGCGAAGAGGTTGGCGGCGGCCCCCAACGAGACCAAGGCGGCGACGATCTGCGGGATCACCAAGACCAGCGGCAAAAGGCGCCGGGTCAGGGCACCGCCGGAGGAGTCGGACACCAGCAGTGCCGCCATCCCGGTCTCGGGGCGACTCATCGTCAGACCAAGCGAGATCAAAAGTACCCCGATCGCCGTCGGCATTGCCATCTGGGTCAGCCACAGCGAGTCACCGGGCTCGAAGCTGCCGAGCGCGAACCGCCCGATCGAGATCATCGCCAGCAACCCGGCGAACAGCGCCATCGAGTCGAGCAGCCAATCGCGGCGGGCCCACCCCCGCGGGAAGCCCATCGAGACGGCAAGCAAGACGAGGCAGAGCGCGGTGCCGATCGCCATCCGGCCGGGATCGCTAACCCCGAGCTGGGCCGGGTCGGCAAAGACCAACTCGTCGATCCCGAAGTCGGCTCCGGTCGCGTACTCAATCAGGGTCAGTGCCCCGATCATAAATGCCGCGGCCGAGCAGATCACCCGCAGCGCCGGGTAGCGACGCAGCGCGAACAGTCGCAGCGCGACCCCAAGCAAGATCATCCCGATCGCGGTGTTGAACTTGGTGGTGGCCTCGCCCGGGATGATGCTGCGCAGTAGCCCCGAGTCGATCCCCCAACCGAGGATCGCAACGGCCCCAAGTGCGGCGGCGATCAGTCCGATCCATGTCGCCGCGGCCCGATATCGGGCTGTCAGGACCTCGGTCAGCTCGGATGTCGGGTTCACGGCCATCGTTGTCTCACCGCACCGGAGGACCGGCAGACCTCAACTCCATGACCCA
The DNA here is from genome assembly GCA_023251975.1 of bacterium. Taxonomy (GTDB): domain Bacteria; phylum Actinomycetota; class Thermoleophilia; order Solirubrobacterales; family 70-9; genus JAHEXU01. The sequence goes on along the minus strand of JAHEXU010000038.1, from coordinate 17,946 downwards.
CCCATCGGCAGCGCGGTGCCTTAAACATTAAACGCCAGCAATGAAGAAGGCGCAGGCAGCGGGGTTCGGAGCTGGCGCGAGCGATCGCGACGCCCCACATCTGGCTCGCCCCGCCTTCGCCTATCCCGGCTCGATGTCGGGGATCTTGCCCGCCCGCAGCTCGTCGTAGTAGCGGTCGAAAACAAGTCGTTCGCCGGTCTTCTCACGCAGTGCGCCGCGGCGGCGGAAGTAGTCCTGCGGGGGCAACATCGGATCGGCGTCAATCGGACGAGCAACGATCTCGCTCAGGTACGGAGACGGAAAAATTCGCCGTTCCTCAACAATCTCAAACCGCGCCGATCGCAACATCGCCCGTAACGCCGAGAGACTGATCCCCCACCAGCAGTTGCCGAACCCCCTCATCGGTGTCTCGTCGATTGGAGCCCCGATGCCGAGCAGGCCGGCGGGGACCTCCCGGCCCCAATCCGGCCCGGCGGCGTACGGTTCGCGCTCCGCTTCCGGCAGATAGGGGTAGTAGACGCAGGCATGGGGAAATCCGGGAATTTCAGGGATTGTCAGGGTGCCGAGAAAGAGCAGTTCGGTGGTGATCTCGCGCAGCTGGATCAGCTGAGCAAGCGGGTTCGGCGTGTGGTAGATGACCCCGGTGCACCAGACAATTTGGTGGCGCCCGATCTCGGCGACGGTGGCTGGATCCTCGAGGTTCCCCTGGACGAAGCGGACCGATGACCCACGTCGTTCCCGGTCGACGGCAAACTCGCAAAGGTCGGGGTCGCCGACATCGAAGCAGGTGACCGGCTCGGCCCCTGCCTCCTCGGCGAAAAACGCAACCTCGCCGTTTCGCATGAACAGCCCGCCGACATCAACGAACGACTTTCCCGGCGCCTGGGTTCGGATCCAGTCGTACTGGCTCGGGAGCCAGTCCTCTTTGAGCGGCCTGCCGCCGCGGCGCCGCCTGCGGCGCTGACGCTCCCAGCGTCCCCAGGTCCGGCTCAGCAACGACATCGAACCGGGACCATAGCCGCCGGGTCGCCGCGTCGAGGCTTGAAAGAGTGTCCGGTTCGCCTGGTTTGGGGGTTTGCGGGAGCCCCTCGGACGCGGCGAAATCAGAAGCTGCGCGGACTCGGCTACCTTGAGTTGGTGGCTCGGCCAATTGCACACCTCTGCGCCTCGTCAGCCGCCGCCGTCGGCGATCGGATTCGGTCCTTGCGGCGGCGCGAGCGGATCACCCCGGACGATCTGATTGCCCGCTACGCACCCGGTCACAGCTGGCTCGATGTCGGCTGCATGTGGGGGATTCACGGACGCGACGCCTTCGCCGCCGAGCGAATCGGCGCCACCGAAGTGACCGCCTTTGACGCGATGGAGCCGACCCCGGAGTTCGAGGCGCAGCGGCTCGAATCCGGATCCGGCGTGCGCTACCTGCACGGAGACCTGCATCGCCTCGATTCGGCCAAGCAGCGCTCCGAGGTCGGGGTGCACGACGTAGTTTGGTGCTCCGGCCTGTTGTATCACTCGCCGTTCCCGGCGCTCGCGGTGCAAAACCTCTGCGGGCTGGCCCGGGAGTACCTGATCCTCGGCAACAAGACGATCCCTCGGATCGTCGGCCTCTCCCAGGTTTCGGTCTTCTACCCCGGGATGAGCAAGCGTGAGGCCTCGGTCTT
>JAHEXU010000038.1:0-16228 GCA_023251975.1 bacterium | reverse complement strand
CTGCATGAGGAGCTACCGAGCTGGGAGATCATCGAGAGGGTCGACCTACCCCGCGGCCAGCTCGAAGACGACTTCTTTTTGGTCGCCCGTCGCACAGTCGCGGCCCGCGACACAGACGCCGAATAGGACCTTCTCTGCCGCTGCCCCGAGGGTCGGGCCGATCGAGACGACCGGACCCTCGGGGGCTGACGGCGAGAAGGCTCAGGCCGGTACCGGCTCGGGGCGAATCGACTCGGGGATCGGCTCGTTGACGTTGCGGCCCATCAGCACCTCCTTGGCGATCACCAGGCGCTGGATCTGCGAGGTACCTTCATACAACTGCATGATCTTGGCGTCGCGCATCAACTTCTCGACCGGGTACTCCTTGATGAAGCCGTAGCCACCGTAAACCTGCACCGCGTCGGTTGTCACCTCCATCGCCGAGTCGGCGGCAAACCGCTTGGCGTGCGAACAGGCCAGGGTGTTGCGGATCCCGTTGTCGAGCAACGAGGCCGAATGCCAGGTCAGAAGACGACCTGCCTCGACCTTGGTCGCCATGTCGGCGATCATGAACTGGATCGCCTGGTGCATCGCGATCGGCACGCCGAACTGCTTGCGCTCTTTCGAGTACTCGCAGGCGAACTCGAAGGCGGCGCGGGCAATCCCGACCGCCATCGCGGCAACCCCGGGGCGGGTCCGATCGAGCGTCATCATCGCCAGCTTGAACCCCTTGTTCTCCTCGCCGAGCAGATAGCCCGCTGGGATCTCGGTCTCGTTGAAGCTGACCGTGGCGGTATTCGATGCGCGCTGCCCGAGCTTGTCCTCTTTCTTGTCGATCATCACCGTCTCATCGCGCGGGACGACGAAGGCGGAGATACCGCGATGGCCGGCGTCCTTGTCGGTCTTCGCGTAGACGGTGTACCAATCGGCGTATTGGCCGTTGGTGATGAAGCACTTCGAGCCGTTGATAACCCACTTGTCGCCCTTGCGGGTCGCGGTGGTCTTCATCCCTGAGACATCAGAGCCGGCGTCGGGCTCGGTCAGGCAAAACGAGGCAAGCCGCGGCTCCTCGCTCAGCATCCCGAGGAACTCGCGCTTGACCTCCTCGGATCCGCCCAGCGTGACCGGGGCCGAAGCGAGGCCGTTGGCGGCCAGGCTGGTGCCGATGCCCGAACAGCCCCAGCCGAACTCCTCCTCGATCAAACAACCCGACAGGTAGTCGAGTCCGGGTCCGCCGTATTGCTCCGGCGTGTGGGTGTTCATCAGCCCGATCTCCCAGGCCTGCTTGATGATCTCGGCGGGCCAAGTGCCCTCCTTGTCGTACTCCCAGGCGACGCGCCGCATCTCCTTGGTCGCGAAATTGTGGGCCAGCTCGCGCAGATCTTTCTGCTCGTCGGTAAGCGTGAAATCGACCATCTCGATGGTCCTCCTCTGAGTTCCGTTGCGTTTCTTTGCGTTTGGTGGTGCGCCGAGCAGCCGTTTTGGGGGCGGGACGACGACCGAATAATCAAAGCCGTTGCTACTGATTGACTGGTCAGTCAACCAGTCGGTTCGAACAGGATACCGAAACGACCCTCGGGCGCAACCGTCCTCGGCCCGAGCCCAGCGACCAGATAACCTAAAGCGGTGGAGCCCCTGCTCGGACTCGCTCAAGGCGAGTTCTTTTTGGTCGTCTTGTTTGTCGCCCTGCCAATCGCCGCAATTGCCTTCGCAAGCGCCGGCAAGGTCTACGACGAGATCGGCAAGGGCGCGTTTGCGATGGACCACCAAGACCACGAGGGGGGCGGCGAATACGGCGGGATCGGTTCGTCGGCGGCCGCGCAGGCCGAGATCCGCCAGATGGTCGAGGCGAAGTCCTACCGCCGGGTCGCACGCGGCCTCGAGCCGCTCGACGTCGACGCCGAAATCGCCCGCTTGATGACCCCGACCAGCCCGCCGATCAACGACCCGGAGCTGGTCGAGGAGGTGCGACAGATGGTCGAGGCGAAGAATGCTCGCCGAACTCGACGCGGCGAGCAGCCGCTCGATGTCGAGGCGGAGCTACAGCGTCGGCTCACCGAACTCGGCGGCGCCGGGCCCGGCCCAGCCGCAAACCCGATCGGCCCGACGAGACGAGGAGAGCCCAATGAGTGACGAAGTCGATGTCTCGGCAAACCTGTTCGAGTTGGAAGACCTCGCGATCCAGCCCGGCACCTACTTCAACCCACAGACCGAGGTGATCGTGATCGTCGACGATTCAACCTCGATCGACCACGAGATCTTCAACATGGAGGCCTACGAGGGGGCCGATTGGGTGCGGATCTCCGAAACCGTCCCGATCGACGAGCCGATGCTGGACGAAGCGCTGGAGCGATTCCAGACCCACTACCACCCCGGCGGCGCGGCCTCCGTCTCCGAAACCGCGCTCGAACAGGGCGACCCCGATATCGACGAGGGTGAAGAGGGTCAGGACCCCGGCCGCGAAGACTAGCCCCGTTTTCCGCACCTGGCAGCCCCCGACGAGCTGGCTGGCGCGATCAGGACCAGCGATCCCACCGCGATATGAACGGGTAAGGGTCGATCGGTACGCCCGAGCGGCGAACCTCGAAATGGAGGTGACACGGCGTCCCGGCGGCGTTGCCGGTTTGCCCGATCTCGCCGACAAAATCACCGGTGTGGATCCGATCGCCCTCTCGAAACGGCGATCGCTCCCGCATGTGGGCGTAGAAATACCCCTTTGAGCTGAGCCGGGCATTGATCAAGAGATACCAGCCGTTGAGCTCCGGATCGAAGCCCTCGGTGGCGATCACCCCGCCGCGAGCCGCCCGCAGCCGGGTACCGCAGTCGCCGACGATGTCGTAACCCTCGTGGGTGCGACCACCGCTTCGCGGAGCCCCAAACACTCCGATCGCGCCGCGATCGGAGTGCGGCCCGTCGACCGGGAAGATATGCCCGTGCCAGACGAAGCTCCCCGCCGGCCACATCCGCTCCCGCCCGACGGCGCGGATCCGGAAGGTATAGGCGCCGTCATCAACCGACCCGCGACGTCGACTCAGCCCGTCCCAGCGCCGCACGTAATCGGTCCCCGGCTCGAGCCCGGACTGCTCCCATCGCCCGACAACGTTTCCGCTTGCCTTCCGAATCAGGCTGATTTCAACATCGACCCCGGGCTCGCCGCGGTAGCGCCACCGCAGGTTGACTCGCCGGCGCGCATCGAAGTAGGGGTGGTTCGGGCCAACCGCGAATTGAGTCAGCTCGAAGCGCGGTGGGTCAGGGGTAACCGCGGCGGCCGGTCGGATCGGGCTCGCGACCAAAGCGATCACCAAGCCGAGGCTCGCGGTCGCCGCGGCCGCGGTCGCCCCGATCCGTCCTCGCCGCAATTCCAACATCTCGCAGATCAACCCCGTCGGTGTCGAATCGACCAATCGCCGCTGCCAGCGACCGACCCCGCCGCCGACAATAGCGCCCCCGAACCGAGCGGGGGGCGGGTGGAGGATCGGACACTCGCCGGTCCGCTCCCGCGAGAGCGACCTAACGCCGCGGTCGCTACGCGATCAGGCTCGCCGTCGGCCTCGACGCACCGCCCGGCGACTTCGCGCCCGACGCGTCGACGCCATCTTCGGCGATCCCCAGATCGCAATCTGGACGCTCGGAGACCCCGGTCGGCTCCGATCAGCCGACTCCTAATCGCCCATCCACTCCCGGACGACCTCGACCGCCTCACCGCGAGGGAAAGTTCGCCGGATCCCGTTCCCGGCTTGCGGCCCAGAGGCGACCGCAACCGCGACAAAGGGCCTGGGCAAGAAATAACTGCTCGATTGAGGCGGTCGAGGATCGAGCGGGGCGGCGGCGTGAGGCCGGAATCGCAGCGCTATTGCGAGCTCGCGACGGCGGCGCATCCGTGACGGTAATCGGCCGCGTAAAGCCGCACTTATTCTTGCGCGCGCCCAAAACTCCAGATGCACGCAGCACGGCGGCCGAGCCGCGATGATACGCAGATGCTCAAAGCTGGCCAGACGGCCCCCGATTTCACCCTGCCCGACCAAACCGGTACCGAACTGACGCTGCGGTCGCTGCGCGGCGAGTGGGTAGTCCTCTACTTCTATCCGCGCGCCGACACCCCGGGCTGCACAACCCAGGCCTGCGGCGTCCGCGATCGGGGCGCCGACTACGTTGCCGCCTCCGCCCGGGTGCTCGGCGTCTCCCCCGACGAGGTCGCGGCCGTCGCCAAGTTTGTCGCCAAACACGAACTCGGCTTCAGCCTGCTCGCCGACGCCGACCACGCGGTCGCCGAGCAGTACGAGACCTGGGTCGAAAAGAACATGTACGGCCGCAAATACATGGGGGTCGCCCGCGCCACCTACATCATCGACCCCGACGGCCAGATCGCCAAGGTCTTCCCCAAGGTCTCGCCGTCAAAGCACGACGAATTGGTCCTGAAGGCGCTGGCGGAGTTGCAGAGCTGAGCGACGCCGCCTAGGCGGCGAAGAAGGTGATCACGAAGATCATGTAGAGGGCGAGCAGCTGGGCACCGGCGAACCAGGTTGAACGGCCCTCGTAGGAAACAACGAAGGTGGCGATCACGGCGACCATCACGGCGCCGATCTCAAAGCCATTGAAGACCAACGGCATCGGCCCGGGGCCGATAAAAAAGGACGCGATCACCAAAACCGGGGCGACCGCAAGCGCGATTTGGCCAGCCGAGCCGATCGCGATGTTGACCGCCAGGTTCATCTGGTTTTTCGACGCGACCAGGATCGCAACCCAGTGCTCGGCGGCGTTGCCGACGATCGCGACGACGATGACGCCGATGAAGAACTCGGACAGCCCGATCGCCTCGGAGGCCTCGCTGATCGAACCGACCAGGACCTCGGACATAATTCCGACCGCGACTCCGGCGATCGCCAGCATCGTGACCGATCGCCGCACCGTCCAATCCCACAGCCCTTCGTGACCGGCGTCGCCCTCCCCCTCGACCGGGTTGAACAGGTCGGCGTGGGTGCGAAGCGAAAACAGCAGACCGCAGGCGTAGGTCAAAAGCAAAACGACCGCGACGCCGAGCGAGAGGTTTTCGATCGTCGTGTCACCGACGAACCGCTCGATCCCGACATCGGGAAGACCACGACCGTCGACCAACTCGAAAATCGCTGGCATCAAAAGCGCCGCGACGGCCAGAAACAGCATCGAGACCTGGGTCGAAGCGGTGGTCGAATCAAAGCTCTGAAACTTGCGCCCCCCTTTGACGAGACCGCCGACCAGCATCGAGCCGCCGAGCACCAGCAACGCGTTGCCGAGGATCGAGCCGATGATCGACGCCTTGACGACCTCATGGAGGCCCTTCTCAAGCGCAAACAGGGCGATGATCAACTCCGGTGCGTTGCCGAAGGTGACGTTTAGTAGGCCACCGATCCCGGGACCGGACTTCGCCGCCAGCTCCTCGGTCGCCCGCCCCATCAGCGCGGCGGTCGGGATGATTCCGGCCGCGGCCGCAAAGAAAATCAGCCCGGCGGCGGCATCGCCGAGATCCAAGACCAGCGCCAGCGGGATGAACGGGACGAGCAGATACGGCCAGCCGTCGGCGGTAAACAGGAAGCGCACGCTGAAGCGAGGGGAAGAAGACATTGCGAGAACTATTGTCCCTGCAGCCCGGCGAGCAGGGCGGCGAGGTCGCGCAGCGGTTTCGCATCGAGCGGCGGCTTGATTTGCTGCGGCTGGTTGATCTCGCCGAAAACCAGCGAGAAGGCGACCGGAGCTGCCCCCGAATCGGCCGAGTCGGGCCTGGGGTTTGGTGCTGCCGCAACGTTGAAGTTGACATCGAAGCGACGCAGAATCCGATCCTGCTCGCCCGAGTAGATATCGACTCGGGGGTCCTCGATCAGCGCCGCCAGGTCGCGGACCGCCGACAGATCGGTGGCGCCGCGACGGCGCGCCACACCGACCAGGTCATTCAGCATCGCCGCGACATTGAGGCGCGAGGAGATCCGGGTCGTCGCAACTCCCGCGACCTCAACGGTGCCCAGATTGACCGGGTCCTCGAACCATTCCAGCGGGCTGAGGCCGGTGGAGCTGCCCGCGTTGCCGGTAAACGCCGCGATCAACTCCTCGTCACCGACCCGGTAGGTCTGATCGCGGTAGCGGAGATAGAGCGACCTCCCGGTCGAGAGCAGGCCGCCCTCAAAGCGGTAGTCGGCACCCGCCGCCGCGTGCAGATCGAGCTTGAAGGTGAGGTCGAACCGAGGCGCGAGCAGCGTCCCGGAATCGAGCCCGGTGCGGTCGAAGCGGCCCGACAGTTCGGCGTCACCCGTAAAGATGCCGGATTCGGACAGGTCGAGCGTAGCCTCGATGGTACCGCTGCTGATCGGGCGATCGACGCCACCGAAGGTGTTGCCGAGGATCCGAACCGGATCCTCGGGGGCGGCCCCGCAGCCGCCGAGCAGGAGCCCGCTCAGCGCGCAGGCGACGATCAGGCGCAGCGACGACATCCGCTACCAGGCTAGCGGCCGCGGCCGGGGCCGGAGGGCCTCCGAACTCGGGGTGCCGCGAGGCGCCGCGGCGATAGGCTGCCTGGCGATGGCGCCACCGACGATCAACCACACCCCCAAAGGCGGGGCCTCGAGCCTGGCGGAGCTCGACGACTCCTTGAAGCCGCTCGGGATCCGCCGCCACAACGCGAGCGCCGAATCGCCCGACGGACTAGCGGCGGTGCGATTGGGATGAGCGAGCCAAGCGAGGATCTTGTCTGCCTGCCCTGGTGTCCGATTTGTCGCGGCGCTGCCGCACTCGGGGCAACCGACCCCGAGGCGCCGCAACTGCGCGACCAACTGGGCGAGTTGCAAAGCCAGGTCGTGCGGGCAACCCAGGCGCTGTTTGAGTACTACGCCAACAACTCACCGAGCGGTGAGGCGGCGACGGTCGAGGAGATCCCGATCGATTAGACGATTCCAGACCCCCGAACGTGAGAGGCGAAGCGCTCATCCAGAGCACTCCGCCTCTCAGCTTGGGGGACCTGTCTTCCCTGACAGAAGCTTCCTTGCCTCCGGCCTGATCCTGGAGTGGGTGGCCGAGGTCCGTCCGCAAGAAAGGAATCGGCGTTGGCGGCAATTGCGCGAACGTTGTCCAGAGCAGCGGACGCCTGCTGGACGAATGGATGAGCGCCCGGGCGGGGCGCTGCCAGGTGAGTGGTGTGCCCCCCGAATGGGCGCGCCACGGGGCGATCCGGCGTCGCCGCGGGGCCGGAGATCGATCGTTTCGCGAACAGGAATCGGAGACCCAGGCAGGGATCGGCCTCGAAAACCAGAAAGCCAGGGAATGAGCGGGTTGCCCAGCGCGGCTTTGACCGTGCCGTCATACGGCCGGATCGGTGACGATCTCGGCAACTGGGCGGCCGGGACGCCGCTCACGATCGTTGCAATTGTGGTCGGCGGCCAAATTGCGATCTGGGTTATCCGGCGCCTGATCCACCACGCAATCCGCGAGATGCCCGCGGGTCGGATCGCGGCGCAGATCAGCGCGGCGCGTGAATTAGCGCCCGGGTTGTTAGGCGAGTCGGGGCGCGGCGAAGCTGCCGCGGCGGAGCCCGCCAAGGCAGCAGACGACCAGACCCGGGCGGTCCAGCGAGCCGCCGCGATCTCCTCGGTCGCCGACAACGCGACCGCCTTCTTCGTCTGGGTGATCGTTTTGGTCGCGGTGCTGGCACAACTTGGAGTTGATGTCGCTGCGGTTCTGACCGGAGCGGGGGTGATCGGGTTGGCGCTCGGCTTCGGCGCCCAGTCGCTGATCCGAGACTTCTTCAGCGGCGTCTTCATCCTGATCGAGGACCAATTCGCGGTCGGTGACTTCGTCGACCTCGGCGAGGCGCGCGGTCAGGTTGAAGAGCTAACCCTGCGGACGACCCGGCTGCGAGCGATCGACGGAGTGGTCTGGCACGTCCCCAACGGCGAGATCGTGCGGGTCGGAAACATGTCGCAGCACTGGTCGCGCTCTCTGCTGGACATCGAGGTTGCCTACGAGACCGACCTCGAGCTGGCGAAGCGAATCATCCAGCAGACCGCCGAGGGGCTGGCCGACGAGGACGCGGCGATTCTGGCTGCCCCCGAGGTCTGGGGAATCGAGGCGCTCGGCGCCAACGGGGTGACGATTCGGCTGGTCGTCAAGACCCGGCCCTCCGAGCAGTGGCGGATCTCGCGCCTTTTGCGGGAGCGGATCAAGCTCGCTTTCGACGTGGCCGGGGTCGAGATCCCGTTCCCGCAACAGGTGGTCTGGCACCGGACCGCCAGCGAAACCTGAGCCTAAGGGCCCGCGAAAGAATACGCGCTCGATTTAGGCGGTCGAGGATCGAGCGGGGCGGCGGGCGGCGTGAGGCCGGAATAGCAGCGCTATTGCGGGCTCGCGACGGCGGTGCATCCGCGACGGTAATCGGCCGCGTAAAGCCGCACTTATTCTTGCGCGAGCCCTAACTCACGAACCGACCAATGCCGAGGCGATCAGGTCGTCACGCACCTCTTGCGAACTGAGGAAGCCGTGATTCCACAACTGAAAAGCGGCGGAATGCGAGCCGACCCCGAACCTCTCCAGCAGCGATCGGAAGCGATCCTCGTCGGCGATCTTGTCGAGGACCCCGTTTGAAGCATCTTCCAGCGCCGCCGCAGGAAGCAACAGCTCGGCAGCGAACGCGCCGGAGCGACGTCGACGGCTCTCCAGCGCCTGCGGTCCCGAGGCGGCGCCGATTGCTGACCCGCGCAGCGGATCCAGCAACAGGTGTCCGAGCGCCCGTGCCAACTCAAAGCGCCGACCCCAAGGGGTTTCGGTTCGAGCATTTCGAAGCACCATCGTATTCGCCGGACCGGCTTCAGCACCGACCACGAGCATCCGATCAGTCTCGGCAGCGGGGGTGCGAGTGGCGATCTCAACATCGAGCGTGCGAGCCAGCTCCTCCATGTTCGCGATCGGCCGCGCCCCCAAATTGAGCTGGGATCGAACTGACCTCGCTGCGTCGTAGCCATCCTCTTCGAAAGCGGTGCCATCGGTCGGCAACAGCCCTTGTCGCAGTTCCCACCAATCGCGCCCGCGCCGCCCATCGACATGCCGAACGAAATGCTCGATCGGCTGCTTCGCCGGGCCAGTGGCCGTCCGATGGGTGAGGTCGCGAATAACCTGGGCAAGCGGGTCCACTGCAGGGTTATCAACGGCCGCGGGCGTGAATTCGAATCCCTCGACCTCTGCGAAGCTGAGCCCGGTATAGTACTCAAGCGCGGAACGGTCGCGATTGGCGATTGGCAAACGATCGGGATCGGCGGACATCCAACCCTCAACCGAGTGGACAAACTCGTCGATAGCCGAAGAAACGACCCGCCACGGGACCGTCGTCGCGCCACGGGGAGTAACAAACATACGGTCGCGGTTCGGTAACTCCGGAACGCGCCAACTGATCCGGGCCCGATCGTCGCTCCGCACCAACCCGAGGCTCGGGACCAGAATATCGCCGGTCGCGGATCCGGTGAAGTGGCGCGACCACCAAGCGTCGCGAAGCTCCAGCCAGGAATCCTGATCGAATCCGAGCGCCGGATGCGCCTCAATCCAGCGTTCAAGCTGATCGTGCGGCGCGCCCAAGCTTCCGACCGGCAGCCGCTCCTCGAAGCGGAGCGCGGTGCCAGCGCTGGCGAACCAGCGAGCAAGCGGTGCCAGCGGCATATGGACGGCGTCGCGGATCCGATCGGTGCCATGCCTTCGATGCTCGGCGACGTTGTCGCCAGCGATCCAAACGGCGAGCGATGCCCAAACATCATTCGACTCTGATTCGAAGCCCTTCCACGGAGGTTCGAATCGGTCGACCTCGAACGCGAATGCCGTACGGTCACCAAAGATCACAGCAGGCCCCGAATCAGCCGACGATACTCAGCAGACGTGAGATCACCGCGATCGCGCAGTGTGCGAAGCACCCTTGATGGCGCCGTCGGCACTGGATAACCATGGAGTTCAAGCGCCTCCTGCCCCGCTGGCGAGTGAACTTGGGCCGCAAACAGCTCGACCGTGTCGCCTGCCCGTCGGACCGCATAACGACGGGTTCTCGGATTGCTTGAATCCTCAGGCACCGAGTCTAGGAGAAGTTCACCGCACTCGAGCCCTGTAATCTCGGTCGGACATGGCGTCTTGTCGGATCGTGACATCGGTGGCCCTGCGTCAGTCCATTTGAGCTTGTGAGCGGGATTCGGAGCGTACTTCATACGAAGACGAAGTCTTCCACACCTGAGCCCCGGCAGCGTCTCGCAAGCTCCTCCGCCCGAGTTTTTCGCCGGTGCGCAGATGGGCACGCATTCGGAATCAGTCAGCTCTTCGGCGCGATTTATCCTGGTCGGGCGCTTCGAGCAGTGCGATCGCGTCGCGAACCAGGCGCCGATCGCCCGCGTAGACGAGCTTTCGCGCCGCCTTGGCGGGCTTCATCCACTTGATCCGATCGACCTCGTTGTTTGGCTCGAAACGGCCTTCGGGCTCGGTCATCAGCCACCACCGGACCAGCTTAGGGCGGCGCTCCTTGCCGACCCGGTAGCGGGTCGGTTTCAGCTCCGGGCCGAGCCTGCACCGCATTCCGGTCTCCTCGAAGACCTCGCGGATCGCCGCCTCTACCCACTTCTCCCTCGGATTGAGCTTGCCCTTCGGGAGCGACCAGTCCTGATAGCGGGCTCGCCGAATCGCCAGGACCTGCTGGCCCTTCTTACGATGCCAGCGCACCACGACGCCGCCAGCTGCCTTGATCTCAACGGGTGCCACCGCGCCCGCAGCCTAACGCGGCCGATCACAGTCGGCCAACCGAATCGATCGGGCGCTCAGCGCAGCCCGATCAGCTCCGCCCGTCCCCGCGCCCCGGCGAGAACCTCCTCGGCACCCTCGATCACCCCGCCTCGCATCAGGACCCGGCCCGCCACCACGGTGGTGTCGACGATCGAGCCGGAGGCGGCGTAAACAAGCCCGGCGTCAAGCGCGCCGAGCCCGAGTTCAGGCGAGTCGCCGCGAACCAAGATGAAGTCGGCGGGGACGCCGAGCGCAAGCGGGACGGCGCCGAAGAGGGGCGCTCGTCGGCCGCGGGCCAGTGCCAAGACCTCGGCCGCTGGGACCGCCGCCGGGTCATCGGCACGCTGCTTTTGCCCCAGTGCGAAGTGCTTCGCCTCGGCTAGCAGGTCGAGCGAGTTGTTGGAGCCGGGACCGTCGGTCCCGAGCGCCACCGCAATCCCGCGAGCGCTTGCCGCCGGGTAGTCGAAGATCCGCCCGACATTGAGCTTGAGGTTGGCGACCGGGTTGGTGACCAGCGTGGCGCCCGTCTCGGCGATCAGATCAAGCTCGGCCTCGTCGAGCCAAACCGAGTGGGCCAGCAAGGTCTTCGGTCCGAGGATCCCGAGCTGGTGGAGCCAGAATGCGGGGCGCATTCGGTGCTCATCAAGGCAGCGCTCGACCTCGTCGGCGGTCTCGGAGAGGTGAATATGGATCGGCACATCGTGCTCGGCAGCGGTCGCGGCGACCCAGCGAAGCAGCGACGCCGAGGCGGTATAAATCGCGTGGGGAGCCAGCGCTGAGGCGGTGAGCGGGCTGATCAATGGGATCGCGCCGAGGCCGTCAAGCGCCACCGCCTTGAGCCGCTCCACCTCGACCGCAGACTGCCCGGCATCGAAGATCGCGCCACCGATCGTGGCCCGCAGTCCAGCGTCGCCGACCGCCGCGGCGGTCGCCTCGCAGTTCCAATACATATCCCAAAACGAGACCGTCCCGGTCCGGATCATCTCCAGCGCCGCCAGCCGAGTCCCCCAGTAGACATCCTCGGCGACCATTCTCGCTTCGATCGGCCAGATGTGATTGCTCAGCCAATCCATCAGCGGCAGGTCGTCGGCGTAGTTGCGAAACAGCGACATCGCCGCATGGGTGTGGGCGTTGACGAAACCCGGAAGCATGATCAGACCACGACCGCGCAGGTCGAGCAGGCGATCGTTCGGCGCGGCAACAACATCGGGGCCGAGTTCGGCGATCATCCCGTCGACACAGCGCACCGCGACCGCGTCGGGCGCGGAGCCGAGCCGAACCCCGGTCAGGCAGAGCGCGGGCTCCCCCACCGCTACGCGGCCCCACCGAGCGGCCCGAGCAACCGCTCCAGCGCGGCGGTCACGCGGCGGCGATTCAGCGCCTTGCCGACCTCGAAGTCCTCGCGCGCGAGCGGCGTCCCGCCGACCCCGTTGGCGAGGTTGTCGACGATACAAATCGCGGCGTAGCCGATCGACAACTCGCCCGCCAAGACGCACTCGCTTGCGAGGGTCATCCCGACGACATCGGCGAAGCTCGCAATCAGCCGGATCTCGGCCGGGGTCTCAAAGCGCGGCCCGATCGCCTGCCAGTAGGTGCCGGTCTCGACGATCGGCTCGCGGACGTGGCGCCGCCACAGCTCAAGGACCCGATCGCGCCAGCCCAGATCAAAGCCGGGGACGCGCTCTCCGAGCGCCAGCTCCGAGAACGAGAGACCGAGCTGGAGGGCGATGAAGTCGTCGGGACAGACAACCGTCCCTACCCCGAGATCCTCGCGGAGGCCGCCGACCGAACAGATCGCGAGCGCCCGATCGCAACCCGCCTCGCGCAACGCCGCAATGTTGGCGCGGTGATTGATCGCGGCGGCGGTCCGGTAGGTGCCGAGGCCGTGGCGCTGCAGGACGAGGTGATTGCCACGATCGATCAGATTGACCGTGCCGAACGGGGTTGAAACCACGACCAAATCGCCGCTGGGCTCGTCGCCAAGTAACGCGTGTCCACAAATTAACGCCAGCCTTCCCATTCGCCGATCGTATTGGGGTCGGCTACCGTGACGCTGTGAGATCCCGCTACGACCAACTTCGGCGCAAGCTCGCGCAGATTTCCGATCTCGGCCGAGCCCGGGCGCTTCTGGCGTGGGACGAACGCACCAAGATGCCAGCGGCGGGCGGAGCGGCGCGGGCGGAGCAGTTGGCAACACTGGCTCGGGTGCGCCACGAGCGGGCAACCGACCCGGCGCTCGGTGAGCTGCTTTATGAGCTTGAGCGCTCGACCGCCGACAGCGATCCTGACAGCGACGAGTCGGCGATGGTACGAATGGCGCGGCGCGATTTCGAGAAGGCGACCCGGATCAACCCGGGGCTACGGGCGGAGATGACCCGGGCCGCGTCGCTCGGCGAGCAGGCCTGGGAGCAGGCCCGCGCCAACGACGACTTCGCGGCATACCTGCCGTTCTTGCAGCGCAACATTGAGCTGGTTCGAGAGTTTGCCTCGTTGTTTATCGGCTGGGAGGGAATCGCCCGCCCCTACGACGCGCTGCTTGACGAGTTCGAACCAGGGATCCGAACCGACGAGGTGAGCGAACTGCTGGGACGGCTGCGCAGCGGCCTCACCCCCCTGGTCGAACGAGCGCGGGCGCGGGTACCTCGCAGCGGAGCCGGCGCGGAGCGAGCTCCGTTGCGGGGCGGGATCGCGATTGCCGACCAGCAGCGGGTCTGCCGCGAGTTGGTGGCGGCGCTGCCGCTGCGGGCGGACTCGTGGCGCCTCGACAGCACCGTCCACCCGTTCGCGGTGGCGATCGGCGAAGGTGACATTCGGGTCACCACCCGCTACGACGAGGCCGATCTCGCAACCGCGGTCTGGTCGGTCCTGCACGAATGCGGCCACGCGCTTTATGACAGCGGCGTACCGCGGCGACTGCGCCGCAGCCCGCTCGGTCGCCCCTCCTCGCTCGGCATCCACGAATCGCAAAGCCGCCTCTGGGAAAACCAGGTGGGCCGCTCCGAGCCGTTTTGTCGCTGGCTTGCGCCGCGACTGGCCGGGTCGCTGCCGGGGCTGCGCGACCTCACTCCAAAAGGTCTTCATGCCGCCGTCAACGTGATCGAGCCGACGCTGATCCGAGTCGAAGCCGACGAGGTTACCTACAACCTCCACATCGCGCTGCGGTTCGAGGTTGAGCTGGAGCTGTTCGAGGGCGGACTCGACGCCGCCGACCTTCCCGAAGCGTGGCGCGAGCAGACCCGCAACCTGCTTGGGCTCGAGGTACCAAGCGACAGCCTCGGCGTGATGCAAGATGTCCACTGGTCAAGCGGCGCCTTCGGCTATTTCCCGACCTATTCGCTCGGCAACATCCTCGCCGCCCAACTTTGGGAGCGGGCCGCCGCCGAACTCGGCTCGGCCGAGACGCTCGATGAGCATCTCGCCGCCGGTGATTTTGCACCGCTCCACGGCTGGCTTGCCAAAACGATTTTCCGCCACGGCGGCAAGTTGCTGCCGGGCGAGATGATCGAGCGCAGCGTCGGCGGCCTCGACCCGACGGCGCTGCTGCGCCACCTCGATGTCAAGGTCGACACCTGGCTGAGCGGTGCCTGATATGAGGTGCCCCGCTAGCGCGGTGCCCGACCCCACAACAGCTTGACCATCCCCTGCAGTATCCGGGTCCGCCGAGCCGAATAGGGGAAGTGGTGGGGCTCGCGGTTGAGGACCCGCGGCGAGATGCAAAGCGACTGCTCGCGGCAGTACTTGCGGATCCCGCCAGCGCCGTGGCGTGAACCAACGCCTGAGGTCTTCCAGCCGCCCATCGGCAGTTCCAAGATCGCGTAGTTGGTCTGGGCGTCATTGACGCAGACCGCGCCCGCCTCGATCCGTCGCGCCACCGCCTCGGCGCGATCGATATCGGACCCGAAGACCGAGGCCTGGAGCCCGTACGGTGAGTCGTTGGCAAGCTCGATCGCCTGCTCGGCGTCGGCCACCTTCATGATCGGCAGGGTCGGTCCGAAGGTCTCCTCGCGCATGCATTCCATCGAGTGATCGACATCGACCAGCAGGGTCGGCTCGAAGAAATCGCCGGCGCCGGCGCCACGGTGCCCCCCCTGCAAGACCCGGGCGCCCTTCGCTTCGGCGTCAGCGAGTTGGCTCTCGAAGACCTCAAGTTGCCGCGGCGAGGTGACCGCGCCGACATCCTGGCTACCCGATCCGATCGGCGGCCCCTGGCGCAGCGCCGCCACCTTCTCGCTGACCTTGGCGACGAACTCGTCGTAAATCGGCTCCTCGACGTAGACCCGTTCGACCGAGATGCAGGTCTGACCGCCGTTTTGCATCGAGTAGTAAACGGCACAGTTGGCGGCGCGTTCGAGGTTGGCGTCGCGCAGCACGATCATCGGATCGTTGCCGCCCAACTCGAGGCCGTAAGGGATCAGGTTGCGGGCACAGCGCTCGGCGACCCCACGGCCGACCTCGGTCGATCCGGTGAAGAAGACAAAGTCGCTGTTGTCGATCACCGCGTTGCCGAGCGTCGAGCCGGCGCCGACGACGACCTGGAAGACATCGGCCGGTGCGCCGCAGGCAAGTAGCCCCTCGGCGATCAAAAGCGAGCTGGTCGGGGTCAGCGATGCCGGTTTGAGGACCACCGCGTTACCCGCCATCAAGGCCGGGATGCAGTCGCCGAAGTTGTTGGTCAGCGGGTAGTTCCAGGGACCGATTACGCCGATCACGCCACGCGGTTCGTAGCGGATGATCAGCCGTTTACCGAGGGCGAGCGGCGAGCCGGAGCGAACCTTCTCGTCAGCCAGGTAGCGCTCCGCCTGCTTGGCCCAAAACGAGCAGGCCATCGCGACGTAGAGGACCTCGGCGTTGAGCGCGTCGTCAACGGTCTTGCCGTTCTCGGCAACGACCGTCTCAGCAACCCGCTGCTTGTTGGCGACGACCCAGGCGCCGACCTTGCGGATCAGCTTGGCCCGCGCCGCGAAGCCGAGGGCGGCCCAGCCGGTCTGGGCGATCCGGGCGCGAGCGAACATCTCAGCGACCTGGTCGGGGGTTTGGGTCGGCAGATCGGCGATCTTGGCGCCGCTGGCGGGATTGAAAACCGCCAGGGTTTGAGGGGTTGAACCCGGCTCCATCGCGGCGGAGGCTGCGATCGGGGGGGTCGAGGCGGGTGCGTCGGGCATCGTGGTTGGCTCCATCGGCGAAGCCTATCCACCCGCGGGCGCGATGGCTAGCTCGCGGCCCCTGGCTTGCAAGACCCGACAATCAAAATGCCGGCGCTCCGTCAGGCGCCAAATCACCCCGTCGAGCGGACGAAGGTGCAGAAACCCCGCTTGGGGTCAACCGGTCATCGCACCACCCCGTACCGGCGATTCTCGCACGTCCGGGTCGCCGATACGTCCCCGAAGGGCATCGCCCTTCGGGCCCCGGGGCCCCGGGGCCCGAATTTTTTGCCGGGTTCGCCGCGCCTCAGGGCAGGCGCGCTCGATCACTGCAGCCGGGC
>JAHEXU010000210.1 GCA_023251975.1 bacterium | reverse complement strand
AAGGGGATCAAGGTCAGCAAAGCCGAACTTGCTGCGGTAAACATCGAGCGCAACGAGTTCCATCCAAACTGGAATTACACGATTCGTCCAGCGGGGCGGGCTCAGTAATTATTTCGCGGGCACTAACTAAGCCAGCGCGCAGGAATTAGCACGCCGTTTAGGGCGTCGGGGCTGTGCGGGACTTGATCGTGTAGCGCCATTCGGGGTAAAAACGCGCCGCGGGTGAGGTTGACGGCGGTCAGCTCGGCGCCGGAGACCTCTGCCTCGGGTACCCGGGTTCGCGATCGCAAGCGACAGCGTAAGTTCCGTAAATACACTATCGGTGTCGCGAAGTCCGACCCCTTCAGCATCCGCCTCTCGAAGGTGACCGACGACCTCGTCTCCCAGGAGGCCCTGCGGACCCGACGCTACGCCGCATCGCCTTCCGGGGCGCCGACTGGAACCGGCGCCCGCGGGAACTGGGAACGGCGCTCGATGTCTGGGAGGTCGTTCGCGCCGCCCGCGCGCCGCGCGCACCCCTCCTCGCAGGCGATGGCGGACACGACCGATCTCAGCGATGCACAGGTCCGCCTCGCGCTCGCCCACGCCGCCGAGTTCCCGGACGAGATCGACGACGCGATCGCGGAGGCGGAGCGGCCGCTGGCTGAGCTTCAGCTCGAGTTCCCGACTCTCGATACCGTCAGCGCCGAGTAGGCGCCGTGCGGCTGTTCCTCGACGTCCACGTCTCCGGGCGAACAATCGCCGCGGCCCTGCGTGAGCGCGAGCACGAGGTTCGCGCCGCCGACGAGGAGCGCGAGCTCGACGGGTGGGAGGACGAGGCGCTGCTAGACCTCGCCTCCGCCAAGCGACGGATCATGGTCACCTTTAACGTCCGCGACTTCCCTCGAATCGTCGGCGAATGGGCGGGGGCCGCACGACATCACGCCGGCTGCCTGATCATGGTCGGCATCGACCATGGTGAGTTCGGCTTCGTCCTGCGGGTGATCGAGGCGGCGATGTCACGGCGGTCGGCCCAGGACGAGTGGGCGGATTACGCAGCGTGGGGGGCCCGGGCAATCGCAGATTGACCGGCCGCCATTCCTGACCGCGGCCGCAGACGCGCACCCTCGAACCCCGCAGTTGGACCGCCATAGCCGGTACAAGTCCGGTGTTCGACCAGATCGCGGCGCCCGGAGCCAGCGACAGGTGTCATCGCAGGGCCCGAAGATGATCCCGCGGGCGAAGGCGGTGATCGAGCGGGGTCGACCCCGTAGCGATCCTTGTATGCCTGCTCGGATGCGTCGTCGGCGAAGGCGAGCACGAGCTCCTCGCGGCTGCAGCCAAACCGGCGGGCGGCCTTGTCGAGTGCGACCAGCGCCGCGTCCGAGGCGAAGCCGGTGATCCCGCCGGTGTCGGGGAGGTCGCGGTCGTCGCAGGGATTGGCGATCGCGACCGGCTTCGGGGCGAGCGCCATCCGCCGGGCACTCCCGCGCGAGTGGTAGGCGATCCGGCCCACCCGGACATCCCCGAAGACGGTGGTCAAGGAGTGCTCGTGGCCGGGCTCGGCAAAGTTCCTTCGCACCCCGTCTGAGCCGACGACCGCATTGTGTCGGCGCGCGCGCGCTCATGGAGATGGCCTTCGTAGAGTCGGCGGAACAGTTCGCGGGTGTCGAGCTGCAACTCCTGCTCGAGTTCCGCGCGGGTCAATCCCGCGGCCCCCTCGCCGGCGAGCCGGTTCACCAGCGCTTCGAAGTACTGCCGGGAGCGGGCGAAGTTGTCCGGGTTGGGCTCGGGTTCGCTCGCCGCAGCGCCGGGCTCCGCTCCGGCTTGCACGAATTCATCGCCCGATACGGTAACTGCGCTGGGACGGGTGTCGAGATCGAGGATCACTTGGCCACCTCCATGGTCGCATTTTAGAACAACTTATACGGGTTGTCGGACGCGTCGCTTGGGTATCTGCCGTATCGGACCTCGGTTACCTGCTGGTCCTCCGGATAGACGATCCCATCTTGCACTTTTAGTGCGAACGCGGCGTGAGGATGACCGTCACCTTCGATCTTCTGCCGACCGAATTCGAGGTAGTTGGAAAAATCTTCACGCCGATCGTGGTAGATCGGACCGTAAAGCGCGGCCCGCTGGGCGCGGCGGCTGCGACATCGACGCGCAGGCCTTGAATGTTGTCGTCGATCTCGTCGACCCTTCTACCTGCTGTCTATGCAGGTCGCTGAAGTTGCTGGGAGCCGCGTGCCCGGTCGACGAGATCGCCAGGGGCAAGAGTAGTAGGGAGCTGGCAAGCGCCCCGATGCCCGTCGCCATCTGGAGCGCGTTGCCCCCTGGCGGCCCCGGCTAGATGACGCCGGCCAGGGATTGGCTCCCGCGCGGCGCTGGCCAAGGATTGGCGGTTGGCCAGGTCAGGGTTCGCCGCTGGCTAATCGCCGCTCGGCGTTTCGCCCCGACCGCTTGCCTCCCGACTAGCGACGTCGGCGCAGTCGCTTCGGCTGTCTTTCTTGCGGCTCGTCTGATTCTTCGAGACGCGGTATGGCGGCCGGGCCGGGCTCGCCCAAAAGTAGTTCGACCAGGCGGGCTGGCCGCTCGACCTGGGGGCAGTGACCGCAGTTTTCGATCAGCTCAAGGCGGGCGTGGGGGAGTGCGTCGAGGACCCGCTGGGCGCCGCTGGGGAAGACGAGGCGGTCGCGAACCCCCCAGACCATCAGCAGCGGCGCGGTGATCCGATGGAGGCGAAACGGGTTCTTCAGTTCCGGCACCAAACGCCGCCCCGTCTCGAGGACGCGGCGCAGGGTCGGGACATCGGCGAGGTGCGAGGCAAACGACGCGATCGACTCCTGGTCGACCCGGTGCTGCTCGGAGAAGGCGAGCGCCCGATAGGCGCGGCCGACCACCTCGCGGACCAGCGGTCGCGGCACCGGGATCGGCGAGGTGACCAGCGGTCCGAGCAGGCGCTCCGACTCGATCACCCCGATCCAGCGGGCCAGGTCTAGGCCGGCCGGCGCCACCGGGACGAGGGCGGTGATCGGGCCGCCGCGCTCGGCTGCGCGCATCACCGCGCAACCGCCGAGTGAGTTGCCGCAGAGGATCACGCCGGCGCCGCCGCTTCGCCGCGCTCGGTCCTCGATCAGATCGTCAAGTACGGCGTCGATTTGCGGCAGGATCGGGCCGCGTCGCATCGGGTCGGCAGTGCCGAAGCCGGGCAGATCGATCGCGCAGGTGGCGCGACCGGCCCGGGCAAGTCCGTCGATTGCGGGTCTCCAGCAGTCGGCCGAGTCGGCGAAGCCGTGGATAAAGACGACCGGCGGACCGCTGCCGGGGCTACTCAGGATGCGGGTCTCGAAGCCAGCGAGCCGTGTTCGTCGTTCGCGGACCGCCGGTGGCGGCAAGCTCAGGGTCCGCCTCATCGTCACAGTTTTACCGAGGAACGAGCCGCGATACCGTCCCGTCGAACAGATTGGCGATGTAGATTCGCCCCCTGCTGTCCTCGCCAAAACTCGAGATGCCGCTGCTTTGGGGGATGCCTACCAGCCGGTCGCCCTCGCCACCCGCGAACTTCGGGATCAGCGAGTGGATCATCCCGGAGCAGAAATCGGCATAGATGTAGCGACCGCGCAGCGATGGCAGGCGGTGATCGCGAATTACGTAGCCGCCGGTGATTGAGCAGTTGCCGTCGTCGTGGCTGTATTGGAAGATCGGCGGATCGTGGCGGGCGGGCGCCGGGCTGGCGTCGGGCGAGTCGAACGGGTCGCGCCCCTCGAACGCGTCCCAACCAAAGTTCGCCCCATTTGCGTCGCTGACCGCCATGTAGTCGATTTCCTCGGTTGTGTCCTGGCCGACATCCCCGAGCGCGACCCGGTTCTGGGCGCGGTCGAACGAGAAGCGCCACGGGTTTCGTAGTCCGATCGAGTAGATCTCGTCGCGCCCTGCCATACCGACGAACGGGTTCGAAGTCGGGATCGAATAGGACTTCGAGCCGTCGCGGTGCGGGTCGATTCGCAGCAGCTTGCCGAGCAGGCTGGAGCTGTTTTGGGCACGCTCCTCGGGATCGCCACCGGAGCCGCCGTCGCCTGTCCCGATGTAGAGGAGGCCGTCGGGTCCGAATTGGAGTTGGCCGCCGTTGTGGTTCTCGTAGGGCTGGTCGATCGTCAAGACAGTTCGGGCGCTCGCTCGCCGCGCCTTTCGCGGGTGTTGTTCGGAGCGGCGATACTCGACGACCTTGGTGTCGCCGTTGTTGTCGGTGTAATCGACATAAAACAGGCCGCTGTCGCGGTAGTTGGGCGCGAACGCAACCGACAGCAGCCCCTGCTCACCGCAGCAACCGACCCGATTGGTGATCTTGAGGAAGCTGCCGGGGAGCTTCTTCGAGTGCTTGATCAGCCGGATTACGCCGGATTGCTCGACCACGAAGACCAGGTGCCCGGCGCCGTCGGGACCCTCGACGTAAACCGGCTGGTCGAACTTGCCGAGCTTTCGCAGCTTGACCCCCCCGGCACCCCGGTCGGGCTGCTGCGGTGAGCCCGCAGCGACGATTCGATAGACATCGCCGCCGATGTGGGTCGCGTAGAGGTTGCCGAATCGGCCGTGTTCAATCGAGCTGATTCCGTAAGCGCCTCCCGGCAGCGTCGCCTCGAGACGGTCGTCGTCGTTGGTGGCGCCACCGAGCTCCGGGATCAAGCTGCGCAGCTCGTCGCGACAGAAGTCGGCATACAGGTAGCGACCGTCAATCGATGCCAGCTGCGGGTTGTGGACGACTACCCCGCCGGTCACCGCGCAACCGGTAAAGCCCTCGCCGCTGTGGCGGTAGGTGTGGATCGGCATCAGGCTCGGTTGCGGGACCGCCGAGGTGGTGTCCTCGCCGTCGCAGGGGGCGGCGAAGGTCGCCGGTTGATCGCCCTCGAGGCCGTCCCAACCGAAGTTCGCCCCGGCGGCGCTGTCGATGTCCTCGTAGTCGATCTCCTCGACCGCGAACTGCCCGACATCGCCGATTACGATCCGGTTGGTTTCGAAGTCAAACGAGAAGCGGAATGGGTTGCGAAGCCCGGAGGCGTAGATTTCGTCGAGCCCGGGGGCGCCGACGAACGGGTTGTCGGCCGGGATTCGGTAGCCAGCGCCGAGTTTCGGGGTGATCCTGAGCAGCTTGCCGAGCGGCGATTCGAGGTTTTGGGCATTTTCGGCCGGGTCGAAGCAGGATCCGCCGTCGCCGGTTCCGATCCAGAGGTTGCCGTCGGGGC
>JAHEXU010000037.1 GCA_023251975.1 bacterium | reverse complement strand
AGAGTCCGGGTCCGCTCGCGGGTCTTGCCTCGGAGCACAGAGAGGATCTGATCGACCTCGACCACGTCGTCGACCTGCTCAAACGGGATCGCTCCGCCGTCGGGAATCGTCTCGGTCGAGTCACCAACATCGACCGAGACAAAGATCTCCCCGACCTGCGATCGGGTGCGAATTTGGAACTGCGAGTCAACCGGCAGCGGCGAAACCTCGTCGTCAAAGATGTTGAAGGCGATCTCGACGTGACCTTGTAGCTCGTCGGCGCGCTCGACCGACAAAATCGATCCGACCTCGGTACCGGCTGCGGTTACGCGTGCGCCCGGCGCGAGCGCTATCGAGGTCGGGGCCTCGACGGTCAGGGTGTAGCCGCCGCCGCCGATCGTCCCCGCCTCGCGGAGGATGTAGAAGAGCCACGCGAAGGTGGCGATCGCGAAGACCGAGAAGACGATGAAGTGGGAGCGAAACCCGCCCAGGCCCCTATTCATTAGTGCTGGTCTCCCGGTTCAGCGGGTCGTCCGCCGATTGTCGGTCCCCTGGTGCAGCCCTGGAACGGGGTCCGAATAACCTCGCCCGGGAGCCCGACGTTTGGCGGCGCCGCCGCCAGGTTGCCGCGCGGAACCGGGGCGTGAACGTCGCCAAACTTGGTCAGCGACGAGTTCCATTGGAAGAACCCGATAATCGGCGCCTCGCAAGCGACCAGATCGTCGACCAGGTGGTTCAGAGTTGGTGCCTGGCGGCCCAGCTTGCGGAAGGAGAGGTTGAGGTTGCGCGCGACCGGCTTCAGCACTCGCAACCAATGCGCTCCCTTTAGGATCGGCTCCCCGAGTTGGCGCACCGCGGGCGACAGGGCGCTGTTGACGCGCCGAATCGAGACGAGGCTGTGCGGCAGTCGCTCCGCGATCGGGTAGAGGCTTGTCAGGCCGGTGTCAACGTCATCGACGACCCCGTCGACCGCGCCCAGAGTCGTCCTCAATTCGGTGAATGTCGGGGCCAGCTCGCGGAGGGTCGCGTCGAGATCCGAAGATCCGTCCTGCAGGGTCGCGAAGGTCGCCGAGCCGGTGACCAGGAGCCTGCGCAGATCGTTTTCGCGCCTCGCCAGCTCGCGGGTCAAGACACCGGTGTTGTGGATTAGCCGCTTCGTCGCGTCCTTGCGAATTGCGATCTGCTTGGTCAGATCACCGGCCGCGCTGAGGAACGGCGCCAACTCGACGAAGTCGCGCCGCAGCTTCACCCCGCCGTCTTCGGTGCCGTTTCCGAGCTGATCCAGCAGGGTGCGGAAATTCCGCTGCACGTCGGGCTGGAAGGCATCCAGCACATCGGGGACGGTCACGTTGGTCGAGGTTTGCTCGACCGGCAGCGGCACGTTCGGGTCGGCCTCGCCGGCCGCCTCGGTGCCGGGATCGACGATGTCGAGGAAGACATCGTTGAGCGGAGTAATCGGGCGCAGCTCGGCAACCGCGTCCTTGTAGATCGGACCGACATCCTCATCGATCGAGAGGACGAGGATCGGCTGCGGGACGTCACGGTCGATCTCCTTGATCGTCCCGGCGGGCTCACCGCGATAGCGAACCTCGTCAAACCCTTCGAAGATCCCGAACACGTTGTCGATCTCGAACCGAACCGTCCGCTGCGATTTGCCGAAGCTCGGGTTGATGTTGAGCGCGATCACCACCGTAATCACCAGGGCAAGCGCGAGCCCGGCCAAAAAGATGATGAAGCCGCCGAGCGAGCGTTTTGCCTCGGTTTGGAGCCGCTGTTTGCTGACGCCGGAGCTGATCCGATCGCGCGGATTGACCTTGTTGTCGCTCATGGCAGCACCCCCTGGTTGGCGGGGACATACCCGAAGTAGGTCGACAGTGCGTCGTTGAAGGCGGTGCAGGCAAGCTGCTGATCGGCGGAGGGATCAACCAGTGAACTGCTGCAGGGCAAGAAGACGCTGTCGCTACTGCCGAAGGCCGGGAAGCGGACGTAACGGCCGAGGCTGTCGCGCTCGGCGGCCGCGCCCCCGAAGCCGGCGGCGGTGCCGCCGATCATCACCGTCGTCGACTTGCCGGTCTGCGGGTCCTTGCGATGGAAGTACGGGAGGACAATCTTGTCGGTTTTGCGAAGCGACCCCTTCAGCGATCGGATCAGGCGAGCCCCGGAACCTCCGGCCAGGCCCGGGTAGACCAGTCCGGTGCCGAACCGGTGCAGGGCTGGGCGAACCTGATGCAGCAAGGCGCTGGCGTCAACCAGGGTTGGACGCAGCGAGGCCAGGGTCGGCGCGATCAACGGCGCCGGCCCGTCGAGGCGATGAATCAGGCCGCGGGCGATCTCGAGGGTGCCGTCAAGCCGGGCCAAGGTGGTTGTCAATCCCTGCGTGACCAGCGGACCCTCGCGGAGGATCTGGCGAATCTCCTCGGATCGATTGGCGGTGACCTGAACCGTCGCGGCTGCGCCCGCCACCAGGCTGCGAATCTGGTCGGTCGGGGTATCGAGCACCTCGACCGTATCGGCGGTATGGCGAACCAGGTTGCGCAGGTCCGAATCCGGTTTCAGCCCCCTGATCGCGTTGAGCGCGATCTCTGCGTCGGGCGCGATCCGATTCAGAATCCGAAGATCCTTGGGGAGCTGCTCCGGGTCCGACAAGGCGGTGGTGAATTCGCGCAGCATCGTCCGCATCCCGCGCACCGGCTCCTCTTGGAAGATGCTGGTCAGGTCCTCGACCTCGATCTGGCTCGAGGTGTGGTCGATCCCGATCACCCCGTCGTCGGCCAGCAGTTCGCGGCTGTCCTCGCCGCCGCGATCGATCGCGATGAAGAAGGCGTTGCCGAGCAGCGTCTTGAACTTAATCTCCGCGCGAGCGTCGTCGTAGATCGGGCCAGCGTCGTCTTGAACGTCCATCGTAACCCGGGCCGCGTCGCCGTCAACCGTCGGCGAAACGTCGGTCACCTCGCCGAGTATTTGACCCTCGAGGCGGACCTGGGAGCCGGCCCGAAGCTGATCCGCCCGGGCAAACTCGGCCAGGACCTGATGGGTCGAGGGCTTGAACGGGGCGCGGAAAATCCCGGTGAACGCGATCACGGTAATCAGCCCCAAAAAGCCGAGCGCGACGACCCCCGCAAGTGCTCGGTTCTTCCTCATCCGTTGCCTCCCTGGAATGCGGGCACGACCGGCTTCGGGGTGAACTGATCGTAGGGGCCAGACAGGTACTTGCACGGCGAGTAGGCGTCGCGGCGGGTTATCGAACTGCCGCCGCCGATCGCGTCGAGACCGTTTGGCGGCACGGCCTGAAGTCGGAACGCCATTGCCGGGCCGGCGGGGCCGGTACCGGGCTGGGTAAAGCCGGTCATCGAGCGCATCACCACGCCCATGTTGCGAATGTCGCAGCCGTATTTGTTGACCGAGGCGAGGGTCGGGCGGAGCAGGTCGATCCCCTCCTTGGCGCGCGGAACGAACGGACCGAGTTCGCCAACCAGATCCTCGACAACCGGCACCGCGCTACCAAGGTGCTTGGCGAGCGGGAGCGTCAACCGCAGCGGGCTCTTGCTGTCCTCGAGCAGATGGGCGAGGTTGTTGAGCCCAGCCGGGGCCGCCTGCAGCGTACTGGCGGCGTTGGTTGAGAAGCTGCGGAGCGCCCGCATCAGGTTGACGCCACGACCGAGTCCGTCCTCGGCGGCGGCGAGGGTCGCGGGCAGGCGGTCGAGGCTGGCGCGAACCGCCTCACGCTGGGTGATGAACGGATTGATCGCGGCCGTCAGCGCATCGGCGCCAGGCCTGATCTGGGCGCGGTTGCGGGCGAACGGACCGGTTGCCGAGGCGATCGAGGGGAAAAACCGCGCCGCTGCTCCATCGCGGGCGAGGATCGCCTGCGCAACCTCTCCGGCCTCGCGCGGGCCGATCGCGAGGTCCCGCAAGGTTACGTTGAGGCCCTTACCCTGGCCGAGCAGACCGTCGCCGAGCGAATCGAGGGTGTGGCGCAGCCCAACCCTAGTCGGCTGGTCAAAGACCGAGACGAACTCCGGTAGCCCGTAGGTGTAGGAGTTGTCGGTTCCCTCGATCGTTGAACCCTCGGCGAGCAGCTCCTCGCCCTCGCCCGGCTCAAGCCCGACAAAGCGGGCGCCGAGCAGCCCGTTGGCGCGAACGCTGACCGCCGTCCCCTTGGTCAGCTTGGTGGCGGGGTCAAGTTGCAGCTCGACCAGCGGCTGACCATCGTCGCCAACATCAATCTTCAGCACCTGCCCAACCCGAACGCCGTCGATCCGAACCGGGTCATGCAACAGCAGGTTGCCGACCGTCGGCGTCGATACGTAGAACTTTTGGTAGTCGATTCCGGGAGCGCCGTTGGCGATTCGCAACAGCAAAAAGATCACTCCCCCGAGCAGAATCGAGATGCCGATTCCGAGCAACAGGATTCGTGTTGCCGGCGACTTGTCGCGACGCGGTCCACGGGTTCTGGAGTTGCGCGCCATCAATTGCCCGCCAGATAGTTGGACAGCAGATCCGCCGCGCTTTGGCTGTTGCGCCCGGCTCCGCCAAGGGCGCCGCCGATCCCGTTGTCTTGACCCGAGCCGAGCCCGTCGAGCGCATCGCCGAGGCCGCCGCCGTTGCCCTGAGCGGTTCCAGGGTCGGGCAGGGCGGTCGGATCGTCGGGGTTGGCGGTGCCGTCGCCTCGGTCGTCCTCGCCGTTGCCGCCATCGAGCCGGGTCGGGGCGGAGCGGGTGGTCGCGGCTGCAGGCGCGGGCAGGCCGCCATTGATGATGTTGTCGAGCAGCGACTGGTAGAAGTCGGGCGCGAAACTGGCTTCACCGCGGAAGATGTGGCTGAGCCGATCACGGAATTGGATCGCGTTTGACCAGTTCTCGATCGTCGCGATCAGGTTGTCGGTGCTGTGATCGAGGATCCGGCCGGTGCGGGGAATCTCGCGACTCGAGGCCTTCACCAGCGAGACGCTGAGCGGGGTCGCGTCGCGCAGGATCGGGGTCGTGTTTTCGCTCAGCGAAGTGACGGTTGGAGCGCTCTTGACCAGTGCCCTCAAAACCGGCGTGGCGTTGCGGCGAAACGGCCCAAGCTGGTCCAGGGTGCGCTGCAACGACGGTGCGGACTGCGCCAAAAGGCGCGAGGTCTCGCCGAGTGGCGCGGCGGTGCCGCGTAGCTCGGCGAGGAAACCGCGGGTCGCCCGCAGTGCGGCCGGAGCGCGCCTGAGAGTCTCGCGAAGTTGAGCGCGGTGGGTCCAGAAGGTCTCGGTCGTGCCACCGAGCGCCGCGATCATCCGGTCGATGTGCGTCCGCTGCTTGGCAAGTTCGCCGACGAACCGGTCGCTGCTGCGGAGCATGCTGTCAAGCGCCTGGTTGTCGGTATCGAGCTGCTCGGCGAGGTTTCCGAAGCGCGACAGGGCTGGCGCGAAGTCGTTGATGAAGGTCGCGAAGTCCATCTTCCGCCCCGCGAAGGCGCTACCGGTCTCGTTGATCAAGACCGCGAGCCGCGCCCGCGTGTCGGTATCGAGCTCGCCGAGCAACTGGTCGAGATCGGTGTTGGCGCTGACCAGGTCGTCTTGAATCGTGAAACCGTCCGCGGCGGGCTTCGAGGTATCGCCCGGTTCGACCAGGACCTGCTTTTGGCCCAGCACGTTCTGAGCAATGATCGTGGCCGATGCGTTCTCCCCGAGCGGCGCGTACTTCGGCTCGATTTCAAGCCTTGCCTCGACATCCTCGCGGGTCGCCGCGAGCTTGACCTCACCGATCGTGACACCGCCGATAACCACCGGCGAACCGTCGCGAAGTCCGTAGGCATTGGGCAGGTTCATCTTCGCGACGTACGGGTCCGAACCCCGGGTGAAGAGGAAAAAGGCAGCGGCCGCGGCCAACACGACGATGACGGCGCGTTTCATCAGCCGGCGCTCCCCGCTGCTGCGCTGCTTGGCGGCGGCTGCCCCTGGAAGGTCGTCTCCTTGTCCTGCGCCGGATCGACGATGTCCGGGCCGAGACCGCACTCGGGCAGGAACCACGGCTGATCGGCAAGCCCGCCCGGCGGGCGCGGGAAACCGTATTCGAGGCCCGGGAAGGTCGCGGCCGCCTCCGCCGGACTCATCTGCGAGTTGTTGCCGCCGGTCGGCAAGAACGCCTGCAGGTTGGCGCGGACGTAGTGGTCCTTGCTGTCGACGTAGGAAATCCAATCGCCCCAGGTCTCGCCGAGCAGGGTGATTTCCGGCGCGTAGGGCCGGATGCAGTTGAGTTCGGTATCGGCCTGATTGCCGACCGAGATCAAGCGATCGGTCTGGTGGTAGCCGACGTTGAAAAGCTGGGTCACCGGGGGTGCGGCGACCCTGAGCAGATCGACGGTGCGGACCGCGGTCGGGGTGGCGAGCCGTAATTGGCCCAAAACGTCGTCGAGCGGGGTGGTAATCCGCCGCAGCTCCTCGACTCCAGGGGCGATCCGGTCGGTCAGAACGCCTGCCTCGCGCAGGGTCACGGCGGCGTTGGCGAGGGTGGTTCGGGTCTGGCGGAGTGCCGCCGGGAAGCGCTCCAGCGTGGTCTGCAAATTGGTCGCCTCGGAGTTGATCGCGACCGAGGTGTCGGCAAAGCCCTGGATCAAGACGCCGACATCGGGGTCGGCGCGGTCGATCGCGTCGACCACCGAGCTGGTCGAGTCGACCAGGGTTCGGAGCCGCTCGCGATTGCTGACCAGCTGCTCGAAAACGTCGGCGGCGTTGTTGGTAAGCGGTCCGGTCTTGGCGAGCGCGCCGTTCAAATCCTCGGCGCCGTTGTCGAAGACCGCTGCGTTGGCGCCGATGAACCCTTTGATCGAGTTTCGGGTCTTCGGATCGAAATCGCTGATCAGCGTGTCGACCTCCACCGGCAGCTTCACGTTCGTAAACTCACCACCCTCGGGCAGAGTTTCGGTGTCGGTGCCGCGAGTCAAGGCGAAGTAACGGCTGCTGAAGGAGACGGTGCCGCCGAAGCGCAGCTCGAGCTTTGAATCGACCGGCAGCGGCCAGTAATCATTGTTGGTGATCTCGAAGTTGACCCGAGCGGCCCGACCACCGTCGTCGGCTTCAAGCGAGGTGACCCGACCGACCGACTCACCGGCGATCTTGATCTGGGTGTTGACGAGCACGTTCGGCGCCGCCTGGACAGTCGCCGACACCTGGTGGCCCGCCGAATCGGACGAACCGACCATATAGCTGACCAAGACGGCGACGATGCCGAGGACAGCCAACGCTGCGAGCTGTGTCTTACGCGCCGAACTCACTTCGTTCAGTCGCCGATCGGGACCCCGAGGCTGCCACCGTAGATCGCCAGCGCGGTCAAAGAAATTACGAAGTGCAAAAGCACGATGTTGACGGCGAGCGAGCGCGAGACCGCGGTACCGACGGCGGCCGGTCCACCTTCGTAGCGGCGCATCCCGTAGAAGGCGGCGACGATCGCGCACTGCAACGTCACCAAGAACACCGTCAGGCCGCACCAGATTATTCCGGACAGCGGGAAGATCGAAAACAGGGTGCCGAGGAACTGACCGGAGCTATTGCCCTTGACGATCAGGACGACGTTGAAGTAGCTGCCGGCGATGTTGCCGAGCATGCAAATCGCGGTCGCGATCGGGACGAACATCAAGGTGGCGATGATCCGTGTTCCAACAAGGATTTCCATCGGCTCGACGCCCTGGGCCTCGAGCGCCGCCACCTCGTCTTGGATCCGAGCCGAGGCGAGGTCGGCGGTGATACCGCAGCAGACGCTGCCTGCGAACACGTAGGCGAACATCTGCGGGCCGGTCTGGCGCGGCGTCACCAGGCCGGGAAGGATTCCGACGAAGTCGGCCGCGCCGATCGAGCGCAAAAAGTAGAAGCCGAAGTTTGAGACGCTGACCCCGAGGAAACAGCACATCAGGAAAAGCAGGATCGTTGTTCGCCGGGTGATAATCGCGTTGAGGCGGATCGCTTCGGAGAAGTAGCGAAGCGAACCGGGCAACGACTTCAGAGCGTCGACCGCGAAGATCGCCAGGTCGCCCGCCTCTTCGAGGGTGCCGCGAAGCTTCGGCTTCTTGACGACCTCCGGCTTCGGCGGAGAGACGTACTTATTCCCCGGAGCGGCACCGGGGGCCGGAATCGACGCTGATTCCATCGGTTACCCCCTGACCTCGATCGCCTGCGGGAAAAACGAAAAGAAGCCGATGTTGAAGATGCTGTTGATAAACCAGATCCCAAAGAAGCTGATCAGGACGGTTTGAGCAACCGCTCGACCGACCCCCTCACCGCCGCCGCTCGCCGACAAGCCCTTCTGACAGGCAATCAGCCCGACGAACGCGCCGAGGAAGGTGTGCTTGACGAAGGCCGCACCGAGGTCGTACGGGTTCATCGCCAAAAAGATCGATTCTCGCTGGGTGCCCGGGACCAGTCCGAGAGTGAACTGGTTGACGAACACAACCGCGGCGATGTTGACCAAAACGACCAGAAACGAGAGCATCAACCCGGCGACGATGATCGCGACAAAGCGGGGCACGATCAGGGTGCGGATCTTGTCGACCCCGAGCACGTCCATCGCGGCAATCTCCTCACGGATCACCCGGGCACCGAGTTCGGCGGCGAGGGCGCTGCCAGCCACTCCAGCCAAAATCATGTAGGTCAGCCAGGTACCGAGTTCTCGGAGCAGGCCGAGGTAGACGCCGGGGCCGACCCGATCGCCAGCGCCGAGTTCGTTGATGATCTGGCCGAACAGGACCGAGCCGAAGGCGAGCACGTAAACGAGTGAGCCGAACATCACCGAGAAGGTGGCGAGGCGGAACACCTTCGAGGACTCGACGATCGCCTCGGGGATCCAGCTGTAGGGCGGGGTCACGATCGACCTGAAGATCTTGCCCGCCAGCGTGACGGTGTCGAACAGCGTCTCCATCAGCCCATAAAGGGTGGTGCGCGCGATCGTCCGATCGAGCGTCGTTTCGCCGCCCGTGCCGCGGAACGAGTCGATCCACAATCTAATTGCCGCGGTCATCGTCTTCCAATCGCCGAAATTCTCGACCGGGCGAACGTGCCAGCCGGGTACCTCTTCCTCACTCGCTGAACAATACATATGGACAGAGCGTCCTGCAACCGGGTACCCTGTTCGGGAGGGACGGCGCCGGGCAGCGCCCAAAACATCCACGGAGGAGAACGTGATGAGCACAACCGAAGCAGCGATCGATCCGGGAATCGCAGGCCACGACGGGCGCCCACTGGCGATCGAGACCCGA
Source organism: bacterium (assembly GCA_023251975.1). GTDB lineage: Bacteria > Actinomycetota > Thermoleophilia > Solirubrobacterales > 70-9 > JAHEXU01. Next base: position 13,500 of record JAHEXU010000037.1, on the reverse strand, counting down.
GATGTTCACAAATCTTTCGGCTCTCACAAGGTCCTGAACGGCCTCAACGTCCAGATCCCCGAAGGTGCCGCATCGGTCCTTTTGGGACCGTCGGGAACCGGCAAGAGCGTCTTGATCTCCCACATTCTCGGGCTCCTACAGCCCGACCAGGGCGAGGTTTTGGTCCACGGCAGGTCGCTGGCGACGATGTCGCGCAAGGAAGGTCTCGAGCTACGACGCGATGTCGGGGTCCTGTTTCAAGACGGAGCGCTGTTCAGTTCGATGAACGTCTATGACAACGTCGCCTTCCCGCTGCGCCAACACACCGACCTGACCGACGCCGAGGCGCACGAGCTGGTGATGGACGAGCTGCAAGCGACCGGCCTCGAGCACGCCAAAGACAAGCTCCCCGGCGAGCTTTCGGGCGGAATGAAAAAGCGCGCCGGGCTGGCCCGAGCCCTGGTGATGAACCCGTCGGTCCTGATGTGCGACGAGCCCGACTCGGGGCTCGACCCGGTTCGCACCTCACTGCTCGCCGAGCTTTTGAAGGAGCGTTGGGAGCAACTCGGCTGCACCCTCGTCGTGATCACCCACAACATGACGCTCGCCCGCTACGTCGCCGACCATATGTGCCTGCTCTGGAAGGGCAAGGTGATTCAAAACGGCTCGATCGAGGAGATCTTTGCCTCCGAGGACGAGTTCGTCCAGCAGTTCATCGTCGGCGGCATCAAGGGCCCGCTCGGGATGGATTAGGCCCCGGATTAGTGCCCCGGCAAAGCAGCCGATCGGACCACACCGGGCGGAAAACCCAACGCCCCGGGCCAGGGCGATGCGTTCGTCGCACGCCCGGACAACTCCGTCGGCGCTGAGGTCGGATGGTCCGGAGCCGCTCGACGAGGCTCGGGGCGCGGATAACCTCCATTCCGCCCTCGGTTCGCCGCGGTCTTAATTCCCGACGGAGGTCGATCCGTCGGCTGGCTCTGGTCGGAGCGATTCGCCATATTGCCGTACCCCAATCTGCCACAATGCATCAGGTGATACCGCCGATTTGCACCGACCTGGAGGTCCGCCGTAGCCCCTGAGACTCTGCCCCGCCGTTCACGATTCAGCGGTTCAGCCGCGGCGCCTCAACGGCGAGCGTCCTGAAGCTCTTTTTGGCTTCGGTTGTGCTGGCCGGGTTCGCCGAAACCCTCTACATCCAGGTGTTCGGCCTCTTTGCCTACCAAGACCACCAACCGCTCACCGTCGCCGGCTACCCGATCTTCGTCGCCTTCGTCAACGGGGTGCCACCGTTTTTGGCGGCAATCGTCTACGCGCGGCTGATCCCGCTGCTAGGCGGCTGGGACCGGCTTGCGATCCTCGGCGTCGTCCCGGTCTGCTTTGCCGCCGGCTCGTTTGGCAACGGCTGGCTCTACCTGGCGGCGCGCCACTCCGGCGAGGACCCCTCGATGGCGCCGCTGACCGCGCTGGCCCTGCTCAGTATCGTCGGCGTATTCGGCATGATCACCTTTGCGGCCAGGCTTGCCGAGCTCGAGCGACCGAGCGGCCAACGCCGCACCGGCGGGTCCGCTCAGTCGCCGGGCAGCATGTAGGAGGGGAGGTCGGCGACCGAATCGCCGCTCAAACCGAAGAACTGAAACGGCAGGTGATAGACCACGAACAAGGTCAGGATGCACCAGCCAATCACCGCCAGCCACCGCGCTGGCGCCTGCAGGGCGGGCCGCAACCGCTCGAAGCCGCGCTCGACGTAGGCGAGACCATCGGGGGAATCGTGGGCCGAGAGCCGCAGGCCGGTGAACAAGACCCCGAGCAGGGCGACCGAAACGGTCTCATAAAGCGGGAACTGAAACTGCGAACCGGGAAACAACGTCAATGCCTCGGGGGTGCGGGCAAAGGCGTAGCCGTGGCCGAGTCGGACGACCAGGTTCTCGACAACCAAGTCGAAAATCACGGCGAGACCGAAGACGACGCCAAAAGCGCGGACGTTGGAGATATGCGGGTCGCGAGCCCGCATCCGCTTGATCAGGGCACACCCGGCCACCGCAACCCCGATGCAGAAGTACGTATACATCGGGATCCCCCAGACCAGCGCTTCGGCGTAACGCGATTGGTGCTGGGGCGAGGCGGTCGGGATGAACGAGGCCCACGATCCGAGGTTGATCGAATGCGAATTCCAGGCGAACAGATACTGGTGCATGTTGAGAACCCCATCGGTGACCGACCCGATCAAGCAGCCGGTCATGATTTTGGCGTCGAGGCCGAGCCGACCGAGCCGGCGCAGCGGGTTGATCACCGCGAAGCCGAAAAGCACCGCCATCTCGACCCCGCTCAGCGCCTCCTCGATCCGCAACACAACCAGGTTCCATTGCGGGATCTGGTCGGGGCCGATGATCGGGGCTGGCGAGAACTCCTCGGCCGAGCTGATCCAGCGAATCCAGACCGAGATCGCGACGCCAACCAAGACCAACCCGAGCGTCGCCCAGGCGGCAACGTAACCGGCCCGCAGCTGGGACGGGTCGGCGCCGCGCGGCGACCCGGCAATTGGTTCGGGCGAGCCAGCGAGCCGCGGCCTCAAATCGACGACAGCCATCAGCCCGCATCGTCGAGTTCAACGCCGAGAGCGCGTGCGCGACGAAGTGCCGGCGCGACCCGGTAGCGCGGCTCGCCGAGCTCGCTGGCCAGCGCGTCGAGCAGCTCGACAACGTGTCGGCAGCCGATTGCGTGCGACCAGGCAATCGGACCGCGCGGGTGATTCAGCGCCAGTTCAAGGCCGGGGTCGATATCGACGGCAGCGCCGTGACCCTCGCCAATTAGGAATGCGGCCTCGTTGATCAGCTGGCAGACAACCCGTCCCAAGACCAGGCCGACCGCGTCACCAACCGGCTCCGGGGTCCGGCCGAGCGCACGCACCAACCGGTCGGCCCGGGCGGCCGCCGCGGGGTCGGTCAGCGGGGTCGAGGTGAGCTCGATCGCGGTGGCAGATCCGAGCGGCGGCACCAAATGGAAGCCGGCGGCCCGCGGGTCGAGCCGGTGCAGCGAGCCGTCGTGGAGGTGTCGCAGGCGCGGCCCGCCGCTCGGCTCGCGAGGCTCGCCGAAGTCGATCGTCAGCCACGGCTCTTCTGAACCGGCGGCGGCGAGGGTGAACCCGGCGGCCTCGGCAAGCCCGCGCAACTCGGCGGCGGCGACAAGCTCACCCCGAATCAAAAGGACCATCCCCTCCCCACCCCCGGGGTCGGGCGGAGTCGGGTCCTCAGGGCGATGCGGCGCACCGTCGCCATAGCGGTACCAGCCGCGACCGCTCTTGCGGCCGAGGGTGCCGGCGGCAACCTTGGCTGCCGCCAGCGGTGACGGTCGGTAGCGCGGCTCACCGTAGGACTTCTCGGTGAAAACCTCGGCGACGGCGTGGTTGGTCTCGATCCCGATCAGGTCCATCAGCTCAAACGACCCCATCCGAAAGCCGCCGACCGTCCGCTCGATTCGATCGATCGTCTCGACATCCGCGACCCGCTCCTCGAGCAGCTTCAGCGACTCCAGCGAGTAGGGGCGATTGACCCGGTTGACCAGGAACCCGGCGACATCGGCGGCGTCGATCACCCGCTTGCCCATCGCGACCCCGAGCGCCCGGGTGGTCGCCAGCGCGGCCTCCGAGGAGGCAGCCCCGGCGACCACCTCGACCAACCGCATCACCGGCGCCGGGTTGAAGAAGTGCATCCCGACGACCCGCTCCGGGTGCGAGGTCGGGGCGGCAATTTCGCTGACCGAGAGCGAGGAGGTGTTGGTTGCGAGGACACAATCGGGGCGAACCACGGCGGCAAGCGAGTCGAAGATCCGGCGCTTCAATGCGGCGTTTTCCGGCGCCGCCTCGATCACAAAATCGGCGCCGACGAGGTCGGCCAGCTCGCCAACCGGCTCGATCCGCGCCTTGGCGGCGGCGGCCAGCTCCGGTTCGATCTTGCCGCGAGCGGCGATCCTGTCGAGGTCGGCCGCGATCTTGGCAACCCCGCGTTCAAGCGCTGCGGCGTCGGGGTCATACAGCAGGGTGCGCGCCCCCGCCTGGGCGGCGAGCTGGGCGATCCCGGCGCCCATCGTCCCGGCGCCGAGCACCGCGACGCAGCTCGGAATCTCCGCCGAGGTGTCCTGTTCAGATTGTCTGGTCATCATGTCCGCTAGAGTAGCGCTCAGAGCAGGTTCAAGATCACCTGGACCTGCAGTTCGCCGACCAGGAAACCGAGGGTGGCGCCAACCGCGACGATCACCCATTCGTCGTCCTTGAAGGCGGGCCGCAGCAGGTTCTCGTAGTCATCGGTCTCGAGCAGCATCAGCCGCTCGGCGACCAGGCTGCGAAGGTCGAGGCTGCGGGCGAGGAACGCCTCAAAGATCATGGCGCTTTCGGGCAGCCGGTCGATCACCCGGTCGGCAACGTCCTGCTTGAGGCGACGATAGCGCTCCGAGCCGAGCGAAATCTGGACCAGCGGCCGAACCGGCCCAACCTGGCGGTCGACCAGCGCCTGCACCTCGACCGAGACGGTCTCAATCACCCGATCAGAAGCGGGACCGTTCAGCATCGACTCGATCATCGCCCGCGGCGAGAGAATGTCGTCGGCCATCAGGTCGGCGTAGATCAGCGAGACCTCGTCGCGCCGCTTGTGGAACAGACCCTGCCAGTGAAACGGCCACACGATCGTGCGGCGCTTTTTTGGCCGGAAGATCATCGTCAGCGCCAGGTAATCGGTCAGGCCACCGGCGAGGAGGCCAAAGAAGGGCAGGACCAGGTGCTCACCGGAGGCTCCGTAGGAGATCACCTGAACCATCCCGACCGCGAAGCCGGTGACGACCCCGGAGCGCGCGATGAAGCGGAACTCCGGCGCCGCCATCTCCTCAAACATCTTGTTGAGAAGGGTCTTGTCGCGGGTCAGATTGGTCACCACCATGTGCTTTAGGTCGAAGAAGCGGTCGACGTTTTCGCGAAACTCGCCGAACATCCGCCGGGTCGCATCGGGGACCTGACCGCGCACCCGAGCGATCGCCGCCGCCTGGACCGCACCCGGCAGCGAGCGCCACAGCCCGGGCTCCTGCGCTTCGAGGACCTCGATCAGGACCAGTTCAGCCGAGTCGGCGAGCGGAACCTCGAGCTCGCGAATCATCGCCTCGATATCGATCCGATCAAAGATCTCGGCCGGCTCGAGGATTCCCTGGGTCACCGAGTCAACCGCGATCGAGGCCATCTTGGCGGCCCGCCGGGGAATCTGGCCCTGCCATCCCACCGGGCCGACCCCCTTGAACTCGAGCGGCTTGAACATCATCTGGATCGCCACCACCTTGGTCCCGTAGCTGACCAGCGCGGCGATGAACGGCATCGCCAAATAGACCCACGCGGGATCGTGGAACTGCAGAAATGCCGCTCTCACCGCAGCCTCAGCGTCGACCCCGAGTCGCTTTGGTCGCGGCGATCCCGGACTCGACCTCCGACCAAAGCTCGCGCCCCGAGGACGACAGGGCGATGCTGTAGCGCTCGATCGTCGGTCGTCGCAGTCGGGTTCCCTCGGCGCGGGCTATCGCGTCGCGAACCGGGGCGTCGGTCATCAAGACGACGTACTCGTCGGCCAGCTCGGGGAGCCGTGGGCCGACCTCGACCAGGCCGAGCGCGATCAATCGATTCAGGTATACCGGGGTCAAAAGCGGTGCCGCGACGGCGGCATTGCGCGACACCGAGGATGCGTGCTCGATCAGGGTATGGGCGGGCCGGGCGCGGCTGCGGATCCGAATCGCCGCTTCGGCGCGCCGCCCCGAGTCCTCGCTAAGCAGGGCGAGAATTCGAGTCTCGTCGGGGAGCAGCGACTGCGCGACCTGGAGTTGCATATCACGCCGAGCCGCTCGCGCCGACTGCGAGGCCGAGCGGCGCAGCAACGCGCCAACCGCCCCGGCGACCGTCGGCTCGACCTGCGGGGTATGCAACGGGTCGTAGTCGGGCTGCATCGGCGCGGTGCTCGGCGCGCTCGCCTCGCCCCGCAGCACCCCCTGGGTGAGCCGCGCCGCCGAGGAGCCGAGCCGCAGCGCCGCCTCGGCGGCAGCCTCGGCCCCATCGATCGTTACCCGAGTCGCCCGGCGAACCCCGTGGGCCAGCGCCTCGCCACCCTCGACGGCGACGCCCCGATGGCGAGCCGGCGCGACCAAAGGAGCCAGGTGGGGGGTCCTGCCGTTCTCGGTCGTCGACTCGAATAGCCCAGCGGGCCTACCTTTGGACGACACTGCCATGACGCTCGAACATACCCGGACGGCGCCCGAACTGTCAAGCCGGCGAATACAGAGCTTCGATCCGTGCCCCGTACTTCCGAGAAATCGGCTTGCGCTTCAGCTTCATTGTCGGGGTCAACTCGTCGCCGCCGGGCAGCCATTCGTCCGCCAAAAGCGCGAACTTCTTGATCTGTTCGACCCGTGAAAGATTGGCGTTGGCGGCCTCGACCCCGGCGCCGACCTCGGCGATGATCGCCGGGTCGCCGGCCAACTCGGCGGCCGAGCGATCGCGACCCTCGGCGGCGATCCGAGCCGCCGCCACATCGGGATCCAAGACCAAGAGGGCGACGTTGTAGGGGCGGGCGTCGCCAATGCAGACCGCCTGACCGATCAGCGGGCTCGACACCTTCAGCTCCTGCTCGATGTTGGCGGGCGACATGTTCTTGCCGGCCGCATTAATGATCAGCTCCTTTTTGCGATCGACAATCCGGACGTAGCCGTCAGGGTCGATCTCGGCGATGTCGCCGGTGTGCAGCCAGCCCTCGGAATCGATCACCTCGGCGGTCTTCTCGGGCTGGTTTCGGTAGCCCTTCATCACGATCGGTCCGCGCACGCAGAGCTCGCCGTCCTCGGCCAGTTTGACCTCGACCCCCGGGATCGCCGGACCGACGCTGCCGATCTTGGCCGCCGCCGGAGGCGAGCAGGTGATCGCGCAGGAGCACTCCGACATCCCGTAAAGCTCCGCGATCGGCAGTCCGAGTCCCATCAGAAACTCCTGCACCTTGCGCGGCATCGGAGCCGCCCCGACGATAATCCACTCGGCTTGGTCGAGCCCGATCTTGGCCCGCAGTGGCGCCAACACCTTGGCGTCGAACGCCGAGTGCCGAGCGGCTTCGGGCTCCGACAGCGCCTTGCCCTGCTGCTCGAGCTGGACCCGCTTTACCCCGAGGGCGATCGCGGCCTCGATCGCTTGACGCTTGGCGGGGTCCTGCTCGGCGGCAACCGCCGTCTCGATCCCGGCCGCAATCTTCTCGAGAACCCGCGGGACCGCCCCCCAGATCGTCGGACGAACCCGCGGCAGCACCTCGGCGACGGCGCGCGGGTCCGCTACCGAGGTGATCTCGACCCCAAACAGCATCTGGTTGTAGTGCGAGGACCAGCGATCGGCGATGTGGGCCGACGGCAGATACGAGGTGATCCGGGCACCGCGACTGATCGGCAGCACCTCGGCGACCGACCGACACTGCGCCAGCATGTTGGCGTGGCTTGTCTCGACCCCCTTCGGCGGGCCGGTGGTGCCGGAGGTGTAAATCAGGGTGAGTGCATCGGATGGCTCGACCGCCGTCCAGGCGGCCTCGAAGTCGAAGTCCGCCGCGGCGGCTGCCTTCAGCTCATCAAGACCGAGAACATCGGTCGTGTCGGCGTGGCCATCGACCGAGACGACCGTCAGCTCGCGGTCAAGCAACTCGCGGGCGCCAAGAACCGAGGGAAGCAGGGCGGCCTCGGTGACGACGATCGAGGCGCCGGAGTTCTCCAGCACATGAACGATCTGCACCGACGCCGAGGTGTTGTAGATCGAGAACGGGGTGGCGCCAAGGTGGATCGCCGCAGTGTCGAGGAGGTGAAACTCGGGTCGGTTAACCAGCATCAGGCCGAGCGCGTCGCCACGCGCAAGCCCAAGTCCGGCGAGCCCGGCCGCAATCGCCGCAACCTCGGCCCCGTACTCGTCGAAGCTGTAGGTGACCGAGCCGTCGGCGTTTCGCAGGGCAACCGCGTCACCGAGCGCGGCGACCGTCGCCTGAAACGCCTCGCACATCGTCAGGGGGTTCGAACGATCACCCAAAGCCGGGTTATTTGCCGGGTTCTCGGTCGCGTTCATGTCGGTTTACCTCCCTGGTTCAGCGCCGGTCAAATGCCGCAACCGGCTGGCGCGTGAGGCGATCATACATATTGCCCGCACAGAGCGTCAACCTGAAAACGCAGATCCCGCAGGCTCGGTATAGGATGGACACGATGTCTGGCGAACGCGCAGAAGATGACCTGTCAAGCGACTCGGCAATCGTCCCCGGCAGCTCCCATGCCAGGCTGATCCGCTTCAACAACTTGACCAGGTCGCGCTTTGAGTCGACCCTCGGCTGGCTTGCCGCCGAGGTGCTTCCGACCCTGGCCGCGCTAGCCGGTTATCAGTCGATCTTCCTCGGAACCGATCCCGAGAACGAGCGCGCGATAGGCCTCACATTCTGGGACAGCTTGACGACGCTGAAACAGGGGGAGCGGGTCGAGCGCCCGCTGCGCGAGGAGGCAATGCGACGCTCGGGCGGCACCCAGAACGAGTCGCTGCTGGAGATCTACCAGGTGCAGACGGCGATCGGCAGCACCGCCAAGCCGACCCACGCCCGCTTTTTTCGCTGGGAGGGTCTGAGCGTCGAACGGGGACGATCCGGCAACGAGCTGTATCGCAACGAAATCGTCCCGTCGGTCGCGACGCTGCCCGGGTTCGCTGGCACGATCTCGGCCTCAGACTTTCTAAGCGGGAAAATGCTCGGCCTCTACCTGTGGGACGGAGCCGAGACGATGCTCGGCAGCTTCGACTGGGAGCGCGACGCGGCGACCCGACTCGGCCTGCTCGAGGGCCCGCACCGACCGGTTTTGATCGACAGCTACGAGGTCGCGACCGCCCCCGAGCTGGCGATCTCCTAGCTCCGCAGAATCGAGCAGCGACGCCTCCCGACCCGCCGTCCGCCGGCGGCCGCACTATAACCGCAGGCCCGGGGCAGGGCAGGGCCCGGCCCCCCCGCTGCTGCGCCACCAGCTCTGCCGCCCCGCCCGGGATCTCCCAGCACCGGCGGTCAAATAGAAGGAGGCGTCGGGGTCATCGACTCCGTATACCCACCTGACCGACAAGCCGGGACTTTTGCAGGCGATTATCAGCCGCGCGCCGCACCGCGCGTCGGATAACCCATGAACGCGAAGCTCATGAACCGCCCTCGGCAGCCGAGTTCAGTCGTCTCGGGATAGCGTCCGCCGGGCCGATCAGCTGATTCCGACTCGCCGCGGGCGGTCGATCCTGAGATCCTGACGCCCTTGAACGCGTCGGTCGTCCAAACCAACTCGTCGAGCGGCCGATCGTACAAGCACGCAATCAGCTCCCCGTCACCGGTTGGGGATCGAATCGATCGTCAGCGTGAGCGCCTTCGCGCCCGAGTCCGGCTTGCGGGTCTTCAGCCTGAGCCGCCCGGCGAACCGGGCCGGGCAGTTCGGGCCGGTTGAGTCTGCGACCGTGAGGGGCGTCGCCGGCTCGACCCGCTCGCCCTGGACGGCCTCATAGAATCCGGGCGAGTCGCGGTTGAAGAAGTTGGGGGCTGACCGAGCGCTCGATCCGCGAGCGCTAGCGGCCGCTCCAGCGGGCCGGGCGCTTCTCGGCGAATGCCAATGCGCCCTCGCGGGCGTCGTCGGATTCGAAGACCGGAATCACAATCTCGTCTTGGCGGTCCCAAAACTCGGCGGCCGGCCAATCGTCTTTGCCGTCCATGATCTGCTTCGAGGCGACCAGCGCGAGTGGACCGTTGGCGCCAATTGTCGCCGCCAGACCCAGCGCATCCTCGAGCGCCGAGCCGGGCTCGCTGAGGCGGCTGATTGCGCCGAGTTCAAAGGCGCGATCGGCGCTGATCAGATCGCCGGTCAGGATCATCTCGGTCGCAATCTCCCGAGGGAAGCGCTGCGAGAGGCGCAGCAGCGCCCCACCGGCGGCGACCAGCGAGCGTTTCACCTCGGGAACGCCGATCTTGGCTCCCTTGGCGGCGACGATCAGATCACAGGCCAGCGCGATCTCGAATCCTCCGGCGACGGCGAAGCCCTCGATCGCGGCGATCATCGGCTTCGCCGGAGGGCGCCGGACGATCCCGGCGAACCCTCGATCGCCACCCCAGGGACGAATTCCGGTGGCGGCGAAGGCCTTCAGGTCCATCCCGGCGCAAAAACCAGAGCCGGCGCCGGTGATCACGCCAACCGACAGCTCCGGATCGGATTCGAGCCGGTCGATCGCCGCTGCAATCGCATTCGCGGTCGCTTGGTCGATCGCGTTGCGGATCTCGGGGCGGTTGATCGTCAGGATCAGGGCCGCGTCACGGCGCTCGACAAGCAGCGGAGCTTCGCTCGATTCGCTCAATCCTCAGCCCTCCTCGGCTCCGACGATGGAAATGAACGAGACGCAGGTACCGGGACGACCCCCGAGGTTGTGGGTCATCCCGAGCTTCGGGTTGGGGAGTTGGCGCTCGCCCGCCTCGCCTCGGAACTGCAACCAGTTCTCGAACAGCATCCGCAGCCCGCTCGCCCCGACGGGATGCCCGAACGACTTGAGACCGCCGTCAGGGTTGATCGCGATCTCGCCGTCGAGGTCAAACACCCCGGCCAGTTCGTCCTCGACCGCGTTGCCGCGTTCCGACAGTCCCATGTCCTCCATCAGCACCAACTCGGTCGGGGTGAAGCAATCGTGGACCTCGGCCAGCGAAAGCTCGGCTCGCGGGTCGGTGATGCCAGCCTGCGCATAAGCGTCGGCGGCCGAGCGGACGACCTCCTCGAATGAGGTGTAGTCGTAGTCGGGGTCGATTGGGCCGCTGCCCGGACCGGCAACCATCGACAGCGCCTTCACGTAGATCGGTCGATCGGTGTATTTGTGGGCGTCCTCGGCGCGAACGATCAGCGCGGCGGCGGCGCCGTCGGAGACCCCGGAGCAATCGAACACCCCAAGCCGTCCGGCGACCAGCGGCGAGGCGGCAATCTTCTCCTTCGCGATCTCCTTGCGGAACTGGGCGCGCTCGTTGAGCGCCCCGTTGCGATGGTTCTTCCAGGCGACGTGGGTCATCGCGTCGCGCATCCGCTGCGGATCGACCCCGTACTTGTTGCAGTAGGCGGGATCGAGCAGGCTGAACGCAGCGGGCGCGGTCAGGCTCATCTCGGGCGCGGTGCCGTCCCCCGGAACGTTGGAGCGGACCAACCCCGAATAGCCCGAGTCCTTCAGCTTCTCTACCCCAGTCGCCATCGCGATGTCATAGGCGCCGCAGGCGACCGCGTAGCAAGCGTTACGGAACGACTCCGAGCCGGTCGCGCAGAAGTTTTCGACCCGGGTAACCGGCTTGTAATCGAGGCTCAGCGGTTTGCTCAAGACCATCCCCGACTGCCCCGAGTTCATCGTTCCGAGCCAGTAGGCGTCGACCTCTTCACGGCTGATTCCGGGCGCCGAGGCGAGGCACTCGGCGACCGCGTCAACCAGCAGGTCGTCGGCCGATTGATTCCAGCGCTCGCCGAATCGGGTGCAGCCCATCCCGACGATCGCGACCTTGTCCTTGATTCCGTGCGAGCCCATCAGCCCTCCTTCGCAGCCGCGGTCGCATCGGCGGCCGCGACCGGCTTTGCCTTCCAAAAGTAATTGTGGACGCCGCCGCTCGTGTAGAGGCGCCGGAACGTCATCGCGACCTCGACCCCGATCGCGATCGCCTCGGGCGCCGCGTCGGTCACCTCGAGCGTGTAGCGGCCACCGCCGTCAAAGTCGACCACGGCATCGATCATCGGCGGCGAGGGCGAATAGGCGAGGCGGTCGACCGTGAAGGTGGCGACCCGGCCTCGGCTCTCGGCGAGGCGGCGGCGCTGCATCCGATCGGTCTCGCCGCAGTTCGTGCAGACCCGCTTCGGCGGGACGTGGACTCGGCCGCAGTTATCGCAGGCGCTGCCGACAAAGCCGAACTTCCAGGCCTCCGAGCGGGCCGACGGCGGGCCGGCGGGGCGATCGGGCTCGGGGCGGCGCGGCAACTCGCGCTCGATCAGTCCACGCCAGGTCAGGTAGGTGGCGTAGCCGACCTGACGGACCGGGTCGTCGCCGCTCGGCAGGGCGGGGCCGCGGCGGCCCGCGCCAGGCTCGCCGCCAACCCGGAAGACGAAGGCGTCGGCGCCATCGACCGCGTTGACGATCAGGATCGTCTCACTGGGCTTGGCGATGTCAAGCGCGGCGCTCAGCTTAAGCGCGGCGTCGGCGCAGCCGCTGTAGCCGATCGGGCGGCCGACGACGGCGCGATCGCCGCCATGGGCAGCGGTGGCGGCCGCCGCGACCCGGGCGTGGGGGCAGGAGATGACGACGTGATCGGCCGCCTCGACCGCGGCGTCGGCGAGCGCCGCGCCAACCGCCGCGGCGATCAGCGGCAGGTAGACCTCCTGGCCAAAACGCTCTTCCCAGAGATCGCTTGCGAACGCGCCGGGAGTGCGCCAACGATCGAGGAACTCGGCGCTGGTCGAGGCGCGCCCGATAATCGTCGCGATCGCGTCGGCGCCGCCACCGAAGCGAATTGCGACCGCGGCGTCGCCGCCGCCGCGTTCGTCGCCTGAGCCGGGTCGGCCGCTACGCAGGTCGGAGAAGACAGCGATCCCGGCCGACGCTTCGGCGGCGCCGAGCGCCAGAGTGGCGCCCCGGGCCGAACCGACGATGTCGCCAGCGAGGCCGCTGTGACCGAGGTCGAGGGCGGCGTGGATCGCGGTCGCGTTGGTCTTATCTGCGTAGGCGGGGGCGGTAGTGGCGAAATAAAGCGCCCCCGGAGCGCGCTCGTCAAGCAGGTGGCGCGCCGCCTCGACGCCCATCGTGGTGGTGTCCTCGTCGTAGGAGGCGAGGCTGCGGCTGCCGCGGCTGGGACCGCTGCCGAGCGCCGCGCTCAGCTCGGCGCCGCTAAGGCGCCCGACCGGGACGTATGTCGCGTACGAAACGATTCCGAGTCGCTCAGAACTCACCGCAACTCCTAACAAATCCAAGGTGATCGGGGGCAGTGGGGCCGCAGCCAGGCCCCTCAGACAGATTGTCCACACGCAATGTATCGAAGCAACCGGACCAACGTCGTCTCACTTACAAGCTCGCCGTCCGGCCAGCGCGTACACTCTGTCTGGACGATCCTATGGCATCTGTAACGCGAAAGAACCGAGGCAACCGAGCCGAGCGCCGCGAGAGCGTCCGCCAGGCGATGCTGAGCGCAGTCAAACGGCTGCTGGCGGAAGACGACGCGAGCTACACCGAGATCGCGGTCGAACGCCTGGTCGCGGAGGCTGGCATTTCCCGCTCCACCTTCTACGTCTACTTCGAGGACAAAAGCGACCTCCTACAAGCGCTCGCCGAAGATGTCATCACCGCGATGCTCGAAGCTGGCAAGCGCTGGTGGGATCTTCCGCCAAGCGCGCAAAAGGATGACCTTCGAGAAGCGCTGCGGGGTGTCTTTGACTGCTACCTCGAGCACCGGCCGGTTTACTTCG
>JAHEXU010000209.1:3204-5257 GCA_023251975.1 bacterium | reverse complement strand
CGAACGCTGCGATTGCCGCCCGGATCCGTCAATTGAGGATGAGGGACGGGCTCAAAGTCGGGATTCCGGTGAATTGCGCCGGGATTCGGGTGAATTTCCCTCGTCGGATCGGCCGTTCGGTGGATTCAGGCTAAACCGCTAAACCGCTAAACCGACCTTGTCTTCGAAGCGCTCGCCGGCCTCGGCCTTGGCGACCAGCGAGGCCGGGGGGTGAAGCGGTCGCCGTAGCGCTCGGCGAGCTCGCGGGCTCCTCGGGTCGGCCGCGATCGCCGCTGACCTGCTGGAGGTCGAAGAAGAACGCCTGGATCATGTCTTTCGAGACCTGCCCGCAGACGAACTCGGTGAAGTATCAAGCGAACCCCTCGTTGATCGCGACCAGGTCAGGTCCTCGACGCTCAGTCCGGCCTTGGCCAGCGCCTTCCTCGAGGCGGGGGCGGGGCCGGTCAGCATGATCGTCGGGCGCGGGGACGGCGAGGTCTGGTCGGTCAAACACCACTTCGCCGGATACTCGATGTCAACCACTCCGCTCCAGTTCCTCGCTTTGCGTCGCGGGGCGGGCTGGGCGGGTCGGCCTTGGAACAATGGCCTCGGTACTGCCGTGGCACGATCCAGTGCGCTTGGCCTGGCGCGCGTGCGTGCTCGACCACCTTTCGGGCGGACGGCTGATCTTGGTAATCGGCCGAGGTTTGGCGCCGTTTGAGTTCGAAGGCTTCTGGGTCGAGATGGGGCAACGCCAGCCTGTGGTGGTCGGGATGCCCATGGTGGTAGCTCGCGCATGCTCTCGGCTGCGCAGCCCGTGGCTGCACAAAAAACCCGCAACGATGTCGACGTTGTCGCTACGCGGCGTCGAGCGGGATGTCTATCCGTGCGGCGATGAGTGCGTAGAGGTCGATGTCGGCGTCGCCGGCGTCGATGGTGACCACGAGGGAGTAGGTGATCTCGTTTTTAGCGCGGGTCTTGGGGTGGTCGGCCCACCACCCGCGGATCGGCCAGACCGCGATGTGCTTGTCACCGGCGAGGGAGGCGGCGTCGGTGCGCAGCCGGTCGGCTTGGACGGTGCCCCGGCTCCGCGCTTCTGGGCCGATCTCCATCGGCCATGGATCCGCCGCCGCCGGGCGCGCCTGGCCTTTCGGTCGGCCGAAGGCGTTGACGCGCCCTACGAACTTGTCGTCGTCCTCTCCGCGGCGTTGCAGGTCCCAGGCAAGGCTCGCACCGGTGTAGCGGACGCGGCGTGCCTCGTTTGGCTCGCCGAAGTACGACAGTGTCACAGCGAGCTCGACCGGGTGATCGCCGAGGGCGAGCAGTTCGTCGCTGGGGAGTGGGAGGCTGATGAGGTGCATCCGCCGGTTGGCGGAGGCAAAGGGCTCTTCGGGCGCGATTGAGTCCTCGAGGATGAGTGTGGGGCGTTCGCGGGTGGAGGCCAGAGCGATCGCGGGTTGGGGCTGGCCGTAGCCGACGGCGCGAAGCCGTTCGCGGCGACCGGGGTGTTGGGCGCAGATTTCCGGGGTCCATCGGGCGGCGTTGATGAGCAGGGCGCGGATGGTCTGCGGTGAGCGGGTGCGGTTCGCTTCCCAGATCTCTGCGGCAAGGCCGGTGGCGGCCGCACAAGCGGCACTGGTGGCCCAGGTCCAGCCGAGGAGGTGGCCGACAGTGTGGCGGTGGTCGGCGGCCAGGAGGGAGAGGTCGGCTTCTCCGGTGCCCATGATCGTTCCGTCGGGGCAGGCGTTGCCGCCTTCCATGACGATCTCGGGCTTGATCGGTAGCGTGCTCGACGCGTTGGTGCTGGCGTAGGGCGACAGCTGCCCGGCCGCGGCGACGGGGGTGAGCGTGCCGGGCGTGGCGATGGTGTCGCGGTGGGTTATGGCGCCGACGGTGATCACGTTGATGGCCTGCGCGGGATCGTGCAGGAACGAGGCCATGTTGTGGACGGGATAGTCGCTGGGGTTGGTGAACTGCGTGGCGTTGCCGATCGCCACCGCGATGAGGCGGCCTCGCTCGTCGTCGCAGGCGAGGCGGTCGAGGGCGGTGCTCCACGACGTCCGGTCGGCCGAGG
>JAHEXU010000209.1:0-3194 GCA_023251975.1 bacterium | reverse complement strand
TGTGCCGAGTGCCTCGGCGGCTTCGACCGCCGCCTTGGTGCGAGCGGCCCAAAGCGGGGCGCTGCCACTGTTGGATTGGCAGCGGATGTTCTGCAGGGCGGCGCGGGGCGTGATGGGGCCGGTGGAGAGCAGCTGGGCCGCGAGGTCGTCGAAGGCGGCGATGCTGGCCATCTCGGTGCCGTGCCCGTCGCGGTCGATCGCCGATGGTTCTCCCGGGACGACCGACACGCCGGGGGCTGCGAGCAGCGGTTCGAGCAGCGGATGGGCTTCGGCGATCCCGGTGTCGAGGATCGCCGCCACGGTTGCGTGCCGGTCTGGGGGTGTGACGCGGTCGGGGTCGACGAGGGCGCCTTCGTGATCGCGGGCCAACCGGTCGGCGCGGGCCTCGGCAGGACGCGCGACCCGGTAGACGTCGGGGGCCAGCTTCGTGACGTCCAGCAGTACTGCGCCGGACAGGTGCGCGAGGTGGATGTCGCGCTCGGTACCGGTGAAGGTGATCGGGTCCGCGGCGTGCGGAGAGCGGAGTTTGGCCAGCGCTTGTACGACGCCGCGGACACGGGTGCGTTCCTCGTCGCCGGTCAATCGCCCTCCCTGGGTCCACAGCTCGACCCAGTACAGCTTGTCAGGGTCGATCGCCGCCCCGCCCAGCGACTCGGTCGCCACATCAGCGAACTGCGCTTCGCGGATCGTCTCCAAGGTCGCGATGAGCGGCTCGTTTCTCGGACGGCCGTTATCCGTCTCGCGGGTAGCGTAGGCGCCGATCTTGCGCTCGAGCGCCTTCAGCGAGTCGCTACGCACATGCAGCAGCGCCGACGTGTCGTCGGACTCCACTACGGCGACATCGGTGCGTTTGTCACCCAGGGATGAGGCTGGCAGCGTTGCTCCAGGCGCAGACTTAGCGGCGGCGAGGTGACCGCGAGCGCCAGGCAGCCGTTTCTCAACATCGCGCCAGGACTGCGCGAGTTGATCGATCTGTAGCCGCAGCGCCGCCGCGTGCGCGGCTCGATTGCGTGGCGGAAGGGGTTCGGGCTCCGAGCCGCCGCCCCTGGGGTTCAGGAACCTGAGGGGCTGTGGCGGCGTGAGATCGAGGTGTAGTCGAGGGTTGCTCACGCGCTGCACTGCTCAGAGCGGGCCTTGACCTCCTCGGCGGCGGCGCGAAGGTCGGCGACGGTCAGTCGTTTGCGGCCGTCGAGCACAGTCGTCTTGAGCGCCTCGGTGACTAGGCGATCAGCCTCGGCGAACGACAGTCCGGCGAGGTCTGATGCCAGGTCGTCGAGCTGCGCCGCCGGGACACGGTGTCCCTTGGTGCGGCGGTGGAGCAGATCGGCCAGGGCTTCCGATGGCGGTAGCGGGACATGCGCGACATCGTCGAAGCGGCGAAACGCGGCGCCGTCGATCTCTCCGGCACTGTTGGTCGCCGCGACGATCACCGCGCCGCTGTCGTCGGCATCGAGCAACTGCAAGAAGGTGCTGACGACGCGGCTGGCCTCGCCCACGTCGTTAGCGGCGAACCGTTGACGGCCAAGCGCGTCGAACTCATCGAACAGGTACACACCCCGTACTCGATGCATCTCATCGAAGATCGCGGTCAATAGTGCGGCGGTCTGGCCGAGGTAACGCGAGAACAGCATCTCGATGCGGACTCTCAGCAACGGGAGCCCGAGCTCGCCGGCGATGACGCCCGCGGCCAGCGTCTTCCCGCACCCCGGCGGTCCGTGCAGCAGCACCCGTCGACGCGACTCGAGGCTGAAGCGATCCAGGACCTCCCTGGAGCGATGCTCGGTGAGCAACCGCGGCAGCACCGCGACGAGGTCCCCGACGAGCACGATCTCGCCAAGCCGCTGCTTGGGGTACGACGGCGAGAGGATGCCCCGAAGGTCCTCCGACGGGCGCGCCAGCGGTGTCGGCGCCACAGAGTCGGCGCCAGCGGGCGCCGGGGCGGGCAGATCGATGAGGTCGCGGATTCGTCCAGCGACCAAGCGGTGCCCGTTGCGGGCCTCGCGGGCGGCGAGCTGCAGCGCGACCGTCCGAAAGCGTTCCGAATTGCCCTCGACATGGGCACGAATGAGTTCTTGGATCATCTCGGAAGCGGCCATCTCACGTTCACCCACGTCGCGACGCATCCTAGCGATGCGCTACCTCGGCGACCCGCACATCATCCCCCTTGAGTCGGACAATCTATCTGTGCTGCGGAGGAATTGAGGTGGCCCTGCCGGGCCGGTCGCCTTGATTTCCACCCCCAATCGGCGAGGAGAACCGCTCTTCGCTTCCATCGAAGCAGTGGCCGCACTCGCAGCGATCCGGGATGTGCTTGATCCGCTCGTCCACGGGCTCCGGGAGCGCCTTCTCGCGGGTCTGCCCTCGTGGCCGGGCTGCCCGCCGGACTTTCGCATCGAGCGCTTGCAGACTGTGCGGGCGGCCTCCTTTCGCTCGGCCCGGAATTTCGGCGGGTCCGAGGAAGGCGGCATCGAGCTGTTGGTGGAGTCGCGTTTGACGAGCCAGCGCAGCTCCGCGAGCTCTCCGCCGAGCTCGGCCGCGTGGGCGAGGGCGACGACGAGCAGGCGGGCGGGCTCGCCGGCGGTGAGGGCTACCTGCTGGTCCTGATCGTCGAACTGCATGGATGGGAGATTCCGCGCGGATCGCAGGATTGCTACTTAAAGGGGCGGGACCCC
Organism: bacterium; assembly: GCA_023251975.1. Classification (GTDB taxonomy): domain Bacteria; phylum Actinomycetota; class Thermoleophilia; order Solirubrobacterales; family 70-9; genus JAHEXU01. The sequence continues at coordinate 522 of JAHEXU010000209.1, read as the reverse complement.
CTGAACGCCGACGCCGGGCTGGGCGGTTCATCCGGCTCCTCCTCATTCCGGGTGGGCAACGCAAGCATCAACCAGCTGCGGACATCGCTCGCTTCCACGGTCGGCCGATTATCGGGGGCCGAAGCCGCCGCGCCGGCGACTGGTCCGATCTGGGGGCCCGCGGAAGAATAAGTGCTCGATTTAGGCGGTCGAGGATCGAGCGGGGCCGGTGGCGGCGTGAGGCCGGAATAGCAGCGCTATTGCGGACCCGCGCCGTCGCGCTGAAGCCGCTACGGCCAGGTCCGATTGCCGAGCGAGTCGAAGCGGAGCGTCCGCCCGGATTCGGGGTCGGTCTGCGGATTCTCGCTCGCAAACAGCGCCTCCGTCACCGAGACCCGATCGAGCGGATCATCAGCCGCCTCAATCGCCTCGAGGATCGCGACCATTGCGTCATGGCCCGCCTGCTTGGCGTCAATCTGCCTGCCCTCCTGGTGCTGAGCGACGACCACCCGAGCAAAGTTGCGGCGGTCCTCGCCGCCGGGG
>JAHEXU010000036.1 GCA_023251975.1 bacterium | reverse complement strand
GCCAATACAGCGACGACGAGTACCCCAACCACGTCGGCTGGGGTCATTCACGGGTCTCCGATGCAACCACCTTCGCCCGGCGGGTCGGCGCCAAACGGCTGGTCTTGTTTCATCACGACCCGCTGCACACCGACTCGGCGCTCGACGCGCTGCATTCCACCGCGCGCGATCTCTGGGCCGCCCAGGGTGGCGACCCGAGCGATGTGGTGCCAGCGATGGAGGGCGGCGAGATCGAGGTCGGCGCAACCGCACCTCCGCCACCGCGCACCGCCGCCGAGTCACCGTCGCGGATCCACGCCTGAGCGCTCGACGCGGGCGCGACCTCATATCCGACTCCGGAATGGGTCGGCCTCTCCCGAATGTACAAGCGGGATCGCAGCATTTTCGACAGGCGGACAAACGCGACACCGCTGGCGCGTGCAAACTACGCCGTGTCCAAACTCGAAAAACATGGGGCGCCGCACCGGCCAGGTGATGCGCCGAGGAGGAAATCGATGAAACGATGGCAACTGTTGTTGCCGCTGGGCGTTCTGGCGGCGGCACTGATACTTCCGGGGTCGGCGCTGGCTGCTGCCGGCGACCTGAAGTTGGTTGAAACCAAGGCTGGCTTCCCGCTCAGTGCCGGGATCGACTCGGTCTGGGTGATCTTGGCGGGCATGCTCGTGATGTTCATGCAGGCAGGCTTTGCCTTCCTCGAGATCGGCTTCTCGCGCGGCAAGAACGCTGGCACGGTTATCGCGAAGATCCTGACGAACTTCTCGATCGCGGCGGTTGTTTGGTGGGCCTGCGGGTTCGCCTTGGCATTCGGCGGCGGTGACATCGTCGGCCATACCGGCGGCTTTTTCTTCACCGACCTCGGCCCGGTAGCGAGCGACGCGGGCTTCCGACCCGACTTCCCGGTGATGTCGCTGTCCGACGCGACAATCGAATCGAAGTTCTTCTTCCAATTCGTCTTCTGCGCGGTCTCGTTGGCGATCGTCTGGGGTACGACCTTGGAGCGAATCAAGTTCGGCGCCTACGTGATCTACTCAGTCGTCTTTGCTGCAGTGATCTACCCGCTCGGCGCCCACTGGGTGTTCGGCGGCGGTTTCCTTCAGACCGGTGAGCTGTGGCACAGCCTCGGCGTCGACAACTTCGCCGAATGGGGCATGCAGGACTTCGCCGGATCGACGGCGGTCCACCTGATCGGCGCCAGCGGCGCCTTCGCGGCCCTGCTTTTGCTCGGCCCGCGTCGCGGTAAGTACGGCAGCGACGGCAAGCCACGGGCGATCCCGGGGCACAACATGCCGCTGTTCGGCCTCGGTGTCCTGATCCTCTGGCTCGGTTGGTTCGGGTTCAACCCCGGATCGACCCTGGGCGCGCTTGACGGCCGCTTCCCCGAGGTTCTGATCGTCACCAACCTGGCCGCCGCCGCCGGCGTTTTGGCGGCAGTCGCGACGGTCCGCCTGCGAAGCGGCACGATCGATATCGGGATGGCCGGCAACGGCGCAATCGCAGCCTTGGTCGCGATCACCGCCCCGTCCGGCTACATCGAGTTATGGGCGGCACCGATCATCGGCGGCGTAGCCGGGGTGATCGTAGTCCTCGCCGTATACGCGATCGACAAGTACATCGACGACCCGGTCGGCGCGCTTTCGGCGCACGGCCTCGCCGGGATCTGGGGAACGCTCTCATGCGGGCTCTTTACCTCGCCCCGGTTGGCCCAGTACAACGCCTTCGGTGATCCCGACGGCGGCCTGTTCTACTCCGGCGAGTTGACCCAGTTGATCGCCCAAACGGTCGGTTTCATGATCGCATTCACATTCGTGTTCGCGATGAGCTACGGAACCTTCTGGGTGATCAAGAAGACGATCGGCCTCCGCGTCAGCGCCGAAGAAGAAGACGCCGGCCTCGACATCTCCGAGCACGGGATGTATGGGTATCCGGAACAGTTCATCCCAAGTCCGGAGTATCCGGACGGGGGCGTCGGCACCGGAGTCGGTGTCGGCGTCAGTCAAATGTCCAGCACGACCCCGGCTGAGAAGCCGAACGCCTAGAGCAGGCGGAAGGAGTCATCGAGATGAAGAAGATCGAGGCATTCATCCGCCACGAGGCGTTTGAGCCGATCCGGACCGAGTTGCTCGAGAAGGGGTTCCCCTCCCTCTCGATTATCGAAGCGAAAGGATCGGGACGCCAAAAGGGCGTTGTCGAGCATTACCGTGGCTCCAGCCTGACCGTCTACGTGCGGCCCAAGCTGAAGCTCGAGTGCGTTGTCGAGAACAAGGATGTCAGCGTCGTCACCGAGACGATCCTGAAGCACGCCCGGACCGGTGCGGTCGGCGACGGCAAGATTTTCATCTTGCCGGTCGACGAGGCGATCCGGATCCGAACCGGTGAGGACGGCGACGAGGTCCTGCAGTTGCACGACGGCGAGAACGCCGGCTGAAGCCGGGTTCGCAAGACGAGGTAGAGCGATGTGTGAGGGGGGCCGGTGCCGAGAGGTGTCGGCCCCCTTTTCGTTCGCTCGCCCGGCCCTGGCGGCCGGTACCGAAGCGAAGCGAAACGACGATGCGTGACCTTCAAGCCGCGATGGTTACCGCGGTGTTGCGCGGCGACGGGATTGCCGGAATCGCCGAGCTGGCCGCCGCCGAGGCCGCCGTTCCGGTCGCGATCGTTCTGATCGAGCACGGCCTGCAGGCGGTCTGGCCGACCCGCGACATCAACCACCTGGTCGCCTGGGTGCGCGGCGAGGACGGCGCCAAACGACCCGCCGAGGTGCGGACCGAGGTTGCGATCTTGGCGGGCGAGCAGCGGGTCGGCTGCGTCCTCGCGCTCGGCGACCTGAGTTCAGGAGCACGAGTCGCGGTCGACGTTGAAGAGATCCTGGCCAGCGCCGCCACCGCCTGCCTTGCCGAGCTGGCCGCGGTCGAGGCGCGCGACGAGGTGACCGAGCAGCTTCGCGGCAGCTTCATCGAGGAGCTGCGAGCCGACGCCCTCGACCCCGAGGAAGCGCTGCGCCGCGGCGCCCGCCTCGACTGCGAGCTTGCCGACGGCGCGCTGGCGCTGGCGCTGGAGCCGCGCTCCGACCGACCGCGATACGTCGCCGCCCTGATCCGCGCCGAACATCGCGGCGCCGTCGCCGAGCCGATTGGCGATCGCATCCTGGCCCTGCTGCCGCGACTTCCAGCGGGCAACGGTGACGCCGACGGGGCGGTTGAGCGAACGGTCGCGTCGGCCCGCTCGCTGGTCCGTCGGCTGACCCCACACGGACCGACCGCCTGCTCGTCGTTTTGCGCCGACCCGGCCGAGTTGGGACGCGCAATCCGCGAGGCCGAACTGGTCCTCGGCGTAATCGCGCGCGACGAGCGGCTTGCCGAGCAGCTCCAGGACGGCATCCCCAGCGGCGTCTACCGCCTCCTCTTTCGTGCCCTCGTCACCGACCCCCGCGAGGTCGAGAGCTTCTACCAGGAGACGATCGCCGAGATAGTCGAGCACGACCGCCGCTACCGGACCGACCTGGTCGGAACCCTCGAGTCCTACCTGGCCAACGATTGCAACATGAACGCGACCGCCCGCGCCGTCTACGCGCACCGCCACACCGTCGCGCACCGCCTCGAACGAATCCGCGAACTCTCATCGCTCGACCCCTCAAGGGGAGCCGACCGCGAGCGGCTCGGCCTCGGCCTCAAAGCCTTCCGCCTGCTCAGCGCGTCACTGGATGGATGATTGCGAAGGTCGCGCCGAGCGGCGGCGCCAGCGGGAGTTCGGCACCCGTGTTGCCCCCTCGCTCCGCCCCGGCGCCGCGCCACCCCAGATCCCACGTTCCTCGCCCCTACCGAGATCCTCCGCGTCGTTTGGGGGTCGAATCGACAAGTCAAAACGTTGTTCGCGCCGTCGGCCTCGAAGACCCCACGATCACGGCGTTGTCACAGTGCTGCCCGGTACAGCCGACGGCGGGGCGAGCGGCTCCTAGCGGCCGCCGCCGATCCGGCCCGACGCCCTGCTCTTTCGAGGCATCCCCGGGCGGCCGGCTCGAAGCAGGCTTAGGGCCCGCGCCAGAATAAGCGCTCGATTCAGGCGGTCGAGGATCGAGCGGGGCGGCGGCGTGAGGCCGGAATGGCAGCGCTATTGCGGGCTCGCGACGGCGGCGTATCCGTGACGATAATCGGCCGCGCAAAGCCGCACTTATTTTTGCGCGCGCCCTTATTGCGGCCTGTTCTGCCTCGGCGAGCAGCGCGTAGGAGGCCAATTAGTGCTCCCCGCCGGAAGTTCCGTCGATGATCGGGCGAGTCAGGAGCGTGGATGACAAGCGCGCGAGCGCAGTCGATGCAGCGCATCGGCGAGCATCGTGGGCGTAATCAGGCGCGTTCGGGGCCGTCCGATCGCGACGGAACTTCCGGCGGGGGGCACTTAGCCTGGATACAGTCTTTGGCCCGGTAAAAGCGCTACTCGAGCGCTTCGCGGCGCGCCCGTTCGGCGGCGGCGGCGGCTTGGCGCGCGGCCCTCTCGCGGCCCGACTCGGCGAGTTCGCGGCGCTCCTTCTCGATCTCACGCTCGGCCTCGATCTCGGCGCGACGCACCTCGCGCTCGATCTCGCGCTCAACCTGCGACTCCATTTTCTTCATCCGTTGCTCCGCCTCGAGCCCGGCCCGGCGTTCGACCTCCTCCCGCAGCGCCCGCTCCTGTTCGCGCATTCGCGCCTCATGTTCGCTACGCAACCGTTGCTCGGCTTCGGTGCGGAGCCGTCGCGTCCGCTCCGCCGCCGACTGCTCAAGCCGCCGCATCTCCTCGGCAAGTTCGGCTTCGGCGCGTTCGCGAGCCCGCTGCTCGGCCTCGCGGGAGATTTTCGACGCAAGCGCATCGAGTTTGGCCCGCGATCGCTGTAAATCGCGCTCCAATTCGGCGATCCGCTCGGTTGCCAAGATCAAGCTCTTCTCGGTCGACAGCGCCTCGGCATCGCGCTCGCTGGTTGCCTGCTGGCGGGTCCGCTCCAGCTCAACCTCGAACTCGGTTCGCAGTTGCTGCACCTGGCGGGCTGCCCGGCCGCGCTCCGCCTTGGCGGCGCGGGCTGCCACCCGAGCGCTGTTTTCGCTCGCCTGCTGGGTCAGCCGAGTCGCCACGACCCGCAGCTTCTGCTCGGCCCGGACCCGCAGCTGCTCGCGGGCTTCGCGCAGCTTCTGCTCGGCGACCCGGGCCGCCTCGCGGGTCGATTCGATCGCGACCTCGGTCGCCTCGGTCGCCCGTCGTTCGGCCGCGATTGCCCGCTCCTCGGCGACGAGACGAGCGGCCTCGGCCTCGCTGAGCGCCGATTCCGCCACAGCCGCCCGTCCGGCGGCAGACTTCGCCTCGGCGGCCAGCGCCCGCACCTGCTCGGCCAGCGCCCGTACCCCTTCGCGGCGCGCCCCCAAAATCGCCGCGCCAGCCTGCTCGGTTGCCTTGCGGGCCGCCGAGACCGCAGCGGCAGGCGGATCGGATGCCTCGACCTCCTCCGACCCCTCGGGAGCAACTCCGCCGACCGGCTCGACACCGCTCGGCGGCGTCGCGACAGCGCGCAAACGCGGCGCCGAGTCGCCGCGGCGACGCTCCGGGTGTTCCCCGTTATTCAGTTCCGTCTTCTTCGCCAATCCAAACCCCCCATCGAGGGTATCCGCTGCGATCGGCGATAGACCTAGTCGGCGGTGCAATATGGGCGACAGTTTTCGCCGCTCGGCGGCTCCCACTCCGGCAGCTCGCGGCTGTCCAAAGCAAGTGATCCGAGCAGGAAGAGGATGCTCGAGATGAAGACGAGCAGGATCGCAAAAGCGGTCGCACGCGCTGATTTCGCCGCGTGCCCCCAGATCCCGATCAGGAAACCAAGTCCGATCGCGAACAGCGGCAAGGTCGCGACAAAGCCGTCGTCGCGGGCGATATCGAGCAACTCGCTGATAATCGGGATTCGCCAAGCGGCAAGCAAAAGCATCACCGGGATTATCAGCCACCGACGCCGCGGGCGCCCCGGCAGCCACCCGCGGCGCACAACTATGATCCGCCGCGATGGCCCTCGGAGTACCTGATTCAGCGGCGACAATGGCGCAACAACTGGCCGAGGTCGGCTACCTGGCCGACGAGTCGGCTGCGCTGGTTTCCTATCTGGCGACCCGGCTCGGCAAGCCGGTGCTGGTCGAGGGGCCGGCCGGAGTCGGCAAGACCGAGCTGGCAAAAGCGCTCGCCCGCGCCAGCGGCCGCGAGCTGATCCGCCTGCAGTGCTACGAAGGCCTCGACGAGGCAAAGGCTCTTTATGAATGGAACTACCGCAAGCAGTTGCTGGCGATCCAGGCAGACGCGGCAACCGGCGAGAGTCCTGTCGCCGAACCGACTCGAGCCGGCGTCGGCTCGATCGCCGAGATCTTCGCGGAGGAGTTCCTCCTAACCCGACCGCTGCTCGCGGCGATCGCCTCACCCGACCCGGTGGTCCTCCTGATCGACGAAATCGACAAGACCGACCAGGAGTTCGAGGCGATGCTGCTCGAGGTGCTGTCGGATTTTCAGGTGTCGATCCCCGAGCTCGGCGTCATCGAGGCCGTCACCCACCCGCTCGTCCTGCTCACCTCCAACAACTCGCGCGAGTTGACCGAGGCGCTGAAGCGGCGCTGCCTTTATCTGTGGCTCGACTACCCCGACGCGGCGCGCGAGATTGAGATCATCCGTCTGCACGCCCCCGAAGCCGAGCAGGCATTGGTCGAGCGGCTGGTCGAGCTTATTTCGGCGGTTCGCGAGCTCGACCTGAAAAAGCCGCCCTCGATTGCCGAATCGATCGACTGGGCGCGGGCGTTGGTCTTGATCGGAGCCGATCAGATCGATGACGAGGTCTTCCGCGAGACGATCAGCGTGATCGTCAAACACCGCACCGACCTCGACCTGGTGGCAGAGCGAATCGGGCTCGGCAAGCTTGGAAAGGCTGGCCCCTGAACGCCCAGTCGGGGCTGGGGCCGCAGCTTGTCGGCTTTTGTGACGAGCTGCGAAACGAGGGGCTGGCGGTCGGCTCCTCGGAAATCCTCGATGCCTTCGCGGCGCTTCAGGCGATCGAGTGGTCGCGTCGGCTTGACTTCCGCGAAGCGCTAGCGAGCACCCTCGCAAAGTCGCCCGAAGATCGGCTCCTTTTTGACTTGGTGTTCGACCGCTTCTTCTTTCGGGCCGCCGAGGAAGCGGCGCTGAGGCGACCGCAGGCGAGCGAGCACGACCGGGTAAACGCCCAGATCGGGCATGACCTAGAGGCGCTCCGCGAGGCGATCCGGGCGGCGATCGCCGAGGGACATGAGGATGAGATGCGGGATCTGGCGCGCCTCGCCATCGCCGCCTTCGGCCGCCAGGGCCAGGGCTCCGGGGTTGTCGGGGTCGATGTGCAGCGAATCCGGCGGGCGCTCGAGCTGCAAAGCGGAACCCCGCCGCAAAAGACCGACGACCCCGATTACCAGCCGCTTGACCGGACCGCGATCCGTCGCTTCGAGGCGGCGCTGCGGCGCGAGCTTGAGCGCGACCTGATCGAGCGGACCGCCAAGCTGCCGCCAGCCCGACCACTCGCGGAGCTGAACCGAGCGCTGCCAAGCTCGCCGACCCAGGACCTGGCGGCGGTCCACCGTGCCGTCGTCCAACTGAAACGCCGCCTCGCCACCCTCGGCAACGAGCAGCGCGGCCGCCGCCGCGGCGCCGTCGTCGACATTCGCCGAACGATGCGGGGCTCGTTGCAGACCGGTGGCGTCCCGATGGACCTACGCTACCGCCCGAAGCGCCCGCGCCGTCCCGAGATCTACATCCTCTGCGATGTCTCGACCTCGGTCAGTTCGGCCTCGATGTTCTTCCTCTCGGTCCTGCACGCCCTGCATGACTCGTTTCGCAAGCTCCGCAGCTTCGTCTTCATCGAACGGATCAGCGAGGTGACCGAGATCTTCGAGCGCGAGCGCGACTTTCGCAAGATCTCCGAACGGATCAGTCGCACCGGCGGAGTCGCCGATATCTCCGGCTACACCGATTACGGCCGGGTCTGGCTTGAATTCACCAGCGCGATCAGCTCCGACCTCGACCCGCGATCGACCGTGATCGTGCTCGGCGACGCCCGGACCAACGGGCGTGACCCACACGAAAACGCCTTCGCGACCCTGTGCGAGAAGGCGGGCCGGACCTTTTGGCTCAACCCGGAGCCGCGCCTTTACTGGAACTACGGCGACTCGGTGATGTCGGCCTACCAGCCCCACTGCACCCGCGCGATCGAGTGCTGGACAGCCAAACACCTCGAAGACTTCGTCAACCTGATCGCGGGCGGCCGACTCGTCGAGGACTGACCGCCACGCGTTCGCGCTGCGGCTCGCTATTTGCTATATGAATGCGGGACAATCTCCCGGCACAACAGCGGGTCGTTCTGCAAGACCACGAGGTCCCAGACCCAAGAGAAATGGTCGCGACATGCGGCGAGCTGCTGCAGGGTCATGTTGGGTACCGCTGCCCGAGTTCTGCGGGCACAGCCCGGCTCGTCGAGCAACACCGCTTGCTCCCAGCGGGTACGCCAGCGAGTTCATCCCGGGGTTCTGCCTCCCGATCGATTTCGTCGACTGCAGCTATTCGCCACCGCCCCCGATCAGTGCCCCATTTGGGCCGTCGCGCCCGCGGCGATCGCTCCGGCGGTTAGGATGGAGCTGCCAATCGGGGTGCTCGCGGGTCAAGCGGGCTGAGATAGCGCCATATCGGGTCGACCGCCCGGCGCTGACCCTCCGAACCTGTGCGGTAATGCGCGCGAAGGGAAATGGATCAAGACAGCCATAGATCGACCGATGTCGCGGTGCGAGGATTGTCGCTGCGACGCGGCGAGATCGCGATCCTCGACCGGCTTGAGTTCACGATCCCTGCGGGTGGCAGCCTCGGCCTGGTTGGCCCGTCCGGCGCCGGCAAGACAACCTGCCTCGAGATCGTCGCCGGGCTGACCGAGGCCGACGCGGGCACGGTTGCGATCGGCGGCGCCGAAGCAGCGGCCGATCGGCTCGCCGCCTGCGCCTACATGCCGCAGCGCGATCTCCTCCTGCCATGGCTCTGCGCACTCGACAACGCCGCCCTAGCACTTCGAAACCGCGGCGCCCGCCGCGGTCAAGCGCGCGCCGCCGCGGCGCCGCTATTCGAGCGCTTCGGCCTCGGCGAGTTTGAATATCGGCGCCCCGACGAGCTATCGCAAGGGATGCGCCAACGGGTCGCCTTCCTACGGACCCTGCTGGCGGGCAAGCCGGTGCTGCTGCTCGATGAGCCGTTCGGGGCGCTCGACGCGATCACCCGGTCCGACCTCCAAGGTTGGCTGTCGAGCACCCTGCGCGAGGAGCGGCGAACCACGATCCTAGTTACCCATGACATTGAGGAGGCGCTGTTTCTGTGCGATCGAGTCGCGATTTTGACCCCCCGCCCCGCCCGGGTCGCGAAGACCCTCGACTCGCCGCGCCACGGGGAACGAACCCGCCGCGAGGTTGTCACCTCGCTCAGCTTTGCTGCGATCCGCGACAACGCGATGGCGGTACTTGAGGGGAGCGGCCGATGAGGCGCCGGGTCGCGCCGGCGCTGGTTTTGGTCGGTCTGATCGGCGCCTGGGAGATCGCCGCCCAGGTCGACCTGTTGGCCGAGGCCCTGAACCTGCAGCCCTACCTGGTGCCAGCGCCGAGCGCGATCGCCGAGAGCCTCTTCAGCGACCGGGCGCTGCTCGCCGCGGACGCGCTGGTCACCCTGATCGAGGTCGCGGCCGGCTTTGGCTTGGCCTGCGCGTGCGGATTTGCGATCGCCTGCTTGATGCACCTGTCGCCGCTTGCCCGCGACGCCCTGTATCCGTTGATCGTCGCGTCGCAGACGATCCCGATCATCGTGATCGCGCCGATCGCGGTGGTTTGGTTTGGCTTTGGGATCGGCCCAAAGCTGGTCATCATCGCGATCGTCTGCTTCTTTCCGATCGCCGTCAACACCCTCGACGGGCTCGCGTCGGTCGATCCGGCGCAGCGAAAGATGATGCGGACGCTAGACGCCGGGAGGCGCCGCATCTTTTTGCGACTGGAACTTCCCGCCGCCGCCCCCGGCTTCTTCACCGGGGCGAAAATCTCGGTAGCGGTGGCGGTGATCGGGGCCGTCTTCGGCGAGTGGGCCGGAGCGACCGAAGGACTGGGGCACCTGATTAACACCGCCTCGTCGCAATATCTGACCGACCGAACCTTTGCCGCCGTGTTCGTCTTGGCGGTGATCGCGATCGCCCTCTACGGGGCGCTGGCGGCGCTCGAGCGTCGGCTCGTCGGATGGGCACGACCGAAACAACCGTAAAACTCGTCAACGAAAGGAACCGTCCAATGAGAAACCGAAACCAAAACCGAAACCGCGGCCCCCGGCGAGCGTTCGCGTTAGCGGCGCTGACGGCAGCGCTGGTCGCGACGATCAGCGCCTGCGGCGAGCGCGAGGAGAACCTTTCGAGCGGCTCTCCGACCGAGCTGTCGCTGCTGCTCGACTTCTTCGTCAACCCCGACCACGCCGGTATCTACACCGGCCTCGCCCGCGGCGACTTCGACGAGGCTGGGCTCAAGGTCAACCCCGAGGTGCCATCCGACCCCGCATCGCCGCTTCGCCTCTTGGCGGCAGGACAGGTCGATCTGGCGATCAGCTACGAGCCTGAGGTGATCTTGGCTCGCGATCAGGGCCTCGACGTGGTCGCGGTCGCCTCGATCGTCGATCAGCCGTTGACCTCGCTGATCTCACTGCCCAAGGGCGGCATCGCCGACCCGCACGACCTCGACAAGAAGACAATCGCGACTGCCGGGATCGGCTACCAAGACGCTTTCCTGTCGGCGATCCTCGGCGGGGTCGGCCTCGAAACCAACGATGTCAAGGCGGTCGATGTCGGCTTCAATCTAGAACCGCCGCTGATCTCCGGCAGCGCCGACGCGATCCTCGGCGGCTTCCGTAACGTCGAGGGCGTCGAGCTGCGACTGCGCGGGCTCAAGCCTCGGATCGTCCCGGTCGACCAGCTCGGGGTCCCAACCTACGACGAGCTCGTCCTGGTCGTGAACCGCAAGACGCTGGAGGAGGACCCGGAGCCGATCCGCCTCTTCATCTCCGCCCTAGAACAGGGGACGCTCGGAGCGATCGACTCACCTGAGCTGGCGACCGAGACGATCCTCGATGCCTCCGACGGCCTCGACCCGGCGATCACCAAGGCCGAGATCGATGCGACCCTGCCGCTGCTCGCGCCCGAGCCGGGACACCCGTTCGGCGAACTCGACCCCGATGAATGGGGCGCCTTTGCCGCCTTCATGGCCGATCAAGGGCTGACCGAGCGGCGTTGGACCTCGGCCGAGCTGATCGACAACTCGCTGCTGCCCAGTAGCGACGCGGAGGCCGGCCCGACCGGGTAGATCGACCCGACGAGCTCGCAGCGACCGATCGCGGCGTGCCGCCTGCAGCCAACCGTTTGCGGCGGCCTGCCGGCGATCGGCGGGGCGAATTGCGGCCGACCATGAATCGTGATCGCCGCGACCCGACCGGGCCAGGCACTGCAGGGTCCAAGGGCCGATTCCGCTGACCGCGGCAAGTTGGCGGTCGCCATCTGGCTGGCCAGGATCGACCCTCCCGAGGCTACCTCGCGAGCGACGAGCGGTGATCTCGGCCGGGCCAGCCGCCGCGATCGCCGCCGCCGCCGGGACATTGACAAGGAGCGCCGTTCTTCCGGTGGGCTATGCTCGTTGCAGCGTGTGACAACGCGTAAGCTTTACGTCCCAGCCCAAGTGCCGAGATCTGAAACCTGCGCGGAGATAAACAACGATACTTCCGCGGTGAGGATCCACAATCTACCAGGCTAGTTTTACGCCGAATTGGCGCCGCACACTGTTCCAGGTTGTCGCCGCTGGCGTCCTTGGCGCTGCACTTCTTGCAACGGCACTTTACGAGTCGCTCCCTTACCAGGCGCTCGGCGCTGACAGCGGGCGGGTTCTTTCTTGCCGAGGAGTTGCCGCAACGATCGTCTCCAACGAGGACTTTGAACGCGAAATAGGAACGGACGGACCCGACGTGATTGTCGGCTTCGGCGACCAGCCAGAGGAGATCCATGGTCGAGGCGGCGACGACCTAATTTGCGCCTACGGAAACCAAGACATCGTGTTCGGGGACGAGGGAAACGACCGGATCTACGGTGGCGGCGGGTTCGATTTGTTGCTTGGAGGGAAGGGCGCTGACTATGTTCAGGGTCAGGAGTCCCACGATATACTCAAGGGAGGCCATGGTCCCCAGGACCTCTGCAACGGAAATGGACCGGACAAAGACAGCCCATCCCACCCCTTTAGCTCAGACCAAGTCGACATTCGCAGTTGCGAGATCGCGCGCGATGCTCTCGAGTTGAACGTTACAGTAATCTTTGCGCGAAGAGTGGCGAGGGTGCGAGAGCAGATCCAGGCAGGAAGGCGCGCGGCGAGCGGAGGCGGGTCGTAACCGCATCTAATCCGCCAAACGTCGGCGCGTAGACGGCGATCCGGCAAGCGCGCGAGCGCCATCTGCTCGGTGATCGCGCTCGCGTACTCAGCGGCCGAGGCCGCTTACCAGCGGTCGATCGTCGCCCGGGTCGGATCAGGCGACGCGGCGATGTCCCGAGCGCAACCGCGACGGCGGACCCGCCGCCACCCCGAGGTGGTAGTGCAGCTTCGCGTAGTAGCCGGCGAGGCCGCGATAGGGGTCGTAGGGGTCGAAAAACCGCTCGACCTCCTCGACCTCGGCACGGCGGCCGAGGTCGGCGAGTCGGCCGACCAGCTTGATGTAGGCAAGATCACCGGCTGGCAATGCATCGTGATCGCCGCGACCCGACTGGGCCAGGCACTGCAGGGTCCAGGGGCCGATTCCGCTGATCGCGGCAAGCCGGCGGTCGCCATCTGGCTGTCCCGGATCGACCCTCCCGGAGGCGACCTCGCGAGCCGCCTTGATCAGGCTTATCGCTCGCATCGGGGCAAGCCCGCAGGCGGCGATCTCGGCCGGGGCGGCGGCCGCGATCGCCGCCGCGGTCGGGACATCGCGGAACTTACCGAGCTCACCGAGATCGGCGACCAACCCCCATCGCGCGACCAAGCGACGCTGGATCTCGCTCGCCAACTCGGTCTCGATCAGCTGCTCGGTGACCGCCCAGGCGAGCGCCTCCCAGGGAACCGGCCGCCGCGGCGGCCGTACCCAGTTACGCCGCCGAATCGCCGGGCCAAGCAAGTCGTCATCACGAAATCGAGCGCAGAATTCGCCGAGGTGCTCGTCGATCCCGAGCATAAACCGGATCAGCAAGGACGCCTCCCGCAATTGCGCCGCCGTAGCCGCCGCGAGCTCGGCGGGCCGATTGGTCGCGGCCGGGTCGATCGCCTCGCAACGGATCACGACCGCGTCGCCGCGTCGCCACCAACTCGCCAGGATCGGGCTGCCCTCGACCCGCAGAAGCCGCCCGGCGCGACCCTCGCCGCAGCGGCGAACGACCCCGTCGCGGCCGCCGCCGACCCGTAAGACCAGCGGCCAAACCGGGTAAACCTCGCACTCGAGCGGGCCCGCCGGAGTTGCCACCCCGATTACTCGCCGAGCATGTGGACATCGACGACGAACCGCTGCGTCGCGACCACCTTTGGCTTTGGCTGGCGGCGGACCGCCCGCGCTACGGCGCGCTTGGCGCCCGCCTTTGCAACCCCGGCGACAACCACCGTCGCGGCCCCGGCGACAACCCCGCCAGCGGCCGCAATCGCAACCACCATGCCGTCATTTCGCAAGACCTCAAGTTCGGCGCGACGGTTGCGGGCGGGCAGCGGCGCGGTCGATCTCGCGATCGGCTCGATCACGACGCCGTCAAGGTCCTCCTCGACCACCTCGGCCTCCAAGATCTGTTCGCTCTGCTCAACCACCGCTCACCACCAGGGCAGTCTACGGGCCAGGCCGGTCGCCGTTCAAATCGCGCTTCGAAACGCCACGCAAGCGACCCCGCCGCGGCGGCGCCTACAGCGCCGTCGAGTAGATTCGATAGCGCTGGATCACCGTTCCGCCCATCCCCTCCATCGCCCGGTTCATCGGCTCGTTGGATTCAAGGATCCAACCGGTGATACCGGTCATGATCCCGTCGGGACTGCACATCTCGGTGTGGCGGACATACAGCGCCGCCGCAACCCCAAGGTGCTGGTATTCGGGCTTGACGCCGAGCGCGAACACCCGGACCCGGTCAATTTCGCGCTTGCGACCGACCAGGAATCGCAGCCAGCCGAGCGGAAGCAGCCGCCCACCGAGCTTTGGCAGGAATTGGTTGATGTCCGGAAGCGACAGCGCTGCTCCGACGACCTCGCCGTCGAGTTCGGCGATCATTGCCCAGTCCTCGTCGAGCACCGGCTTCAGGTTTTTGGCGTAGAACTTGATCTCCTCGTCGGTCACCGGGACGAAGCCCCAGTTCGACGACCAGGCCGAGTTGTAGACATCCATGAAACGGGCGACTTCGGCGGCGAGATTGGACCGCTTCATGTTGCGCAGCTTGACCTGGTGCTTGTGCTCGCAGTCGCGGGCTGCCTGCATGATGAAGGGGTGGAACTCGTCGCCTTCGTGCAGCTCGCCCATCCGCAGCCGCCACATCTGGGTGTCGATTTCCTTCTCGAGGCCGACCCCTGATTCGAGCAACTCCCGGTAGTAGGGGGGGTGCCAGTTCATCAACACGACCGGGGTCTCGTCGAAGCCGTCGACCAGCAGGCCGCACTCGTCGTTGGTTGTGAAGTCCATCGGTCCGAGCATCCGCTCGCGACCGTGGCCACGCAGCCACTCGCGAGCGGCGTCAACCAGCCCTTGCGCGACCGCAGGGTCGTCGACCGACTCAAAGAAGCCGAACATGCCGTCGTTGCCACCCTGGTATTCGTCCCAGCGATAGTCGATCTGGGCGCTGATCCGCCCGACCGCCCGACCGTCGCGCTCGGCCAAAAAAAGCTCCGCGTCGGCGTGCCTAAACCAGGGGTTCTTGCGGCGGTTGAGAAATTCTCGGCGTTCGAAGAAAAGCGGCGGCACCCAGTGCGGCTCGTTTTGGTGGAGCCAGAACGGGACCTTGAGAAAGGCGTCGAGATCGCGGCGGTTTCGAACCGGGCGGATTGCGATCTCGGAGCTGCTCACCTCGCGCAACCTACCAGTTGGACACGACGACCCCGGGCTCGGTCGCGGCGCCCCCGGAAGGCCGCCGTTGGCTCAGATACGCTGGCTGGATGAGGATCGAAGGTCCCGGCGCGATCGAACCGCGAAATGAGTAGCCCCGTCAACCTCGGTGCCAACCTAAACGTCGGCGCAAGGGCTGACGTTTTCAGCAAGGCCCGCAACCACGAGCGGGTCGAGCAGCTTGCGATTGCGCGCCAAAACGACCTTTTGCCGTACTTCCGACTGCTCACCTCACAGGCTGGGCCGATCGTCGAGATGGAGGGGCGCGAGACGATCATGCTCGGCTCCAACAACTACCTCGGGCTGACCGCAGACCCCCGGGTGAAGGCGGCGGCTGCCGATGCGCTGGAGCGCTACGGAACCGCCCTGACCGGCTCGCGGTTGCTAAACGGCACGATCCCGCTCCACCTCGAGTTGGAGCGCGAGCTTGCCGAATTCATGGGAACCGAGGACGCGCTCGCCTTCACCACCGGATACCAGGCCAACGTCGGCTGCATCGGGACGATCCTCGACGCCAACGACACAGTGATCGTCGATTCGGGCGATCACGCCTCGATTCATGACGGCTGTCGACTTGCCGGCGCCCGGCTACGGCCGTTTCGCCACAACAAGCTCGACAAGCTCGAGCGGATGCTCGAGCGTGCGGCTGGCGACGGCGCAACTGGTGGCACCATGGTGGTGGTCGACGGGGTTTACTCGATGGAGGGCGACATCGCCCCACTGCCGCGGATCGCAGACCTGTGCGAGCGCTACGGCGCGCGTTTGATGGTTGACGAGGCGCACGGCGCAGGGGTCCTGGGAAGACGCGGGGCCGGTGCCTCGGAACTGCTCGGAGTCGAGCGACGAGTCGACCTGCGGATGGGAACCTTCTCGAAGAGCTTTGCCTCATGCGGCGGGTTCATCGCCGGCCCCGCCGAGGTAATCGACTATCTGCGCTTCGCCGCTCGCTCGTTTGTTTTCAGTGCCGCGGCGGTCCCGGCAGCGGTCGGGGCGGCGCTGGCGGCACTACGGATCCTCCGCGATGAGGGCGAGCCCCTGCTCGAAGCCCTGCTGGAGCGCGCCCGCTACCTGCACACCGGTCTGAGCGCCCTCGGTCTCGATGTCGTCGCCCCCACCGAGCTTGATGACGGCTCGCTCGCGCTCACCCCGATCGTCCCGGTCGTGGTCGGCGACGACATGTCGGCGGTGGCGCTTTGGAAGGCCCTGTTCAGCGCCGGCGTCTATACGAACGTCGCGATTCACCCCGCCGTCCAACCGGGCGGAGCGCTACTTCGGACCAGCCTGATGGCGACCCACGAGCCCGAACACCTCGATCGCGCCCTCGCAATTATCGCCGAGGTGGTCGATCGGTTCCCGAGCCTACCCCAGGGTGGTTAGGCAATCTGCGCCAAGCTGCAACGGCCGATTTTCCGAGGTAACGAAAAACCTGCTCTTAGCGGCTGAATTAGCTTTGACCGCGGCCGACCGGGGGCGAAATCCGATACGTTCCATGTGCACCCAGCGCACCGAGGGACTGGTGGGAATGTGGGAGAGGTATCGCCTCCCCTCGGCGGGAATAGCTGGCGCGAACGGAAGTCGCGTCCGCTGGTCCCTGGCGTAAACGTGCTGTTCCGAAAACTCAATAACCCGACCTGTTAGTCCGCCACCATCGCCCCTGAGGAGGATCCGAGATGGAAGCTGCCACCGACCCTGCGACAACCCCTGCCCGCGAAACTTCGACACCGCAGCATCTGCGTGCCCTGCAACACGCCAACGAGGTACGGATCGCCCGTGCCGACCTTAAGCGCCAGGTTCGCTCCGGCTCGGTGACCGCTGCGGTAGTCGTCGAGCTGTGCCCCTGGGAGGCCCAAACGATGGCAATCGGGGAGCTGCTTCGAACCCAACAGCGGTGGGGCCACAAGCGTGCCTCCGGGTTGCTGCGCGAGCACGCGATCAGCGAAACCCGGCTGATCGGCAAGCTGACCGAGCGCCAACGGGTAGCCCTCGCTGGCGCTCTTCGCGGCCCCCGAACCCCACCACATGAAGTCCCGAAGGCGCCGCTCGGCAACGTTCCGGTTCTGGCCGCCACATAGGTAGACCAAAGGCCCACGCAAGACGCGCGAATAAGTGATCGATTTAGGCGGTCGAGGGCCGAGCGGGGCGGCGGCGTGAGGGCGGAATAGCAGCGCTATCGTGGGCTCGCGACGGTGGCGAATCCGTGACGGTAATCGGCCGCGTAAAGCCACACTTATTCTTGCGTGCCCCAACGGCGCCAAGCCGACTGCGGCTGTGATCGCGATGCGCCGGCCAGCAAAGACCCCCACCTCGGTCGACCACCATAAAGCCGCGTCAGGTCGGTTTTACGAACCGGAATGAAAAGCCGCCGGAGCGAGCGCGAAAGACTCTCGTAAGCTGCCAGGCGGCCGCGACGAAAACGAACGCGCCGATCGCGACCCGGATCAGCAGCGCGAGCTCGTCGGCGAAGAAAAAGAGGAGGCCGACCGCGATTGTGGCCGGGATCGCGGCGAGCAGGGTGGTGTGCGAGCGGTAACCGGCAAAGTGCTCGCGAAACGCCAGCTCGACCCCGGCGAGCGATGCCAGACCAATCCCAACCGCGATCATCAGCCCGCGCCGTTCGCCCTCGGCGACGGTGAAGCCGAGGACGAGGAGAAAGATCCCGATCAAAACCATCAGCTCGACCAAGGGGAAACTGCCCCAAGGCGCGGGCGGGATCCCCTCGGGCTCGGGCCGACGGCGGTAGCGGGATGGGGGGGGCGACCCGGATTTGCGAGCGGCGGGATCAGCGAACTCGACCGGGGCCGTCCCAGCGTGGCGACGAGCCTTATCGGCGGCGCGACGCTTGCGCTTGTTCTTCGCGGTCGCCATCTACCGAGACGATAACCGCCTACCTACGGCGACGGTCGGGGCCGACCTTGATCAGCTCTGCGACGAGCCACAGCGCCTCACTGATTGCAATCGCGGGGACGCCCTCGACCGCGATCGCGACGAGCCGAATTGCGGTGGTCTGGTTGGCGACGCCGCGACCATCCGCCAGGTCACCGAACAGGACCGCCAGCGGTCGCTCCCGATCGACGATCAAAAGCGTTCCCGGCGACAACGGCGCCGCTTCGCCCTCGATTCGTTCGTCCGGCCCGGCGCCGCGCAGCGACAGCTCGGTGCCGATCCGATCGGCGTCAAAGGCGATCACCGCGACCCCCGTCTCGATCGTTGCCAAGCTGAGGGCATCGTCCAGCAGGTTGCGGGAGACGAATGCGCCGTCTTGGAGGCGGGCCAGAGCCAGCGCCTCGACGGGAGTTCGGGTCAGATCCGGATCGATCCCGATATGCCGGAAGAAAACCCGGTACGCCCACGGGATCGGTTGGTTACGAAGCTGCAACGCCCGCGCCCCGGTAAAACGGTCACCGAGGATGTCAAGCCGCTCCCGCACCCCTCGCGGCGACGGCCCCGAACCGCCCTCGACCCGCAGGTGGTAGAGCGCAAGACCCGGGAACTCCTCGGCGACGGCCGGGGCTGGCTCGGCACGCTCGATCATCGTCCGAGCAAGCGGCGCGCCAGTTGATCGATTCGATCGCGGTCGAGATCACCGATCTCGGTACCGGCGAGAATCCCACCGGGGCTCGCCGACTGCAGGGTCGGACAAACAATCACCCCGTAGAGGCCCGAGACGGCGCCGTCGCGGTCATAGCCGACCGGAACCTGCCAGCCACGATCGCTGACGATCTGGCGGACCTCGGCAGGGTCGTCGCGAACGTTGATGCTGAGGAAGTTAACCCGGCCCTTCCAGCGTCGCGATGCGGCATCGAAGGCGTCCTCGGTGCCAAGGCAGTCAGCGCCACGGGTGAACCAAAACGAAATGATCAGCGGCCGGTTGAAGTAGTCACAGACCCGTAGCGCCCCGGGCTCGTCGACCTCGCAGGCCGGGGTGCGCACCCTGTCGGGGGGGCAGGGATTGGCCGAGACCTCACAGTCGTCTTGGGCGATGTTGGCGTCTCCGTCAAGGCTGCCACGGGCATCGGGAACCGCGAACTCAACCAACGGCGAGCCGATCGAGTCGTCGCCGATAGTCGATCCGCCGTCAACCGAGTGGAAGCCGTTGACCACCGCGATCGCGATCACGGCCAGAAAGGCGAAACCGACAAACCGCGAGTACCAGCGTGAACTGACCGAGACGCCGACCGAGGCGAGACCTCGCGGTGGTTTAGGCGGTGGTTGCGGCGGTGGCGGCACTTCCTCGCCATCCTCGGAGCCGGGGTCGATCTGCCAGGAGTCGCGCGGTGGCTCGCTCATCGCGCCCAGCCCCGCTCCTCCGCGATCACCAAAACCGCGGGCAAAACGACCAGCACCCCAAACAACGACGCGCTCAGATCGAGCACCGTCACGATCCCGAAATCGCGCAGCATCGGAATCTGCGCGGTCAACGGCAGCGCCTCCGATATCAGCACCGCGAATCCGGCGATCGCCGTCAGCCCTGACGCCAAGACCGCTGCGCCGGTGCTGAGATAGGTCCGCCGAAGCGCCTCCCCAACCGATCCGCCGACTGCGCGCTGCTCTGAAAAGCGTGACGACAGGATGACGCTGAACTCGGTTGAAATTGCGATCACCAGCGCCCCAAGCGTCACCGACATCGGATTCAGCGAGACCCCAATCAGGCCCACCAGGAGCGCCGACCAGCCGGTCGCCAAGACAATCGGGACCAGCGGGATCAGGGCCTTGGTGAAGGAGCGATGCACCGCGATCAAAACCAACCCGACCGCTGCCAGCCCGGCCAATGCCAGCCACCAGCGGCTCTGCGCGAGCTGATCGTTGGCGTCGGCCGCCAGCGCCGCCAGCCCAACCACCTCGACATCGACCGAAGCGGGCGGACCGTCCTGGCTGCCAGGCACCCCAATCATCTCGCGGACCCGATCGATCAGATCCTTTTGCTCGTCGAGTGGCAGCGCCGGGATCAAGAACGAGACGTTTGCAACCTGCTCGCCCGACGGCTCGGCTCCAATCATCGCGGCGAGAAACTGGACCGGCAGGATCTGCAACAACGAGTCGATTTCGACCTGATTGTCCGGCACCCGACCGACAAACAGATCGGAAACGGCGATCCCGGGGCAGAGGTCGGCGCCGCTACCGCGACAGCCGACGTCCGGATCAAAATTGAACTCGTCGAGAACCCGCGACTTAAACTCCCCCATCCACCGAAGGACCTCCGGGGTCGCGACCTGATCGCCCCGGACGGCGATATCGAGCTCCCCGGAAATTCCGGTTTCGTCTTCCAGCTCGAGGATCGATTCAACCTCGGGAAGCGATCTCGGCGCAAGTTTTTTGATGTCGGAGGTGATCGTGATCTGGGTGCCGACGGCCCAGCCCGCAACCGCCAGGACCGCGGCAATCCCGAGGACCGCGTAGGGGCGTCGCAGCGCCAGTGCCAGCGCCGCCTTTCCGAAGTTACGGACCCAGCTCGGAACGCTGATCTCCGCCGCGCGGCGCGACGGACGATCGAGCGACAAGACCGCCAATCCGCCGCTCAGCGCGACCCCGAGGGCCGCCGCCACGCCGAGCACCAACAAGACCCCGAACCCGCGGACAACCGGAATCGGCGAGACGATCAAGACGCAAAAGCCCGCGATGGTCGCGAGGGCGGCGGTGGCGATCGCCACCCCTCCCCCGGCGGCGGTCTCGACGGCCGCCCGAGCGGGTCCCTGGACCTTGCCGGAAACCTCGCGAAACCGAGCCTGCAACTGGATCGCATAGTCAACTCCGAGCCCGATCAGGACCGGCAAAACGGCGATCGAGGCGAGGGTCAGGGCGCCGCCGAATGCCGACACCAATCCGAAGGTGACGGCGGCCGCGGCAAGCGCGACGGCGAGCGGTAGGAGCCGCTGCGGTGGCCCAAAGATCGCGACCAAGACCGCGCCCATCACCACCATCGCAACCGCCAGGAGGATGAAGATCTCGGTCCCGATCGCGCCCTCAAGACCACTGACGACAACCGGGATCCCACCGACGACGTAGGACCCGTCCTTGAGCGCAAAAGCCGGGTCGTTGACCGCCTCGGCAATCAAATCAAGGGCGCGTTCGCGGTTTTCGTCGCTCAGATCGGGCCGCAGGCGGGCCGCGATCAGGGCGGCATCGGGTGACGGGAAGAGAGCCGAAAACTTTGCTTTCGGCGTTCCGGGAGCCTTCGAGGAGTCGAAGATGATCGTGTTGATGAACTTCGGCGAGCCGGGGAATCCGAACTGCAACAGCAACTTTTGCGCCTCGGCAAAGTCGAGGGTCGAGCCGAGCTGCTGGGCGCCGTCGCCAGCCTGCGAGATGAAGGTGCCGGGGCCAAACAACGCCTGGGTCGGGGCGAGCGCAGCAATCTCCCCGCAGACCGCGGGCGCCCGAACCGTCTGCTGCGCCATGATCTGACCAGAAAGGCAGGTTTCGAGCCCCTGCAGCGCCGCCAAGTCGCGGCCGTTTGTAGCCAACAACAGCTTTTGCAGGTCCTCCTTGACCAAGACGACAACCGGCTCGTCGCCGAAGTCCTTGGTAAACCGCTCGGTCTGCTCAAAGGTGTCGGAACCGCGATCGACCAGTGTGTCGGCGCCAGCGTCGGGACCGAGCTGCATCGCGATCGCCGCGGCCACCGCCGCCGCGAGGCCGACGATTACCAAGATCGGCTGCGGGCGCGTCGCGACGGCAGTCGCGAAACTGCGAAGAAACCGGCTCAGGTCCGGAACCTGGTCGGAGAACTCAGCCTGGATCCACCGAACCGGCCGAGTAAATCCGCTTTCCGGGCCAAGTCGGGACTCGATTGGTCAACACCCGCGGGGTGGTGCCGCGGGGGCGGTCGTGAATCGACTGCCAGCGCCGGAATGGGGGGCGGATTCGCCGGTCGGTTCGGTGTATCCAGGCTTAGGCCGGATCCAACGCACCGGGCGAGTAAATCCGCTTTCCGGGCCAAGTCGGGACTCGATTGGTCAACACCCGCGGGGTGGTGCCGCGGGGGCGGGCGTGAATCGACTCCCGGCGCCGGAATGGGGGGCGGATTCGCCGGTCGGTTCGTTCTATCCAGGCTCAGGGCACTTAGTGCTTCCCGCCACAATTTCCGTCGCCATCGGACGGCCCCGAACGCGCCTGACTGCACCCACGATGCTCGCCGATGCGCTGCATCGACTGCGCTCGCGCGCTTGTCATCCACGCTCCTGGCTCGCCCGATCATCGACGGAACTTCCGGCGGGGAGCACTTAGTCCATTGCCAGCGGACCGACGACATCCGCGTTCAGGAACTGGTGAACGAACTCGTTCTCGGAGCTGAACAGCTCTTCGGAGGGGCCGCTCTCGACGATTTTGCCCTTCCACAACACGGCAATGAAGTCAGCGACCCGACGCGCGGTCCCAAGGTCGTGGCTGATGATCATGTAGCAGCCGCCGTTCTCCTCGTGGATCTCGCGGATCAGCTCGCACAACAGGGCGGTTCGGACCGGGTCAAGACCCGAGTCGGGCTCGTCGAAGAAGACGATCGCCGGATCGAGCACCAGCGCCCGGGCGAAACCGGCGCGCTTGCGCATCCCGCCCGACAGCTCGTTCGGCATCTTGTAGTGGGCGTGACCGAGGCCGACCTCGCTGAGTCGGCCGTTGACGATGTCGGTGATCTCCTCCTCCGACTTGTCGGTGTGCTGCCGCAGCGGGAAGGCGGTGTTATCGAAAATGTTCAT
>JAHEXU010000208.1 GCA_023251975.1 bacterium | reverse complement strand
GCACCGGTCCGCCAAAGGGTGCGGAGGCTGGGTTCAGCATGGTTATCCCCAACAGCAGCCCGCAATTGACATTCTCGGTCGGCCTCGAACAGGATCGCCTCGTCGCCTTGGTCGCGCAGAGCAAGGGCTTGCAGTCGCGCATGTCCATGTCAATCGGCGCCGACGGAGGCTTGGACGGGACCGAGGGCGCACTCGAGCCCGGATTTGAGCCGAGCCTGTTCCTCGACTTTGACGCCGTCGGGTCGTTGGTCCGCTCGAGCGGCAGTGCCACCCCGAGCGATCGTGTCGCGCTGCGAGTTCTCGATGCGCTCGGTGTTTTGGTCGCCGGGTCGGAGAGTGATGACCCCGGGCGCGGCCAGGTGGTCGTCACCGTTCCGTAGTCCGGGTCTGCCCCCGCGGCTGGTTCGCGCGTTTTGCTGACGAAGGATCCGGATGGCGTTCGATCCAATTCTCGGTGATCGCGTTCGGGCACTGGTTGCGCTCCGGGACGGCTACAGCGAGCGCAAGATGTTCGGCGGCCTCTGTTTCATGATCAACGGCAATATGGCCTGCGGGATCGTCGGTGACGAGCTGATGGCGCGGCTCGATCCGGTCGCGGCCGAGAGCGCTCTGGCCGAACCCCACGTCAGACCGATGGATTTCACCGGGAAGCCGATCAAAGGGATGCTCTACATCGCTACGCAGGCGCTGGAATCCGACTCCGGGTTGGCCTCGTGGGTTGAGGCCGGGGTCGACTTTGCCGCCTCGCTGCCGCCGAAGCAAAAGCGCTGAGCGGCGAGAATGGGCAAGCTCGATCTTCTCTCGATGATCTCGGCGCGTCGCCGCGGCCGCGCTCTGGCGGTGGCGGCGGGACTGACCCTGACGATCGGGGTCGTCTTGTCGCTGCTCGATCAGCGACTCAGCGAGACCGGGGACGGAACGATCGGGTTCGAGATCGCCGGTAGCGTCGAGCGAGCCGAGGGGATCGTTGCCGGGTGGGAGGAGCACGGCGTCCTCGCGCAGGCAGCGTTGCTCGACGGGCTCGACTACCTGTTTGCGCTCACCTACGCGATCACCCTGGCGCTCGGCTGCATGTTGGCGGCCCTGCACTGGCGGCGGGTCGGGCGTTTCCAAATCGCCGATCGCGGCGAGCTGTTTGCGCTCGCCGCGCTGGCGGCAGCCGGTTTTGACTGGGTCGAGGACGCGGCCCTTGGGGTGTCCCTGCTCGATCGGGTCCAGGCGCCGTTCCCGCAGCTCGCGCTCGGCGCCGCGATCATCAAGTTCGGCTGCGTCGGCCTGTCGAGTGTTTATGCGGCGAGCGGGGGAGTCGCCTACCTGTGGAGCCGCCGCCCTCGCCCGTCTCGGGCCTAGCAGGGCACCGCCTCGCTGTCCTCGCGGACCTCGCCTCAACCCAGGCGTTGTCGGTCTTCTTTGACGGGATCGCCCGGCTCACCGCTGCGGGTTACTCCTTCCTGGCCCGTGTCGCCGAGGCTGACTTCAGACCGGCGGTGCGCGAGCGCGACGAGCCGTTCGGCGACTTCGAAGCGGTCGGCTCGCGATCGGGGTCGTGCCGTCCCCCTGCCATGACCGACCTGGGCCTGGAGGTGATTCGGTGGGAGTTGCAGCGTCGCCGCCATCTGCCTTTCCCCGATCAGGGAGGGTGGTTGGGGAGTGTCCTTCGGGGCCACTTCGGCGACGAAAAACGACGACGACGAATGACGGCGGAAATCAACCGGCAGGCGCCTGTCTTGCCCGTCTTGCCCGTCTTGGGGCCGGGTCCCTGACCCGCGCCGGTAGTAGTCGCGAGAGAGTTCGGATCAGACGGCGGATTCGGAGGGACCAGTGGGGCGGGCCGCCGCCACGTTTCCACCTCAGCGGATTCCCGATCGCCGCGCCGCAGCCCGGTCAGCCAGCCTGGGCCATCGATTCCGATCGGACCCCGTCGGCCGCTGAATCAAGAGCCGCTGGCCGACTCAGGGGACGCGGTGGACCTCGAACAGGTTGGTTCCGAGGTCTTGGTCGGGCAGGCCGGCGGTGATCGCGACCAGGTCACCCGCTTTGGCGATCCCGACTTCGCGGGAGATACGGGCTGAGTGCTCGAGCAGGTCGCGCAGTTCGGGCCACTCACCGTGGTAGGCGCATTGGACCCCGAACAGGAGGTTTAGCCGGTTGACCGTCTCGCGCTGTGGTGAGATCGCCAGCACCGGGACCCGCGGTCGCAGCGCCGAGACGAGCCGGGCGGTGCGACCGCTGCGGGTCGGTACGACGATCGCGGCGAGGCCGAGCCGGTAGGTCGCGGCAACCGCGCCCTGGGCAACCGACGAGGCGACATCATCGCGGCCGCCGATCTTGCCGTCGACCCGATTCAGCAGCCAGTCGTCGTAGGGGAGATCGCGCTCGGTCTCGCGGGCGATCCGGTCCATCACCCGGACCGCCTCGACCGGGTTGGCACCGATCGCGGTTTCCTCCGACAGCATCACCGCGTCGGTCCCGTCGTAGATCGCGTTGGCGACATCGGTCACCTCGGCGCGGGTCGGGCGGTCCGAGTCGACCATCGAGGCCAGCATCTGGGTCGCGGTGATGACCGGCCGGGCGTGCTTACCGGCCAGTCGAATCAGCCGCTTTTGGACCGACGGCACCGTTTCGATCGGCAGCTCGATCCCGAGGTCTCCGCGCGCCACCATGACCCCGCCGGTGACCGCCAGGATGATCTCCTCGGCGTTTTGCGCGGCTTGGGGCTTCTCGATCTTTGGGATCAGCGGAATCGTCGATCCGGCTTCGATCAGGCGCTCGCGAATCGGCGCCAGATCGGCCGCCGAGCGGACAAACGAGACCGCCAGCATGTCGACTTGGCGGTCGATCGCAAACTCGACCCAATCCATGTCGGCGGCGCCGGTGGCGGGCATCCCGGAGCTGCTCTGGGGCAGGTTGACCCCCTGGTGCGAGGAGACCGAGCCGCCGGCCTCGACCGCGCAGCGGACCTCCTTGTCGCCGATTTCGAGGGCTCGCAGGCGGATCCGTCCGTCGGCCAAAAAGATTGGGTCGTTGAGCGCGACCGCGCCGGGCAGCCCGTCCCAGGCGACCGAGAGGCGGCTTGCGCTGCCGTGGCAGGTCTCGGTTGTCAGAACCAGCTCGGTCCCGTCGGCGACTCGGACCCGCCCGTTTTCGACATCACCGAGGCGCAGTTTCGGACCCGGCAGATCGCCGAGGATCCCGACCCATTTGCCGGTCAGCTCTGCGGCCTCGCGGATTCGTCGCACGTTTTCGGCGTGGTCGACGGCGTTGCCGTGCGAGAAGTTGAGCCGAAACACATCGGCGCCGGCCTCGATCAGGGCGCGCAGGGTCTCGGGTTCGCGACTGGCCGGACCGACCGTGGCGATGATCTTGGTGCGGCGGTGGGAGCTGGGGGAGGTGAGCGGGCTCATCGCGATTCGGCGGGGAGATCGTCGCCGATCGCCTCGGCCGGAACACTAGCGGTCGGGTTGAGCGCCGCCTCGGCGGCGGCATGGGCCTCCGCGGAACGGCGGCGACGTCGTGCCCGCAGTCCCTCGTGGTCGACCGCGGGCTCCTCGAGCCGCTGGATTGCGGGCAATCCCCACAACAGACTGGCGACGATCAGCCCGATCGCAACGCAGGCCAGCGACGCGAACCACTGCCCGGCCCCAAGCGTTTCGAGTTCGAAGAAAGCGCGGATCGGCTCGACCGCAAACAGCAGCGCCAGCAGCGCCCCGAGCAACGCCACCATAGCCAGCATGTAGGACTGGATCGTGATGTGGTCGCGGCCCGGCCCGCGCTCCAACAGCAAGATGAAGCAGAGGCCAAGCACGATCAGGGTCACCGTCGCGGCCGTCTGGCCGTCGATCGTGTCGCCGCCGAACAGGTTGACCGCGAAGAAGGCGAGCAGCGAGCCGGTCGCCATCCCAACTCCGGCCGGGACGGCGAAGGCGCCGAGCGATCGCAGTAGTCGGCCGCGGTAAAGCGGTCCCTCGCTCGGCGCCAAAGCGAGGACAAACGATGGGATCCCAATCGTCAGGAAGGCGACGACGGTCAGGTGTCGCGGCAGGAACGGGAACTCGAAGCCAAAGATCGCGTGCAGCACGATCAGCAGCGCGGCGTAGACGCTCTTGGTCACGTAGAGGCGCCCGAGGCGGTGGATATTGCGGGCGATTCGCCGCCCCTCGGCAACCGCCCGCGGCAGCATTGAGAACTGGTCGCGCAGCAGGACGATATCGGCGATCCCCTTGGTGATCTGGCTGCCCGAACCCATCGCGACCGCGATCCGTGACTGCTTCAGCGCCGGTACGTCGTTGACCCCGTCGCCGATCATCGCGGTGAAGCGGCCGGCCTGTGAGAGCGCCTCGACCAGCGCCCTCTTTTGGTCGGGACTGATCCGGCAGAAGATCGTTGTCGACAGTGCGACCGCGGTTAGGCCCGCCTTGTCGGTCGGCAGCATCGGCCCCTCGATGACCGCCGCATCAAGCGGGATCCCGATCGAATGCGCGACCGCGGTGACCGTCTCGCGGGCGTCGCCCGAGATCAGCTTCAGGTCGACGTTTTGTGCCCGCATGTAGGCGATCGTCTCGGCGGCGTCTTCTCGCAGCCGCTCGCTTAGAACGATCAGAGCGCGGGCGACGAGCCGGGGCGGCGGGTCGGTGCGGGGGTCGTTTGGCAGTGGCTCGGTGGTCTCCCCGAAGGCGACGACGCGCCGGCCCTGCCCGGTCTGCTCGGTCAGCTTCGCCAGCAACTCCGGGCTGAGTGAGAGCGCGCCGCGAGCGATCAGGATGTCGGGGGCGCCGAGCACGAAGGTGCGCGGGGTGCCGCGGCCGTCGCCGATCGTCAGCCCGCTCCATTTCCACTCCGAGGAGAACGGCACCTCGCCACAGACGCGTTCGGCCGCCGCCGGGTAGTGCTCGGCGATCACCTCGAGGGTACGGTTTCGCTCCCCGGCCGAGGCGGCGAAGGTGCCAAGCGCCCGAATCGCCACCTCGGGCTGGCCCCGATCAGCCGGCTCGACCGCCACCAACTGCAGCGAGCCGTCGGTCAGGGTGCCGGTCTTGTCGACGCAGATCGTGTCGACCGCGGCCAGCGCTTCGGTCGCGCTGAGCTGTTGGACCAGGGTGTCGTTGCGGGCCAACCGGACCGCGGCCACCGCCAGGGTGACGCTCATCAGCAAGACCAGGCCTTCGGGGACCATCGTGATCAGCCCGGCGGTCGCGGTCTGGGCCGCCTCGGTCAGTCCGACCGAGCGCAGGTTGAAGGCGAGAAGGAGGATGACCGCGAGCGGCGCCATCACCATCGTCGGCACCTTGAGCAGCTCGTTGAACTCGTCCTGCAG
>JAHEXU010000035.1:22101-23133 GCA_023251975.1 bacterium | reverse complement strand
AGATGCACCTCGAGCTTCTTGGTCAGCGAAGCGGGACCATGCGGGCGATAGGAACGATCGGACAGGAAGGCCTTGGCGTTCTTCGCGTAGTAGTTGATCACCTCGACGGCGACCATCGTCTCGATCGAGGCGTCGCCCCACGACTTGCCCGATTCCTGCTGAACCATCGCGAGCAGCCGCTCATCGTTGTCAAAGATCCAGTCGAGCCAGGCGTAAAGGTGCTTCACCCGACCCTCGGGTCCGAGCTCCTCCCAGGCTGGCTGGGCAGCGCGGAGCTCCGCCGCGATCGCCTCGACCTCGGCCAAGCTCTGGCTCGGGATTTGGCCAACCAGGCGCCCGTCGGCCGGACAGCGGACCTCAATCGTCTCGGCGCCGCTGCCGTTTGCGCTGGCGCTGCCGTTCGCGCTGACCTGCGGCTCGGCCGTTTCGGTGGTGCTCATTGGTTCTCTCCCTGTGGCGATGGCAACTGCGAAAACAAGGTATCAAAGCGATGCAAACGGCTGTTCACATCGACCGATCCGCTCAGCGGAAGTCCATCCAGTGGCCGTGCGGCGTCCAGCCCATGTGGAACGGCAGTTCGATCCGGCAGATCGGCCCGTCGGTGATGTCGTAGGTGTCAAAGATCAGGAACTCCGAGACATTCTCGGCCCACCTGCTGACCGGAACGATCACGTAGCCGTCGCCCTCCGGCGCATCGATCCTCCGCGGCGCGAACGAGGCCTCGAGCACCGCCGCCGGTTGGTCGTGGCGGATTCGGAACTCCTGCTCAAGATGGGTCTTCATGTCGTGAACAATCAGGCTCTTCATCGACATCCCGGCGCGCTTCGCCTCACCACCGATCAGGTAGCCGAAGCGGTAGCCCTTGCCGAAGAAGCGCTCGTCGACCTTCGGCAGCTCGGCCGGACGATCGTTCAGGCGCTCGGTCTTGACCTTGCCGGTGTCGAGGTTGACGGTCCAGCGACCGAGGGTGCTCCTGGCGATGCTGAAGAAGAGCGCCACGTCGTCGCCCTCCTTGAAGTCATCCTCAAACGG
>JAHEXU010000035.1:0-22091 GCA_023251975.1 bacterium | reverse complement strand
CCCTCGACGTTGCAGGCGAGCATGTGCATCACGTATTCGGCCTCGATGTCGGCCTCGATGTAGCGGACCTCGGCGTTGACCAGGTCTTGCCGCGGAATCAGGGCGATCACCGTCGGCAGCTCGGTATCCCAGCCAAAGACACCGAGGCCGCGGTCGATTCGATGCGGGCTGGCATTGAACGGCTGGAACGGCAGGACGATGTGGTCCGGGGTCAGCCAGATGTCGTGCGCGACCGTCTGATAGGGGGCGTCATACAGCGGCTTCGAGGTGACCTCGCCGCTCGGCGCGACGACATGGATCGTGACCAGCGGCTCGGTGTCGCTGTAGGCGAACCCGATCAGCTCGCCGGTGTCGCTGTCCCATTTCGGGTGCGCGGTGAAGACCGTGTCGGGGTCGACGTTGGGATCGGCGATCCCCTCGCCGTTTCCGTTCGCGCGTCCCGCCGTCTGGTGCATCCCGTGCGAGAGCTGGTTGGACCACCGGACCACGCCCTTCGTCTCGAGGGTGATTGGATCAAGCGCGACTGGCGGCCCGCCCTGCTCGCCTGAGGCGAGGATCTCGCCGGCGAACGGGAAGGTGTTGATGTTGTTGGTGCCCTGCGAGATCCCGCGGTTGAGTTCGTTTCGCTTGACCTCGCCCCAGCCGAAGTTGCGCGAGTCCTCCCAGGCGCCATCGGACCACTCGAACATGCCTTTCCCGTGCTTCTCTTCGAGCAGGTACTTCGGCGTCCTGACCCAGCGGTTGCGGAAATCGGCGCGACCGTTTTCGATCACCAGCCCCTGGACCATCCCGTCCATCGACAAGAGGCCGTTGGTGTTCTGGCTGGTCGGTCGCTTGAAGGTCGGGCCGACGCGGTAAAAACCGCCCGCCAGATCCTTTGGGATTTCGCCCTGGCTAACGATGCAGTCTTCGACGGTGGCCTCGAATCGCATCGGCTTGAAGGGGCCTTTGAGACGGACATCTTGCGGTAATGGTGCTCCCATCGGGCGAAGGCTAGCAAAGCAGTGAACGAACGTTGACTGACCGCCGTCGCCGCCGATCGTGGTCAGGTTGGGTATTGTTAACGGCCGTAAACAGAAACCGGACGGGGAAACAACGAGACGGTGCGACGATGAGCGAAACCGCCCAACCAACCGAACCGGACCAGCCCTGGGCCGAACTCGCGGCTTGGGGTCGGGAGCCTCGGCTGTCCGAGCTCGACGCGCTGATGTGGCGCACCGACCGCCACCCCGAAGGGTCCTGGTCGGGGGTCGTAATCCATCTGCTCGACCGCGAACCCGACTGGGATCGCCTCCGCGCCGGGCACCGGTGGTTCTTGCGGGTCGTCCCCCGTTTCACCCAGAAGGTGGTCGAGCCGGCGGTCCCGGTCGGGGCCCCGATGTGGGCCGACGACCCGAGCTTCGATCTCGATTACCACCTCCGCCGGGTTCGGATCCCCGGCCCGGGCTCGCGCCAGCAACTGCTTGAACTGGCCCAGTCGATTGGCCTGACCCCGCTCGACCGCAGCCGCCCACCGTGGGAGTCAACCCTGGTCGAAGGACTGAAGGATGGAAGGGCCGCGTATGTGATGCACGCCCACCACGTCTTCATGGACGGGATGGCTTTGGCGCTGCTGCATAAGAACGCGCTCAGCCCGATCCGTCAGAGCCGCGGCGAGAAACCGGCGGCGCCGCCACGCCCACCGACCCGGCTCGGGCCAACCGCTGTGGCCGCCGCCGAGTTGAACCGACAAATGCTTGGCGGACCGCGAGCAGCGGGGGATCTCACCGCCGGCCTCGTTCGTTCGCTCCGCGCCCCATCCACGGCGCTGCGCTACGCCCGATCCCTGACCCGGGTGGCGGGCCCGCCGCCCGCAAATCATTCGAAGATTCTGCGCGGCGGCCGACAGCGGCAGTGGCGATTTGGCTTGCTTGAATGTGAGTTGACCGAGCTGCGCCGGGCCGGAAAGACGATCGACGCCACCGTCAACGACTGCTTCGTCAGTGCGCTGCTTGGCGGCCTGCGCCGCTACTGCGCGGCATTTGGCGAGGACCTCTCCGATGTCCCGATCTCGATGCCGGTCGCGCTGCGCCGACCCGACGAGGCGCTCGGCGGCAACAAGTTCGCCGGCGCCTTCTTCCTCGTCCCGTCGTCGATTTCCGATCCGGCGGAGCGGACCCGAGAGCTGCACCGCCGGGTCGATCAGGTCCGTGGCGAACCGGCGCTCGACTTCCTCGGCAACCTGACCCCACTGCTAAACCGCACCCCATCTGGAGTCGCCGCGGCGATTTTGGGTTCGATCGGTGGTGCCGTCTTGACAACCAGCAGCTGGCCCGGGATCCGCCAAGAGCGCTACATGGCCGGCGCCAAGTTCGAGCGGATGTTCGTGTTCGCTCCGCTGCCGGGCACGGCGATGACCTCGGCCCTCTGCACCCACAACGGAATCTGCTGCATCGGTATCAACGCCGACGGCGACGTTTTCAGCGACCTCGACCTGCTGTGGAGATGCCTCGACGACGGGCTCGCCGAGATCTTGGCGCTCGGTAACTGAGCGGGCCGTGGGATACTCCCTGCGCCAGTGGCCCGAGCCGATGACATTCTGACCGCCGCCGCGGAGCTCTTCTTCGAGCGCGGGTTCGGCGCCGTCGGAGTCGATCAGATCGGCGCCAAGGCGGGGGTCACCGGACCGGCGATTTACCGTCACTTCAAGGGCAAGGACGACATCCTCGGAACCCTGTTCGACCAGGGGATGGACGATGTGATCCGGGTGACCGGCGGCCGTTTCGACGATCCCCATATTGAACTCGCCCACATCTGCCGCGAGCACGCTCGCCACGTCCTTTCGAAGCCGCACCTCGCGAGTATCTGGATCCGCGAGGACCGCAGCCTGGTCGAGCCGTATCGCTCCGCCTTTATTCGCCGCGCCATCCGTTACCTCGAGCGCTGGCAGGAGTGCGCTGGCCGCGCCTACCCCGAGGCCGACCGAGAGCGGGTGGCGATCGCGGTGGATTCGGTGCTCGGCATCCTCAACAGCCTGCCGAACTGGCAGCGCGAGCTGACCAGGACCTCAGGTTTCCTCGACCTGCTGACGAGCCACGCGGTGGCGAGCTTTCGGTGGTTGGTCGACGCGCCGGAAGCTGGCATCGACTCCCCGCTCGCCGCAGCGCTCGCCGAACCCCGATAGCGGTCAGATCAGCGCGCGACAACCGCGAAGGCGCTGGCCCAAGGCGCCGAAGGCCTGGTTGAGGCCCATCTGCTCCCCGCCGCGATCTCGACCGGCTCGGCTTGAGCTCTTGAGCGCGGCGGCGGCGGCCCGACCCGATCTCACTCTGCGTTCGACATCGAGCCGGCGCGCAAATGTGCCGACGCCGGCGAGGATCGCGGGCGCAGTCAGGCGCGTTCCCGGCTGACCGATCGACGGAATTGTGGCGGGTTTGGATCGCGCCGCAGCTGACGGGCGCCCGCCTCGCCGCGAAGTCGGGTCACAACCTCATAAACCTGTCGCAGCCCCGAAGCCCCGACCGGCTTGCCGTTGGCGTCGGTGTTGATCGGGAGTCGGCCGTCGAGCTGGATCAATCCGGCGTCGGCGTCGGTGTCTTGTACCTTGGCGAAATCGACCTCGGAGGGATCGATCGATACGGCGGAAAACGCGGCCTCGGCGGCCCGGCCGTGACCAAGCAGGCCGACTCGCCGCAAACGCCGGCCCTCCGCGCCGCTAGACAAGCCGGACCGCCGCGCCGACCCGGCGGTACGTTTCGAGCGCCCGCCGGTCGGCGGTTACGAGGACCACCCCGGCTTCGGCCGCCGCCAGCCCGATTAGCGCGTCATACACCGCTCCGCCCGAAATACCGGCCGCGGCAAGCCGATCCGGGAGCTCCCTCGTCGCTTCCTCGGAGAGAACAATCGGCGAATCAAACCACGCCGCCATCTGCCGTGCCGCGTCACCGCCGTCGACCCGGAGGTCCCCCGGAAGACGAGTTAGGACGGCAAAGGTTTCGGCGAGCGCGTGGCCACACAGCGACAGCCGATCGTCGGCGAGCTTGGCTCGGAGGCCGGCGTGGCGGTCGTGCGTCGCGACCAGTAGCGGGACGGCGACGCTCGTGTCGAGCGCGAGCGCGATCAGCGACGCCCGGCGTCGATGATCGCGAATAGCTGCTGGTCGGTCAGCGTCGTGCTGCCGGTTACCACCGGCAGCCCGTCCTCGTCGATAAACGCGGCCGAGCGTTCGCCGGCGATCAGCTGCAGACCCGCCCCATAACGCGAGATATCGACAGTTGAACCACCCTCCAGCCCGAGTTCGTCGCGCAGTTGCTTGGGAATGACAAGGCGCCCCGCAGAGTCGATCGTCGTGCGCATTGGTAGGAGGCTACCACTCGCCTACCATGAAGCCGATCGACCCCGGGCGGTAGGCCTCAGGCGGCCCGACCGAACCCTGCGGGCTGACTTGCGGAGGTGCGACACCATGATGGGTTACTCGGTGCTGCACTTTGCCCAGAATGCCGACGACGTGCCCTCGATACACGCTCACGGACGGCGGGAAACGCGGGCGCTACTCGACGCGTCGCCGGGGCTTGGCCTGAGCTCACCAAGCCCCGCCTGGTCCTGCCGCGACTGACCCGACTCGGCGGCGGGGCGCCGGCTGAACAGGTGAGTTCGCGCGATGCGCGTCGCCACCGTCGTCAACGCGCCGGACTCGAACGGGCCGGTCGGCTTGTCGATCATGGGGCCCTGTTCGGCACCGACGCGTGGGGCTGCTGGTTGTTGCTCGACAAGTCGGCCTGGGTGCGAGGTGGGCCGCGATGCTCGACCACGGCGATCTCGCCTCTGCTTGATCACGCCGATGGAGATTCCCTACAGGGCTCGCTCGGCGCCGGACCTCGCAACCCTGAGCGATGATCTCGGCGCTTTCGGCGACCTCATGCCAGGATCGCGACCACGACGATCGCGGCGGCGGACGCCGTGCAGCGCGAGCTTGTCACACGGCGCGTTTCCTGGGCCGGGCTGATGATCCACTATTTTCTGGTTGCGGTCTTCTTCCTCTGGCTGATCGCGATGACCGTACTGAGGGCCCGCGAACGAATAAGTGCTCGATTTAGGCGGTCGAGGATCGAGCGGGGCGATGGCGGCGTGAGGCCGGAATAGCAGCGCTATTGCGGGCTCGCGACGGCAGTGCATCCGCGACGGTAATCGGCCGCGTAAAGCCGCACTTATTCTTGCGCGGGCCCTGAGGATCCATAACGTCCACCGGGGCCGACGCGCCTGACCGGCCCACCGGTTGACCGGCCCCCCGGCCCTCGCGGCGCGGCGCGGCGGCCGCTCGGATGAGAGCGGCCGGATCCGCCGTCGAGATCGCCCCGCCCTAATTAGGGCTCCCGAAAGAATAACTGCGCCTTTACGCGGCCGATCAGCGTCGCGGATTCTGCACCGCCCCGCTCGCTCCTCGATCGCCTAAATGACGCGCTTATTCTTTCGGGAGCCCTTAGTCGCTGGCGAGCGAGTCGAGCGCGGCGTGCACCATTCCGGCCAAAAATCCAGGCAGATCGTCGAGCCGGCGGGCGCCCTGGGGCCAATCGCCGACCGAGTTCAACAGGCCCAAGGCGGCTGCGGTCGCCGCCGCCAACTCGATCTCGTCGCGCTGGGGAAAACAGCGGCCCAGGCACTCGCTCCAGCGATTGACGTAGTGGCGTTCCCGACGTTGGTGAGTGGTCCGGTAAGGCTGCGACAGGGAGCGGTCCTCACGGGCCCAGATTCGGGCCAACTTGCGGTGCTCGATTACGAACGTGGCGTGAGCGACAACCAGGTGCTCAAGCTCGGCCTGGGGAGTCTCGAACTCGCCACCGATCCGAATCAATAGCGCGTCGACCGCGCGGTCGAACAGGGTCGCAAGGATCTCGTCCTTCCCCTTGAAATGACGATAGATCGCCGGCCCGGTCACCCCCGCCTCGACCCCGATCATGTCGACCCCGACGGCGTCGAAGCCACGCGAATAAAACAGGTCGGTCGCGGCGAGGAGGATTCTTTCGTCACGTTCCATGCCGACAATCTGTAGCAGCCCGTCAAGCGCCACGACGATCGGTCCCGACTCCGCCGGCGGTCCTGCTCGGTGAACGAGCGCTAACCTGCGGGGATGATTTCCGCCCCATCCCCGTCCCCGTTTGCGCTGACCGACGAGCAAGGGGAACTGCGCGAACTCGCCCGACGACTCGCCACCGATCGCTACGCCCCGCTCGCCCAAGAGTGGGACCGTGAGCGGACCCCGCTGCCCGCCGAGGAAGTGAGCCGACAGGCCGAACTCGGCCTACTCGGGATGACCCTGCCGGAGCGCTACGGCGGCGGCGCCCGGCCCCTCTATGACTCACTGATCGTCCTTGAGCAGCTCGCCAAGGCGAGCATCGTGGCAGGCTGGCCGGTGTTTGAGACCAACACCGGCCCGGTCCGGGTAATCGAAATGTTCGGAACGCCCGAGCAGAAGGAACGCTTCATCCCGCCGGTTTGCTCCGGCGAATCGTTGATCGCGGTCGCGATCTCGGAGCCGGACGCGGGCTCGGCCGCAACCGACGCAACCGTTCGCGGTCGCCGCGACGCCAACCAGATGGTGCTGAACGGTGTCAAGCGCTGGTGTTCGGGGGCCGGGCACGCCGAGCAATATCTCGTCTACGTCCGGCTCGCCGCGGATCACGGCGCCGCCGGAATCGGCGCGGTGCTGGTCGACCGCGACACGCCCGGCCTCAGCTTCGGCTTGCAAGAACAGCTGATGGGCTTCCGCGGAGTCCCCTCGGCGGACATGACCTTTGAGGATGTTCGGGTCCCGCTCGACAACGTAATCATCGAGGCGGGGGGCTTCAAACGCCTCTTCACCGCCTTCTCGATCGAGCGCCTCGGCAACGCCACCAACTCACTCGCCTGCGCCCAGGCGGCGCTTGATAAGGCCGCGCTTTATGTCGAACAGCGGCGGCAGTTCGGTAAGGAGATCATCGAGTTCCAGACGATCCAGGCGGCACTTGCCGACATGATCGTCCAGGTCGAGGCGGCCAGGCTGCTGATCCGGCGCGCCGCCGAGAACGCGGGCTCCGGGGCGCCGCCGCCGATCGAGGCGTCGATCGCGAAGTGCTTCTCCAACGAGATGGCAAAGCGGGTTACCGACCAGGCGATCCAGATCCTTGGCGGCTACGGTTACTCGGCCGAATACGATGTCGAGCGGATGCACCGTGATGCTCACGGCTGGGCGCTGGCCGGGGGCACCCCGACGATGCAACGGATTCGAATCGCCTCCGAATATCTCGGCCGTCGGTTCGACCAGCGGGCCTGAGCAGGAGCCGTGAGTTGGTGGCCGGGGGGTGGGCGCGAATCGGCTCCTGGCACCGGGATCGGGGGCGGATTCGCCGCCCGGTTCGGTCGCGGTAGGGGCGGTCGTTGCCGACCGCCCGCCGCTCAGATCCCAGCGTGCGGGCCTACCGCACTGGGCTCCTACCTTGGGTTGTGGCGGCGAATCGCCGCTCGGGCCAAGGATGCAAGATCCGCGGTTGAGGCAGCGGGTTGAGGTAGCCATTGGTCAGCGAGCCTCCGATCCGCTTCCAGGTCCACCTGCTGCGTCGGCTTCGGCGCCGAAGCGACTTCAGCCACTCCGCCATGATCCCGTTGCGGAAGGCGCCGATGGCCTCGATGCTGTCGCGCGCTGCGGCGAATCTGGCACCGTGAAGGGGGGCGGGGCAACGAGGATCCCGTCCGTGTTGAAGTCCGCTGCGCGACGATCAGTTCCTGCGGACGTTCTGACCTTGGCTCGCCGCCTTGCGCCGGGTATCCTGACGACAAGATCGAAGCCGTTGTCGACAGCATCGCCGAGTTCGAACGTCCGCCGGTCGTAGAGGTTGTTCTCGGCGTGCAATTGGAAGATGATGTAGCTGAAGGTGTAGCGCTCGGCAGGCTGATCGTCAGTTCCGATCCGGCGTATCGATCGTCCGATGGTGCCCCGATCTATCTGCAAGCTTTGGTTACCGGCCGCGCGTCATGATCGAGGGGGTGGGAGCCGCGCCGAGTTGGCTTGTGGAAATCGAGGCGCGAATCAACTCGATTCTCGCGTTGCGGTCCAATTGGGACACCTACAACGCCGCGCCGGTTGATGTTTGCCATGTCGCATCCGCCCTCGATTGGCTGCCGCGACTGACCGGACCGAACACGCCCATGCCCGCGGTCGTCCCGACCGCTGCGCGCGGCGTCCAATTCGAATGGGAGGTCGGAGGCGTCGCGATCGAGCTGCGCACCGGTGACGATGGCGGACATATTTTCGTCGCGGATGATCTGGGCGAGACAGAGGGCCCGATCTCTGGCGGGCTGTTGGAGCGCGCGGCGACTGCGCTCGCCTCCGGGTCGACTCGAGCATCGAGTTGACCCGAGGTGAGTCGGAGCCGATTGCCGACGAGGTCCACCTCCTGCGGCGAATCGCCCGGCACAACCTGGTGGATGCCCCGGAACGAGCGTCGGGGATGCGCATCTCCAGTGCCGTATCCATCCCATCCAGGGATGGCAGCGGTATCTCGGTCTCGATCGAAGACACGACGGTAGCCCCTCGGTATGACTCCGGATTATCTGACGGACATGCAACCGTTCCCCCTCGGCGTCGCGCATGTCACGGCCGGGCGGGTCCGTTCTCCGGCGAGCGAGAACGATGTCGAATGCGCGCCAACGCCCGAGGATCCATCGCACGAAAAATTTTGGCGGACCGGTACCAGCCCCGGGCGACGCCGACTCCTCGCGCGCCTCGCGAATGCGCAGTGGGTAATCGAACCCGGCTGAGCAACCGTGATCGACATCGCCAACGAATAAGCGCACGAACCTCGCTGAGATCAAGAACGTGTTGCCGCCATCGACGGCGCTGCCGGGGCGGAGTTCCTCTACGAGCTGCTTGCTGCGTACGGCTTGCCGAGGGCGTCGATCAGTCGCTTGCGTTCCGGCAACTACAACAAGGCCGCGCGCGAGGTCTTCGCGACAGGGCAGTAGGCTCGAATAACCGTGGCCAAGGCCGACCCTCCTCACCTCCGAGTAACTCGCCTGCAGCTCAGCAACTGGCGGAACTTCAAGGCCGTTGACATTGAGCTTGCCAATCGCGTCTTCGTCGTCGGTGCAAACGCCTCCGGGAAGTCGAATCTACTCGATTCGGTGCGGTTCCTTGGAGGGCTGACCCGAGACGGCGGGGGTCTGCAGCAGGCAGTGAAGGAGCGCGGCGGGGTGTCAAGTTTGCGCGCGCTCGTGGCCCGGCAGAACCCCCGCATAGAGATCAAGGTCGCGCTGGGTTCGCTGGACAACGAAAGCAGCAAGTGGCATTACGAACTCGGATTTACCCACGATCCGAAGCGAGG
This sequence comes from bacterium, assembly GCA_023251975.1. Lineage (GTDB taxonomy): Bacteria > Actinomycetota > Thermoleophilia > Solirubrobacterales > 70-9 > JAHEXU01. The sequence continues at coordinate 12,756 of JAHEXU010000035.1, read as the reverse complement.
GGGTCGACCGGTCGTGACGCACGAACGCGTTATCAACCCCTCGGGTGAGAAGATCCTGTCGCGTCCCGACGGACTCGACGATCAAGACCCCGAACGGCTCGCGCAAACCGCGCTGGAGCAGGTGATCGCGAACCGCGAGTTCCGGGAAATCTACGGGTTCGCGAGAGAGATCCGCTACCTCCACATCGTCCCTCAGCTCGTACGCGAGCCCGATCGTTCCGTTGGCCGCACCAACGATCCATTCGGTGGGGACTTCTTGAAGCAGATCGCGGAGACCAACGGCCGAACGCGCGAGGCGCGACTACGCAGGATCACCCAAGCTCTGCAGGTGGCAGTACCCCAGCTTGAGGAGTTGGTCCTGGAGCCGGACAGATCCGATAACGCCTGGCATCTCAAGGGCCGGTATGCCCATTGGCGCAAGCAGGGCGCCTGGCAGACCGAGGCGGCCTTCTCCGACGGAACGCTCCGCTTGCTCGGACTGCTGTGGTCGTTGCTCGATGGCCAGGGTCCGATTCTGCTCGAGGAGCCAGAACTCTCGCTGCACCCCGAAGTGGTCAGCCGGATGCCGCAGATGCTGAACCGGGTCCAACGGGGAGTCCGAACTCGCCGTCAGATCCTGCTGAGCACTCACTCTGCGGCCCTACTCGCGGATCCTGGTATCGGGCTCGATGAGGTCCTGCTACTCGTGCCCGGCCAGGAAGGCACGACGGTTCGGCCTGCATCGGACTTCGATGAGATCGCGCTACTCCTCGACGGAGGGCTAACCATGGGCGACGCCGTTCTGCCGACAACCGCGCCCGACCGTGCTCCGCAGCTTGCCCTGTTCCCGGCACCCTGATGACGATCGTCAAAGCCGCAGTCGAGGGTGATATCGACGCGGCGGTCCTCCGCGTTATCGTCGCGGATGCGCCGCCGTCGCGAGCCCTTATCGCGCTTTACCTTCGTCTGCGACCCAGACAAATCCACGGCTTCTCTCCAGTTCGCCGTCGCGCCGCAGCGTCGCTCCGGCGACGGGCTGCCCGATGGACTCCGGTCCGCGCAGTTGCCTTGCCAATATTGGATCCCTTGTCGGGGCTCCGGGTCACGATTTCTACATTCGGACTCGTTCATCATGTCGGTCATGCTGCCACCGCCCGGCCGCCCCGCGGTGGAACCCGCCGACTAGCGCGCCCACCGACTCTGAGCGGGAGATGGTCCCCACCGAGTGGTCGAGCACCGCACCGAGCATTGGCGCCCCGAGCGGGATCGCCTCGCCGGTCCCAACTCCTCAATCGGTGCTAACCCGCCTCGGGAACTCGCGGGCCGGCGAACTCGCAAACGTGCTCGCCGCCTTCGCCGTCGGGCAATTTCGAGGGTACGGCGAACGACGACGAACAGCGACGAAACGACAACAACGACCAGCCGCCGCGTCACGGTTCGTGGCTTCGATGTCGGGCGCCTCCATCCAGTCAACGATCGTTTACTGGATTCGATAGGGTAGCGGCGCTCGCAACCCGCGAGTCGCCGCACGCCGTCCCAAGGAGGAGCAAGCATGAAAGACGTTTCCGAACGAAGCCAGATTGCGGTCGTCTGGTGGGGGATCGCCTTCACCGTGATCTACGGCTTCAGCCTCGGTTTCCTGCTCCACATGGTTCCGCCACCGACAGCAACCCTCGACACCGCCGGAATCGCCGCCTTCTACGCCGAGCACCATGATTCGATTCGAATTGGCGCCGTTGTCGCCTCGTGGTCAAGCGCATTCATGCTGCCGTTCGCCGCGGTCCTGACGATCCAGATGCTGCGCCATGGCGCCAGCAAGTTGTGGGCGATCTTGACCGTGATGGGCGGCTCGATGATGTCGATCTTCTTGGTCTTGCCGCCGCTGTTTTGGGGCGTCGCCGCCTTCACCGAGGGTCGTGACGAGAACGCAACCGCGCTGATGCACGAGCTCGGCACTCTGACCCTGGTCACAACCGACCAGTTCTACATCTTCATGTGGGTCGCGCTGATCGTCGTCTCGTTCAAGGCGACCTCGGTCTCACACTCGCCGTTCCCGCGTTGGTACGGCTACTTCACGATCTGGACCGCGACGATGTTCGAGGCTGGCGCCTTCGCCTTTCTCCCTCGAACCGGACCGTTTGCCTGGAACGGCGCGCTGGTCTTTTGGAACCCGCTCGCCCTGTTCGGTCTCTGGATCGCGGTCACTTCGTTTGTGCTGCTGCGCTCGCTGCGAGCGCAGCGCGAGGCGCGCGAAGCCGCTGGCGGTTGAGCCGCGCACCAGCGATCCACGGCGGCGCGATTTTATCGCTCGCCAGCCCAGGCACCGTGGTGGATGGGGTGCGGGCATGCGCTGGCCGCCTACCCCAGCTTCGGACTCGCCCAGATCACCGATCGGTCACATCGACGTGCAATAGACCTGCGCATCGGCGTGCAATAGAGGACACCATCGGTCCCCGATTGCAGCGGGGCGCCCGAGCGGTCGGCCCGACCCGGCCGGCAACGCCAAGGACGGTCTCGGGCAGATTGCGGTCACGGTGCCGGTTCGCTCGCGGCCGCCACCGTTGGAAACCGTTGGTTGAACTCGCAATCGCGCAAGAGGCCAAACGAGGCGTCGGGGCGGCGGTGGGCCGGACGGCTCCACAGCGGGGGGCGCGTGCCGACGGGGCGATTGGGCATCAGTCGCCTAGCGGATCGGGACTGCGTACAGCGCGACCGCAGCGAAGTGGAGCGCCGCGGCAACCACGACCATGACGTGAAATACCTCGTGGTAGCCGAACACGCCGGGGCTCGGATTCGGACTCTGGCGCGCGTAGACGACCGCGCCGAGGCCGTAGATCGCGCCGCCGGTTGCAACCAACAGGCCGGCCCCAAGGCCAGCCTCGACCAGGATCGGCGGGAAACCGATCGCCCCGACCAGGCCGACCGTTACGTAAACGATCGCCGAGACGTACTTCGGGGCTTCCAGCCAGATCAGCTCGACGATGATTCCGGCGAGCGCCGCCGCCCAAGCGGTGATCAAGACCGCGGTCGCGAACGGACCCTCGATCACCAACATCGCAAACGGCGTCACCGTCCCGGCGATCAGAACAAAGATCATCGAGTGATCGAGACGCCGCACCCAGCGACGGACATCCGGGCTCTTCCAGTTGATCCGGTGATAGAGGGCGCTGGTCCCAAGCAGCGCCGACAACGAAAAGACATAGATCCCGGCGGCGATCCGCGCCTCGGACCCGGAAGCAAGCGAGACCAGCGCCGCCCCGAGCGCCAGCGAGACAAAGAACGCGTACTCATGGATCACCCCACGCAATCGCGGCTTTACCTTGGCGCCGAGATCTTCCGCTGCGGCTCGGACCTCGGCGAGCCGCTCGCCAGCAGATTCAAGCCCAGCCACGGTCGCCTCGCGGGCGGCCGCCGCGCGCTCGCCGGTCGCCTCGAGGGCCTCGTCGAGTTTGCGCTGTAGGCGCTCGGTCATGACGAGCAAAGTTTAGCTTGGATCGAGCCGGGGCCCTTTTTTGCACTTCTCAAGGGGACCGAGGCGCCTTCCAAGGAACCCGTAACTGCTTGAAGCTCGGCCGGTTCAAGCTCGAAGCCAGAGCGACCGATAACGCTTGAGGCGTTTTGCGCCCGATCTCGCTCAGACCCCATATCTGGGGTCTCTAAGCTGGTCCTACCGCCAGCTCTGGTGTTTTCTGCCGGTTTTTCCGTCCGCAGACCGCGGTACCTTGAGCGCCGCAATGAACTGTCCGCTATGCGAAGCCAAATCCCGGGTCGTCGAGAGTCGTCCGACCGATGCCGGGGCCGGGGTGCGGCGGCGGCGCGAGTGCGAATCTTGCGAGCACCGGTTCACGACCTTCGAGCGTCGCGAAGACGCGGTGCCGACCGTCTGCAAGCGCGACGGGCGCCGCCAGATCTTCGACCCAGCGAAGGTTCGGGCCGGGCTCGAGCGGGCCGCGCATAAGCGCCAGCGGGCCGCCGCCGCGACCGAGGCAATCGCGGCCGGGGTGATCGCCGAGGCGACCCGCCAGCGTGAAATCTCATCGCGGCGGATCGGCGAACTCTGTCTCGACGGCCTGCGCGACGCCGACCGCATCGCCTACCTGCGCTATGCCTCGGTTCACAAGCAACTGGCCGATCTCGACGCGATCCGAGCCGAACTGTCGGAGTTCGACCTCGAGGTCGTAGCCGCGACCCCGGTGGTCGAGCCGCGCCGAGACGAGTTGACCGAACCCGCAAAGTCCGCTGTGTTCGCAACCGCCGCGGCGCCAACCGCCCGAACCCCAGCTCCAACCTTTTAAAACAACAGATGTCGATTGAGTCGATTCGAGAAAGAGATCCAGATGCAGCAGACAACCGCCGACCACACCGCCCCAATCGCCACTTCGGTGACCGTTGAGCCAGCCGGTCCGACCCGCGGCCTCGCGATCAATCGACACTTCACCGAGCCTGGCCTCGATCCGTTCGACGTGGTCGAATGGGAGCGACGCGATGCCGTGATCGGCGATCCCGCCAAGCCCGCCTTCGAGCAGCGCGGGGTTGAATTCCCGAAGACCTGGTCACAAAATGCGACCAACATCGTCGCCCAGAAGTACTTCCGGGGACCCCTCGGCTCGCCCCAACGCGAGCACTCGGTTCGCCAGATGGTCTCGCGGGTTGCCGGCACGATCACCGGCTGGGGACGCGACGGCGATTACTTCGCGACCGATGCCGACGGCGATGCCTTCGAGGCCGAGCTGACCCACATCCTGCTCAACCAGATCGCCGCCTTCAACTCACCGGTTTGGTTCAACGTCGGCTTCGAGCCGCAGCCGCAATGCTCGGCCTGCTTCATCCTCTCGGTCGAGGACACGATGGAGTCGATCCTCGAGTGGAACACCAAGGAGGGCAACATCTTCCGTGGCGGCTCCGGATCGGGGATCAACCTCTCGAACATCCGCAGCTCGGTCGAGCAGCTCTCAAAAGGCGGCTACGCATCCGGGCCGGTCAGCTTCATGCGCGGCGCCGACGCTTGGGCAGGCACGATCAAGTCGGGAGGCAAGACCCGGCGTGCCGCCAAGATGGTGGTGCTCGATGTCGACCATCCCGACATCGAGGATTTCATCTGGTGCAAGGCCCGCGAGGAGGACAAGGCGGCCGCATTGCGCGATGCTGGCTTTGACATGTCGATCGACGGCGACGGCTTCACCTCGATCCAGTACCAAAACGCCAACAACTCGGTGCGGGTGTCGCGGCAATTCATGGAAGCCGTCGAGGCCGACCGGGACTGGGAGCTGACGGCACGCAGCGACGGAGCCACCACCAAGACGCTGAAGGCGCGTCAGCTGATGCGGCAGATCGCCGAAGCGGCGTGGCGCTGCGCCGATCCTGGGATTCAGTACGACACGACGATCAACGAGTGGCACACCTGCCCCGTCAGCGGCCGGATCAACGCCTCCAACCCCTGCTCTGAATACATGCACGTCGACGACTCGGCCTGCAACCTCGCCTCGATCAACCTAATGAAGTTCCGGCGCCCCGACGGCAGTTTTGAGACCGCCGGGTTCGAGCACACCGTCGACATCATGCTGCTGGCACAGGAGATCGTCGTCGGCCCGTCGAGCTACCCGACCGACGAGATCGGCGCCAACGCCCGCGCCTTCCGCCAGCTCGGACTCGGCTACGCCAACCTCGGCGCCTTCTTGATGTCGAACGGAATGCCCTACGACTCCGATCGCGGTCGCGCCACCGCGGCCGCGATCACCGCGCTGATGACCGGCCGGGGTTATCGCAAGTCGGCCGAGGTCGCGGCGGCAATCGGGCCGTACGCGCGCTACGCCGAGAACCGCGAGGCCCACAACGCGGTAATGCGGATGCACCGCGACGCCTCATACGAGATCTCCGTGGAGCACACCACCGACTCCGAGTTGCTGGGCGCCGCGCAGCGCTCCTGGGAGGAGGCGGTCGCGCTCGGCGACGGCCACGGCTACCGCAACGCCCAGGCGACCGTACTCGCGCCAACCGGCACGATCAGCTTCCTGATGGACTGCGACACGACCGGGATCGAGCCCGACTTCTCGCTGATCAAATACAAGGAGCTGGTCGGTGGGGGTCAGATGACGATCGTCAACCGCTCGGTCGGCCTGGCACTGCGAACGCTTGGCTACTCCGGGCAGCAGATCGAACAGATCGAGGCTCATATCGATGAGCACGGCACGATCATCGGTGCTCCCGCACTTGACGAGGCGCACCTGCCGGTATTCGATGTCGCGGTCGGCGAACGGGCGATCAGCCACCTCGGCCACATCGAGATGATGGCGGCGGCGCAGCCGTTCCTCAGCGGCGCGATCTCAAAGACCGTCAACCTGCCACAGACCGCCTCGGTGGAGGACATCGCGGACACCTACACCCGGGGTCATAACCTCGGCCTGAAGGCGCTGGCGATCTACCGCGACGGCTCGAAGACCGCGCAGGCGTTGCGGACCGACGCCCAGGATGCCCCAGCCGCCGAACCCGAGGCGCCGACGCCGGTTCGTCGCCGCATGCCGGCCGAGCGCCAGTCGCTGACCCACAAGTTCTCGATTGCCGGCCAAGAGGGCTACATCACCGCGGGCACCTACGCGGACGGCACCGTCGGAGAGATCTTCCTGACCGATATCGGCAAGGAGGGATCGACCCTGCGCGGGATGATGAACGCCTTTGCCACCGCGGTCTCGATGGGGCTGCAGTACGGGGTGCCGCTCGATGTCCTGGTCGACAAGTTCAGCTACATGCGGTTCGATCCGGAGGGGATTACCAAGAACCCGGAGATCCCGTTCGCGAAGTCGATGCCGGACTACATCATGCGCTGGCTCGCCAGTCGATTCATCGACGACGCCGACTTCCACGAGGAACTCGGGATCATGACCGAGCAAGTTCGGATCCGAAAGGGCGAGCAGCAGGCGCTGTTCTCGGTTGACACCGCCGGACCGCCTGCTGCCCCCAACGGCAACGGCAACCGCGGCGTCAAGCCCGCGACCGCGGCGCTGACGACGACCCCTCCGGTTGTGCCGGCGCGGTTGAACCGCCGTAGCGGCGACCTCGGCCCGGCCTGCGATCAATGCGGCGGAATGATGCAACGGACCGGCTCGTGCTACACCTGCACCAGCTGCGGTAACAACACCGGCTGCGGCTGAGCTACGAGGCGGGGGGCGAGGTCGAGAGGGGCTCGCGATGCGGTTCATGCTGATCCAAAACTACGGTGGCGTCGAGGGCGATTGCGCACCGATGAGCCAGTGGGAGCCGTCCGAGGTAGCGGGCCACATCGCCTTCCAGATCGGGCTCAACACCGAGCTTCGAACGAACGGCGAACTGGTCGACGCGCAGGGCCTCGCCGCACCGGCCGAGGCAAGGTTCGTAGTCAGTGCCGGTGCGGACTGCGAACCTCGGGTCGGAGGGGACGAGCCGTCCGGCCGCGAGCTGATTGCGGGATACCGAATCGTCGATGTCGTTTCGATCGAGCGGGCGATCGAGATCGCAGCCCGCGTCTCGGCGGCACCGGGGCAGGGTGGACGGGCGATCGAGCAACGGATCGAGGTCCGCCAGGTGATGCAGGCTCCCGAGCCCCCGCAAGCCAGCGCCGGATAGCCCGGCGCCGAGTGGCACGTCGCCAGGTGGCCCAGGCGGCGGGGAAGCCGGGCGCCGAGTGGCAAGGCACCGAAGCGGCGCTGGGCCCGCCGCTGAGTGCCCGGGGCCACCGAGGCCGATCGGCCCACTCAACGCCGCGGTCGTCGAGCCCGGCGCTCGATCAGGCGAGCCGGTCGGCGCGGCCGGGCCCGGATGGTCGGGGCCGGGTGGTCGGGGCCAAGTGGCCATGCCGGGTGGCCGAGGCCGGGTGGCCGGGGCCAAGTGGCCATGCCGGGTGGCCCGGGGCAGCGGCCGGGGTGGCTCGGCGAATCCTGCCGCGATTAGAATCCCGCGGCGATTACATCATCTCGTGTAATCATCGCGCCGCTTTAGTGTAGTCCCGGTCAAGATGAGCATCACAACACCAGCCCCGCCGCCAACCGAAACCGAGCCGGAGCACCTCGATGTCTTGATCGTCGGTGCCGGGCTGTCCGGAATCGGATCGGCGATCCACCTGCATCGCGACTGCCCCGATCGCAGTTTCGCGGTGCTCGAGTCGCGGCCCGTCAGCGGCGGCACCTGGGACCTTTTCCGCTACCCGGGGATTCGCTCCGACTCCGACATGTTCACGCTCGGCTACTCGTTCAAGAGCTGGCTCGGAGAGAAGGCGATCGCCGACGGCGACTCGATCCTTGACTACGTCCGCGAGGCCGCGGCTGAATCCGGGATCGAGCAGCGGATCCGCTACAGCCGCCGGGTCGTTTCCGCCTCGTGGTCAAGCGAAGATGCGCGCTGGAGCGTTGAGGTCGCCAACACCGAGAACAGCAACGACCAGACGGCTCCGCTGATGGCCGCGACCGAGCGGCTGACCTGCGACTTCCTGTTCGGCTGCTCCGGCTACTACCGCTACGACGAGGGCTTCACTCCCCAGTTTGCGGGAATCGAGGACTTCGAGGGTGAGCTGATCCACCCCCAACACTGGCCGACCGAACTCGACTACGCAGGCAAGCGGATCGTCGTGATCGGTAGCGGTGCGACCGCGATGACCCTGGTCCCGGCGCTGGCCCGGCAGGCCGAGCAGGTGACGATGTTGCAGCGCTCGCCGACCTACGTGATCTCGCGTCCGGGGCGCGACCCGATCGCTGGCGGCCTCCGCAAGCTGCTGCCACAGCGTCTCGCCTACCGCGTGATTCGTGCCGTCAACATCGGGACCACGCTCGGCTTTTACCTGCTCTCTCGCCGGGCGCCGGGCCTGGTTCGCGGCCTCCTCCGCAAGGGGGTTCAGTCGGCACTGCCCGACGACTACCCACTCGACACCGATTTCAAGCCCTCCTACAACCCGTGGGATCAGCGGATCTGCGTGGTGCCCGACGCCGACCTTTTCCGGGCGCTGCGTGGCGGTTCGGCCTCGATCGTGACCGACACGATCGACCGGTTCACAAACGACGGGATCCTGCTCGAGTCGGGCAAGCGGCTCGAGGCCGACATCATTGTCACCGCCACCGGGCTCAACATGGCGTTGCTCGGCGGCGGGATCGAACTCGATCTGGACGGCGTCAAGGTCCTCCCGAGTGACACCGTCGCCTACAAGGGGATGATGCTGAGCGGGATCCCCAACTTTGCCTTCGTCATCGGCTACACGAATGCCTCCTGGACCCTGAAGTCAGACCTGGTTGGCCAGTACGTTGCCCGCCTGCTGAACCATATGCGCGATAGCGGCCAGGCGGTCTGCGTGCCGCTCGCTCCGGATCCCTCCGAGCCGACCGCGCCGATCAGCGACCTCAGCTCGGGGTATGTGCAACGGGTGGTCGACGAGCTGCCTCGCCAAGGTCGACGAGCCCCCTGGCTGCTCCGGCAGAATTACCTGCTCGACCTGATGATGTTCAAACACGGTGGGCTCGAGAACGAGGGAATTCGGTTCACGAGCGAACCGACTGCAGATCGAAAAGCGGTTGCCGTCTGATTATTACCCGCTCGCCGTCTGATGTCTGATCCCGCGGGCGGCAGTGGGCTGGAGCGGTCCGAGATCGGCGCCGCGCGTTCTCGGGCGGCGAACTGGGTTCGCGGCCGAACCGGTCGAGCACGGGTCAGCTAACCCGGCCCAAATTCGGCGATTCGGGCCGATCGAGGTTTGGTGCCAAAGGATCGCCCTAAAGGATCGCCCTAAAGGTTTCGTGCCAACCCGCCGATAGATGGATGGGGGTAGGGAATCTGACCCGAAAACTGTCGCAATCGTTAGCAAAGTCCGGAGATCGCAGTCCCCGCTCCTACCTTGCGACTTCGACCCGTCGCCTGCCCTTTCTCGTGGCCGCCGTGGTTGCCCTGATCGGCGTCTCCGCGGCTGCGGCGAGCCGTCCGAACGGGTCACCGTGGAGCGGCAAGTTCAACACCAGGCGCAACTCGTTCACCTTCGAGCAGGCCCCGGACTGGCTGCCGGGGGGGCGACGAATCGTGCACCACGCCGATCCCGGCGACGGCAGCGACGAGCAGATCTACAACTCGCGCCTCGACGGCTCCGGGACCCTCTGCCTGACCTGCGGCCTGCAGGGACCGAACATGGTCCCGGTCGCCCAGCCTGGCGGCCGCTGGGTCCTGTTTCACTCGTGGCACGGCCACCAGCTGACCGTCGGCGCCCCCGGGTTCGGCGGCATGGGATCGGACCTTTGGGTCGTCAAGCGAAACGGCCGCGGCAACCCGGTCCGACTGACGACCTCCGAAGAGGGCCACGACAACTTTCACGCCTACTGGTCGCCGAACGGACGATGGGTCGCCTGGACGACCCTGAATTGGAACTTCGTGACCGAAGACGGCAACGGAAAGTCAAAGATCGTGGTCGCGCGCTTCCGCGATAACGGACCGGCCGGACCGCGACTGACCGATATCCGAACGGTCCGACCGCCAACCGGCCACTGGTACGAAACCCAATCGTGGGCGCCTGACGGTTCCGGGTTCCTCTACACCGAGTCAATCGGCCGATCGCTCAACAACGATCTCTGGTTCTGCCGTCTCTTCGGCAAACGCGACCGGTGCGAACGAATCCGGATGACCCGCCGACTCAGCCATACCTGGGAGGAACAGGCGGTTTTTACCCCTGACATGGAGCGAATAATTTTCATGTCGACCTACAAAAACCCGGGCGCCTTCAACGACTACGAGCAGCTCGCCGGAGCGCTTGGCCTGCCGACCGACGCCGACTACGCGCTGATCCTGCCGGTCTTCTACTTCGGCTTCCTCCAACCGGTCTTCGAGCAGGCAAACGACCTCTACCAAGCCAAGGTCCGCTACGGCGGGAGCGGCCAGGTCAGAGGGACAACCGAGGGGTTCAAGCGCCTCACCACGAGTGGTCGAAGGGGCTGGGTCAAACCCGAGTTTGCGTTCGGGCACGGTGTCAAAAACCGCAACGACGACACCCAGCCGCGGCGCCTGCTTTTCACTCAGGTCCGGATCACCGACGGACTGCGGCTCGATCAGCGATCCGACCTGCGTGACGAGATCCAAGGGGCGGTCGCATTCCTCCAGGACCCCAATACCTCAAGCCAGTTCCAGGTTGGCGTCCCAACCCAAAAAAAGACGATTATCGGCCGCTTCTCGGGTCCGGAACGCCACCGATTGGTGCCGTTTTGGCCGCCACCGTAACCGGCTCGATCCGGCCAGCAGTAGCGACGGCCCACAGCATCGCGATCCAACTCAAGGTGGCGAGAACGATGTGGACCCAGACGATCTCAGCCGGCAACTCGGCCAGCCACTGGACGCCTCCGACCGCTCCCTGCAAGCCGAGCAGCGCGATCAACGCGGTGAGCGGCCGGACGGCACGATCATCGCCACCGTCGCGGCGCAACAACAGCCAGGTCCCGACCGCGGCGAGACCGAACATCGAGGCGGCCACCGAGTGGCGCTGAACCAGCCATTCGAGGGTCTCGGCGCCGCGAAAATCAAACCGCTGCACAAGCTCACCCTGGTGGTCGCCGGGGTGCGGCCCGGCGGCGGTCGACATCGTGCCAAGGATAATTGTCAGCTGTCCGAACCCGACCAACCCGCGGACCGCCCAGACGCCGCCCCGATCGCCCGATCGACCGCGCTCCCCCGGTTCGTATCGCGACAGCCATCCGAGCGCAAAGGCGGCGTCGATCAGCGCCATCGAGAGGATGAAATGGAGCATCACCAGCTCGGGTCGGAGATGGCTTGCGACGACCGCGGCGCCAAGGGCGGCCTGAGCAACCACCCCGAGCGGCAGCAACCCGCCGAGGATCGCCAGGTGTCTCCGAAACGGCCGCCGCCGGAAGGCGAGCAGGCTGGCTGCGATCACCGCCGCACCGACCACCCCGGTAAGGAGGCGGTTGCCGTATTCGATCAAAGCGTGGAGCTCAACCGGGGCGACGACCCGGCCGTAGCACTTCGGCCAATCAGGGCAGCCGAGCCCCGACCCGGTCAGACGCACCGCGGCGCCGGTGAAAACGATCAGGACCAGCGAGCCGAGTGCGAACAGCGCGACCCGCTGGTACTGGCGGGGGGTCAAGACGGGGAGCCGATCCACGCTCGCAGAGGCTAAGGGACCGCCGACAAATCAGGATGGGGGCCAAAAAGCAACCCGGCAAGAAGCGGGATTGGGGGGCCGAATACAAGCATTTGACGAGTTGTGTTAGGCTTTTGCAAGCAAGCCCTACGGCTCCGGCACCTGCAACCCAAACAGCAGCCAGATCCAACTCCCCAGGAGGACTCATGCGCACTCGATCGACGATCACAATCAAGGCGACGACCGCCCTGACCGCGGCGACGATGGCACTGGCCATCGGTGCGCCAGCCGCTGGCGCGGCCTCCGGCGGAATCGGTACCGATCCGGCGCCCACCCGCCCTCCGACGGTCCACGGGGCAAAGGCCAAGCTCGTGAACGGCCGCGCAATCGCGCCCGAGAGTGCGCCGAGAGCGGTTCAACGCGTGATAAAGGCCGCCAACCACATCCGCAACAAGCCCTACCTTTACGGCGGTGGCCATGGCTCCTTCGAAGACTCCGGCTACGACTGCTCAGGCGCGGTCAGCTACGCGCTACACGGCGGCGGCCTGCTTGACACGCCGCTCGACTCGACCGGGCTCTCGAGCTGGGGCAAGCGCGGCAAAGGTAGGTGGATCTCCGTCTACGGCGCGCCGAGCCACGCCTACATGGTGGTGGCCGGGCTCCGCTTCGACACCTCAATGACACCC
>JAHEXU010000034.1 GCA_023251975.1 bacterium | reverse complement strand
CGATTGCCGCCCGGATCCGTCAATTGAGGATGAGGGACGGGGTCAAAGTCGGGATTCCGGTGAATTGCGCCGGGATTCGGGTGAATTTCCCTCGTCGGATCGGCCGTTCGGTGGATTCAGGGGGAACGGTGCCGAGCGGCGGCGGCGTCAACGTCGACTTTCGTGCCCCGGATTTCGACAATGCCATAGCTCGGGATCGATCCCTGGGCCTCGACGATCTGGTACGCGTAGGTTGCGACCATTCGGTCGATGTCGATGTTGGTACGAAACTTCGGATCCTCGGTGCTGAACCCCATTATCACGTGCCGCTGAAAGGCGACGTTGGTCTTGCCCCAAGTGAAGAACTCCCAGTACAGATTGGGGTGTCGCTCGAGCATCGCCTCACCGAGGAACAACGCCACGTCGTGGATGACCGCATACCACTCAGGCCGCGGCTGGCCCGGCTGCTCGGGATCAGGCTCAACGCTGGCGAAGAACCAGTCGTTGAGATCCTGGACCGCGGCGTCGTCGGCGCCGAGCTCCACTCCGTTGGCTTTCAAGAGGTGCCTGAGCACCTCGATGCGCGCACCCCTGGTCTCCATGCACCGCTTGAACACCAACCTGGCCTCGGCGCGTCCAAGAGCCTTCAGCGGGCCGACGACACGGGGTTCGTAGGGCTCATATCCATCCCAGTCGATACTCACGGTGCCAACCTCCAGAAAATGTCGGCGTTGCTCAACTCACGCGCCAGCGGCCCTGTCGGCCCGCTCTGCGCAGTGACTCCGCTGCGTGAGAACGCCCGTTCGACCCCATTGACCTCGCCAGTCCTGAGTAGTAGTGAGTCCTTCGCCCAGATCGTGCATCAAGCCAACCCGTGAACCACGCCAGTCGGGCTGCTTATCGCTCCGCCTCACACCGAGCGCCGAGATCGACGAGTTGAAGAAGTTTCCCAACGGATTCTCGGCGTCGGACAACCTGCGGCCGTCGAGATAGAGATCGTCACCACCAACCCCGAGGTCCCCTTCGTAGGTAACGGTGCCGAGTCTCGCCGACGGCGCCAGACCGGGCGATGAGGGGACCTCGAACCCGCCGAGCGTCACCTCTTGGCTCGAGGACCTTCCGACCCTGACCAGCCCGTCGTAGATCGCGAGCCGACGAAGCGGCTGGGTCAGGTCGCGATAGGCGACCACGAGCGTCCAGCCCCCGTCGGTTTGACCGCCGCCAGCTTGGAGGTTCGCCACGGTGTAGGGGCCGGTTCCGCCGGCCCGGACGAGGCTTGCAACGTCGGCGTAGGCCTGATAGCGAGCCGACGGCGAGTTGTCGTTGGATGTGAAGTCGAGGTGGGTCGCCGTGATCGGGTTGTAGGTGGGCGAACTTGGGGTCGCAAGCAGAACCTCGCTCCGCTTTGCGGGGTCGGGAGCGGCGAGCTCGGGGCTCAGTGGGTCGATTGTGACCCCGCCTCAGACCAGAAAAGCGCGGCGTGTAGGACCTGCGAGCTCGCAGGTAACTGGAGGGTTGCCGTCGAGGAGTCGAAGGTCGCGGTATCGCCGTCGATGTCGATGTATTGCATGACGTGGTCTTGATTGTTGAGCCGGGCTCCGGTGCCGCGGCGCGCGTCGACGCACTCGGCACCTGGAGAGGGTGTGCAGGTCAGGACTGGGTTCGCGGCCATCGTGATCTCGCCGCGGGCTTCGGTCTCGTAGCGAACCCCGAAGTCGCGCAACGCCAAAGCTGGGGCAGGCACGCAAACCGCAGCAATCACGATCGCGCCAAGCGACCAGCCGACGACGCTACGCTTGCGCCCCCGAACACACAACTGATAAAGAACCCTGCCCATCCTGCCCATCCTGCCCATCGCCTAACCGCAGGGCACCGTACACCGTAGCAAACGCTGGGATATTCGCGATGGGCATCTCTGTGACGCATTACGCAGGCTGACCACCAACGGCTGAACCAGCGCTACGAACCGTGGCGACGCGGCGGCTGGTCGTCGTGGTTGTTCGTCGTACGCCTCGATCCTGCAGTAAACTACTGAAACCCGCCGGTTCACCCCCAGATTCCGTCCGACTGCAGTAACTGTCCGACCGGATCGTTTCCGCCTCGCCGCGATCGTTTCGCCCCCGCCGAAGCCCTTGGCCCCGAACAGACCAACGCCGAAGTGCCCGCGCCGCAGCCGTTGCAGTCGACGCCGGAGGCGTCAGCCGAGCGCTGGCGGCGGCAACTGCTGCAGGCGGACGAACGCAGCTGCCACTCGCGCTGACGCTGCAGGCCCAGGGCGATCTCCTCGCAGCCCGCGAGCTGTTCCAAGCAGGCGTTTGAGCTCGGGCGAGGGTTGCTGCGTCCGGAGATGAAGCTTGGCCGGGCGATTGTGAACGGCTTGATTCGGTGCTGCGAGGAGGTGGGCGACGCCAGGCGTGCTGCTGACGATGAGGTGCCCGCTTGGCTCCGGCCGTAGTGCCGCTCGTCGGCCGTCCCGGGCGCCTGCCGTTCTACCTCGCGCTCGCGCTGCTCAACAATCAGTGCGAAACCGAGATCAGCCGCCGACTGCACCGAGAAGGATCGACCACAGCGGGAACGCCAAGGACAGCCCTGCCGTCCAGAGGTGGAGGTTACGCGACCTGAAGGCCACGATCGACTTCCTCATGGCGCTGCTTCCGGGCCAGGATATAGACCGCCGAGCGCAGTTCTCTTTCGGTCCAGGGCGCGGCGGAGTAAACGGTCCGAACCCCGCCGATAGTCCTGGCTAGCCGATCTTGCCCTCAGCGACAGGCGTCCTCGGGAGCGATCACCCAGTCAAGCGCGACCAGCTTCCGGCGCAGGGCAGAGTCGGCGGTGATCAGGGCGACCTGTCGGCGCTCGGCCAGGGCGACGTAAATCAGGTCGTAGATCGGATGGTTGTCGTAGCGGCGTGAGAGATCCCAGGCGCGGTCGAGGTCACTCGACTGATCGGCGAGCCGGACCGGCAGTTGCCGCAGCAAACTATGGGCTTCGTCGGCCGACACGCCGCTCCACCGGCCGCGACGAACGCCGGCCAGCAGCGCGTTCGCAACCTCCTCCATAAGCAGCCGAGGCGCGAGCAGTTCGTCGCCGCTGGCGACCAGCCGCTCCAATGCCCCGACTGCGCCAAGCGCGCAATCGGCTCCGGGAGCGACCCAATCGACTACGACGCTGGCGTCAACTACCGGCAATTTCCCTGTTCGCCCGCTCAGCGCGCTCGGCGATCACCACGGACGCAGCGCTCGCGCCTGAACTCCGGGGAGCGCGCCGCCGCAGCTCGCGAGCTCGGTCCGCCCAGGTAGCGAGATCGCTGACGCTTCTCCCTTCGCTTGCGAGGACCGCCTCGACATCCGCGCGTGCAAGCAGCAGCCGGTTGCCCTGACGCCGGGCCTGCAACCGCCCCGCCCAGACCCAGCGCCGAACGGTTTCAGGATGACGATCGACCAGCTTCGCGGCCGAGCGCACATCGATCATGTCCGTATCGCTGCCTCGATCGCTGCTCATGATCGAATACTACAATACGGTTGCTCTCGTGTTGTAGTATCGAGGGCGCCGAGCGGTTGCGATCGATGAACGGCAGCTCGGCTGCGCCGGGCAACGCGAACTGCGGCCCCACCGTCACTGCGGAGCCAGCCGGAGCGACGGTCTTCGGATGCGGCCGATGCCCCTGCCCGAGCGATTGGGGTCCGCGCCAAGACCTTGGCCGATCACTGCGAGACGGCGCGCCGTCCGGATCGATCGATCCAGACTCAGATCAGCTCGATCTCACAGGTCGGGCCGAGGGCGGCGGCGAGGCGGCGGTCGCGGGTCAGGAGCGGCACCGCGAAGGCCTCGGCGAGGGCGACATACATGGCGTCCCAGCCGCGTACGGTCTCGTGCAGCTCGTAGGCCCGGGTCAACAGAGGGCCATGTGGTATCCGCTCGCCGGGCCAGTCTCGCAGGTCCTCGACCGCCTGGACCGCCGCAGTCGGATCGAGGGTGCCGCGGAGGCGCTCCCATCTAATTACGCCAAACACCTCGAGATCGATCAGGTGCGGGGCGAGCTGATCGGAGTCGGCCCGAAGCCGGGCGGCGAGCCGGGCGGCATCCGAACCGCCGACCAGCACTTCGACGAGGCACGAGGCATCAATTACCAGCATCCGGCCAGTCACCGCGCTGCTCGTCGAGCGCCGCGGCGATGGCGTCGCCGCCGAGCGTGGAGGAACGGCGGGCAGCCCGTCCCAGCCATGCGTCGATGCTCGGGCGCGAAGCGAGTCGCTCCGCTTCCGATCGAAGCAGCTCGGGAACGCTGACACCAACTTCGGCCGCCCGCTTCTTCAAGGCGGCGTAGATATCGTCATCGATGTCGCGAATTTGCACCGTCTTAGGCATACTCGAAACATAACATGCGAGTCTGCATGACGATCGAACGTATGGCCGTTGATCGCCAACCAAGGACTACCGCGGCCGCGAGGTGAAGCGCACCGGGGCTGCGCAGGTCCCCCGCAGAGCCGCCGACTCAATCCACCGCGAGGATGGCCGAAAGCGAGCTATTCAACGAGGTCACCGAGCTTGGCGAAGCGGGGGTCGCCGTCGCCGTCGTGGCGATGCGCCGCCCCATCGGAACCGTTCAACGAGCTACCGCAGGTCTCGCAGAGGCCGCGGCAATCGTCGCCACAGAGGAACTGGCGCGGCATCTCGAGCATCACCACGTCGTGTGCCCACGCGGCCAGGTCGAGGATCTGATCCTCGACATAGGGCGAGCGCATCTCTTCGTCGTTGCTGACCAGGTCCTCGATCTCGCGGGCCTCGAGGCTGATCTCGCGGACCGACGGGCCGAGGCAGCGGACGCAGTCACCGCCGAGCCGGGCGCTGAAGCTAAGTCGCAGCGCGAAGCCGGTGGTCGAACGCGAGACCTCGAGGCGGGTCGGGACCGGGACATCCTGCACCACCAGGGTCTGGCCAAGCGCGACAATCGCCCCCGGATCGACCGCCAATTCAAGCCGTCTCGCCTCGCCGGAGCGAAGCAGCAGCGAGGCCAGATCGAACTCCGTCGTCGTCGTCGCCACAATGTGTCGAGATTACCGTGAGTGACCTGATCGAACCAAGCTCAGACCCCCTGGACGCGCTGCGCGGCGCCGCCGTCGCCGCGATCCCGATCGAGCTGGCGGGCCAGCGGGTGCTCGAGCTTGGGATCGGCGCCGGAGCGACGACCCGGCGACTGATCGCCGCCCACCCCAAGGCCGAGGTGGTAGGGCTCGACTCAAGCGGCGCGATGGTGTTCGCGGCCCGCGAGCTCGGGATCGAGGTGCAGCTCGCCCGGATGGAAGATCCGCTGCCCGACGGCCCGTGGGATCTGGTGATCGCGGTGCTGGCGGTGCAGTGCCTTGACCAAACGCAGATCAAAGCGCTGATCCGACGGGTCCGCGGGCACTCTCGAGCGCTGGTGATCGGCGATCGCTTCGACGACGGCGAGCAATCGGTCTCGCTCAGCGCCGCCGCCCTGGCGAGGAGCTGCGACGGCGCCCTCGACTGGAGGGATGGCTCGCTGGCCGTAGTCAGCGCCACTTACTGATTTCACGATCGGGAGCCGAGCGAGCCTGCGATTCACCCCCGCATAACGGGGGTTTGCAGGTTCGGCTCGGGCGGCGGGTGTAGCGCGACGGCGGCGGGCCGATTAGCGGCCGCGAGGCGAGACTTCGTAGCCGGGGTGAGTCACCTCGAGCTTGCGCGAGACGTGCTCGCGAAGCCGCCCGATCACTGCCGAGAGTTCCGGGTCGAGCTCGCCGGCGCGGATCTTGTCGGCGAGGGCGCGGGCCGCCTCGCGAGCGGCCGTCCCGGCCCTCGCCGCGGCGTCGTCCTCACCCTGTGGTGGTTCAAGGTCGGCTTCCTGCCCGGGTGCTTGCCCGAGTAGCGAACTGAAGAGGGCCAAATCGGCCTCGTCGGCAGCTCGGCCGAGGCTGAGCTCGCGGGCGACGATCGCGACCGAGTTGGCCGCGACCAAGACATCGAAGCGGCGGTCTTCGGAGACCCAGGAGCGGACCTCGGCAAATAGGAACTCGGCGACCGTGTCGAGCAGCTCGACGGCGTCGGGGCGGTCCTGCATCAGAGCCGACCCCGCGGCTCGGCAAGCAACCGCAGGGCCTCCGATTCCGCCTCGGCGGCGCGCCGCCCCAGCGATGCCAATTCGAGGCTGCGGCGGCGTCCGGTCAGGTGATCGTGGGCCTGCATCGCGCAGATCACCGCCCACTTGACGTTGCCGAGCACCGCCCACCAGCGCAGCCGCTCGGAGTCGGGGGGTTCGCGACCCGCGGCGGCGTACTCGTGCAGAAAGGCCTCGAGCGAGGTAAGCCCGCCGATCGCGTTTTGGACCTCGCCAAAGCGCCAGGCGCGGATCGAAAGCCAGGCGATGTCCTCGGCCGGATCGCCGATGTGGGCAAGCTCCCAATCGAGCACAGCGCGCAGCCCGGTCGGGGCGATCAGGAAGTTGCCGAGTCGGAAGTCACCGTGGACCAAGCAGCGACGCTGCGGTGGCGGTGGCGCCGTGGCACGGAGGCGTCGCAGCGCCGCCTCGACCGCCGGCAGCGGCTCCCCGACCTGGTCGATCACCGACTCCCACAGCTCACAGGCCTCGATCGCCGGATCGGGGTTGGACGGGCGCGGCAGAACCGACAGCCCGGTGAACGGGATTGAGTGGATCTGGGCCAGCGCCTCGGCCAACTCGTCGGGCAACCGGCGACGCGCCTCGTGGTAGTGGCGACGCCGCAAGATCCGGGTACCGATCGACTCACCCTCGACGTAACCCATCACAAAGCCCGCGCTGCCAAGGCGCCCGCCCTCAGGTTCGAAAAAAAGCGGCGCGGGCACCGGAACCCCGGCGGCCGAGGCCTGCTCCAAGACAGCGTATTCGGTCTGCAGCGCCAAAAACGACCCGGCTCCCGGCGGAACCCGGCGTAGCACCCAACGGCGCATCCCAACTCCAGACAGCGCCTCGATCAGATAGACCTGGCGCGACGCGCCGCCGCCCATCCGTCGCAACGCGAGCGGCCCCGGATCACCCTCCGCCTCGCCCGCGATCAGATCGCGCACAGCCTCGGGCGAAGGCGCATCGGGATCGGCGGGCGGGTAGCCCTCAAGCTCTGAGCTTCGATCGCTGCGCAGGATCGCCATCGCCGACCGACCTTATCGCGACGCCGTCGCCGTCATCGCATCGCCGCTCGGATCGGCCATCGCCTCGACCCTCGGATCCGCGATCGCGATCGCGGTTTTAGCCGACTTCGAGGGAAGCTTCGTTTTCGCGGCCGGCGAGCCGGTCGCGGCCCCGCTGCACCGCGGCGAGGAACTTCTCAAGGTTGACCTCGAGGGTCGAGAGGATTTCATCGGCGTAGTCCTCGGCCCCGAGGCGAATCTGGCGCTCGGTGTCGCGAGCGTCCTCGAGAATCTCCTCGGCGCCACGCTCAGCCTGCTTGTAGACCTCCTCATCGGAGATCAGCTGAGACTGCTGGTCGCGCGCCTCCTTGATGATTCGCTCGGCCTCGCGCTTTGCTTCGGCGAGCATCTCCTGGCGTTCCTTGACAACCCACCGGGCCTGCTTCAGCTCTTCGGGAATCGTCGCACGCATCTGGTCGAGCAGGTCATAAACCTCCTCGCGGTCGATCCGCACCTGGTCGGTCAACGGCAACGGTCGCGCGTTGTGGATCAGGTCATCGAGTTTGTCAATTAGGACCAGTACGTCCATCGGTCTGCCTCAAAGGTTACGCCGTCGGGCTTCTTTACAAAGTCAGCCGCGTACGACTCGGGGCTGTCGGAGCATGATTCAACGTCGGCGGCGGCGATCCTGCTCCCGAATTTTCGCAACAAATCCTGCTATTTCGGCACCTCCCAGGCCGCCGAGCCCAGCGGGTCCGGCCTGGCTAGCCCGATCCGCCGTCACTCAGCGAGCGATTCGCTCGGCCAGCGCCTCGCCAATACCCGGCGGGACCAGGTCGCCGATGTCGCCGCCGAAGGTGGCGAGTTCCTTGACCCCGGTCGAGGAGAGAAACGAATACTCAGGCGAGGCCATGATGTAAAAGCTCTCGATGTCGTCGGCGAGGCGGCGGTTCAGCTGGTTCATCTCGAACTCATATTCAAAGTCTGAGATCGCGCGCAGTCCTTTTACGATCGCGCCCGCCCCCTGGGCGTGGACGAAGTCAACCAGCAGGGTCGAGAAGATCTCGATCCGAACGTTGTCGAGATGGGCGACCGCCGCGGTCAAGAACTCGCGCCGTTCCTCGGCGCTGAACACGGCCTGTGACTTTCGCACCCCTTGGTTGACGACCCCGACCACGACCTCGTCAAAGATCCGCGCCGCCCGGGTGATGATGTCGAGGTGCCCGTTCGTCACCGGGTCATAGGAGCCGGGACAGACGGCGATCTTGCGGCGCGGGGCGGCGGCGAGCGGATCGCTAGTCATTGCTCGCCGTCGCGCTGGTCGCTGGTGTCGGGGCTGGCGTAGAAGGTGAGCCGGGTGGCACCGTAGGAGCGCCGGTCGAGTCGGGCCAGCGCCTTGAACTCGAGGTTGCCCTGCGAGGATCCCTCGAGGACGACCCGACCGGTCGGGGCAAGCAGCGCCGCAAGCGGGTGTTGCAGAGATTGACCAACTCGATCGGCGATGTTATAGGGCGGATCGCAGAAGATCAGATCGAATCGAGCTTCGCGATCGCGCTCGATCAGGCGCTCCAGCCAGCCCCCGACATCACCGCGTCGCAGTTCGACCCGGCTCGACAGACCGAGCGCGTCGAGATTGCTCTGGGCGAGCCGAACCTCGTTGTCGATCAAGACGGCCGAGTCGGCGCCGCGTGAAAGCGCCTCGATCGCAACCGCGCCGGTGCCGCAATAAAGATCGAGGACCCGGGCGCCGAGGACCGCCTCGCCGAGGACCGAGAAGAGCGCCTCGCGAACCCGGTCGGTGGTCGGCCGCAAATCTGCCCTAGCGCTCCGCGGCGGGCCGATCAGGCGCCTGCCCGCCAGGCTGCCACCGCTCACCCTCACGCCGCCACCCGCTCGGCCCGCTCGTCATCAAACCGCCGCCGCGCCGCTTCGAGACAGATCACCAGCTCGGGATCATCCTCGTCGGGCAGCCTGCCCGGCACCGGGGCCAGCGCGGCCAAGAACGCCCCAACATCGGCCCGCGCCAGCAAGAGCAGCTCCAAATCCTCGGGCAGTTCGGCGACGCTGAACTCCGGCAACCCGCTCTGCTTGGTCCCGAGCAGGTCGCCTTCACCACGCAGCTTGAGGTCGATCTCGGCCAGCGCGAAGCCGTCGCGCTCGCTCGCGATCGCCGCCAGCCGACGCCGAGCCCGCTCGGAACTCGGCGAGGCGAACAGGATGCAGGTGCCCGGATGGCCGCCGCGACCGACCCGGCCGCGCAACTGGTGGAGCTGGCTGAGGCCGTAGCGATCGGCCGACTCGATGATCATCACGGTCGCGTTGGGGACATCGATCCCGACCTCGATCACGCTGGTCGCGACCAACAGGTCGGCCTCGCCGCCGGCGAACCGGGCCATCGCCGCCGACTTCTCGGCCGATCGCATCTGCCCGTGCAACACAACCACCTCGAAGTCGCTGAACTCCTCGCCGCCGAGCCGGGCCGCCTCGGCAGCGACCGCTTTGCCCTCGAGCTTTTCGGACTCGCTGACCAGCGGACAAACGACAAAGCCCTGCCGCCCGGCGCGCAATTGCTCGCGCACGTACTCGTAGGCGTCGGGGCGCTGTTGCTCGCCGACCACCCGGGTCTTGACCTCGTGGCGGCCCGCCGGGAGGCCGCGCAGTGAAATCGTCTCGAGGTCGCCGTAGGCGGTCAGGGCGAGGGTGCGCGGGATCGGGGTCGCGGTCATGTGAAGCAGGTGGGGAGCGTGGGCGGACTTGGCGTCGAGGGCAGCCCGCTGGCGCACCCCGAATCGGTGCTGCTCGTCGACCACTGCGACCGCCAGCGAGGCGAAGCGGACCTCGTCCTCGATCAGGGCATGGGTGCCGACGATGATGCCGATCTCGCCGCTTTCAAGCGCCGCCAAAACCTCGCGACGACGCGCGGCCGGGGTCGAGCCGCGAAGCAATGCGCAGCGCGAGGCGATTGGGCCGAGCAGCGCCTCGATCGTCGCCGCGTGCTGCTCGGCAAGCGTCTCGGTCGGCGCCATCAGGGCCGCCTGGTGGCCGGACTCGACGGCGCGCAACATCGCATACAGCGCAACCACGGTCTTGCCCGAACCGACCTCGCCCATCAAGAGGCGCTGCATCGGCTCGGCCGCCGCGAGGTCGCGGTCGAGGGTCGCAAAGGCCGCCACCTGGTCGGCGGTTGGTGCGAACGGAAGCGCTGCGGTCCAGGCGGCGAGCCGCGGTCCGGACCGACCGAGGGCGATCGCGGTCCGGGCGGTGGCGCGCCGACGACGCCGCCATGCCAAGGCCAACTGATACAGGAAGAGCTCCTCGTAGGCGAGCCGCCGCCGCGCCGCGGCAAGCGCAGCCGGTGTGGTTGGGAAGTGGACCGCCTTGAGGGCGTCGGCGCGACCGGCCAATCGACGGCGCGCCCGCAGCCCGGCGGGCAGCGTCTCGACGCTGTCCCCGACCCGATCGAGCGCCCGAAAGACCCACTCGCGCAGTCGCTCGACCCTGACCCCTTCGACACCAGGGTGCAGCGGCACCATCCCAGCGGTGTGAATCCAGCCAAGCTTGCCGCCACGGCCAACCAACTCGTAGCGGCGCACAACCAAGCGCTCATCCTCACGCTTTAGGTCGAGCGACAGCCGCACCCCCGGCCGTAGCCGCTCGCGCAGCCACGGCTGGTTGAACCAGCTCACCACGAACACCTCCGAGCCATCCCCGGCGGGATCGCGAACCCGCGCCTCGAGGATCGAGGGGTGTCGCCCAAAGCCGCGTCGCAGCGCGGTCGTCACGACCTCGACCTGAACTGAAAAGTGATCGCCGATCTGCAGCGAGCCCGGCGATCGCGGCGCCGTGAGGTCGCGATAGTCGTGCGGGACCTGAGCCAAAAGCCCCCCAAGGTCGGCCACCCCGAGCCGGGCCGCGACCAGGGCCGCCGAGCGCTCGCCCACCCCGGGAAGGGTGGTGAGCGGGGTGGTGAGGCGGGACGGCCGCGGCAGGCTGCGAAGCGGCGCCCGAAGCAGCGCCTGCGTGGCCAACGGCTGGGCCGCCGCGAAGGCGCGCCCCGGCGGGTCTGCGAGCAGGCTCGTCATCGGGGCGAAGCCTAGGCGGCACTCCCGACACGAGAATGCCCCGGCCAAAGAATCTAACCGGGATTTGATAATCTGGCGACGATCAACCGCGCCGCCGGCGGTTGTCAGCGCGGTCTTCGGGGCCTCTTTGCAGTGCCTGAAACGATCTCGAACAAAATCTCCCGTAGAGCGATCAAAATCGAGCCGTAAGAGCGAGGTTGAACCAACCAATGGCCGTAGCGAGCGCCGAACGACGCGCCGCCAAAATCGCGGCCGCGGCGCCGCGCCCCGACGGCGGAGCCACCGCGACTCGCCTCTGGATCGTCCACGGCGCCCTCTGGTTGGGACTGATCGCCTATTGCTGGAGCGCCTGGATCCTCAGCGGCGACTTCGCGGTCAACTCGATCGGTCGTGGCCTCGAACCCGGCTGGTACGTCATTTTGGTCCGTTGCGTCGAGGTCTTCTTCGGGATCATCGTCAGCGGCTGGATCCTGTGGCGCTTTGTGATCGCGCCAAAGCGGCGCACCGGCAGCCTCTCCAACGAGGGCCTTTTGTTTTTGGCCTGCTGGCTGATGTTCTTCCAGGAACCTTGGATGAACTGGATCAACCTGCAGTTCCTCTACGCGACCACCTTCGTCAACTTCGGCTCCTGGCTGCACCGGATCCCCGGCTGGGGCCTGCCAAACGGCGAGCTGATCCCGGTCCCGATCGTCTACGGGATGGCCTACCTGTGGATGGTCGGGCTCGGTGCTTGGGCCGGCGCCCGCTACATGACCCGGCAGCGCCGAAAAGACCCCGACCGCAGCAACGGCCGCTTGCTGTGGCAGACCTTCACGGTGATGATTGTGGTCGATTTGGTCGTCGAATCAATCATGGTCCACGCCCAGCTGATCAGCTACCCGCGGACGATTTCCTCGCTCACCCTGTGGGCCGGGACCGACCACCAGTTCCCGCTTTATGAGGCCCTGAGCTGGCCCGGCACCTTCATCATCCTAAGCTCGCTGCACTTCTTTCGCGACGATCAAGGCCGCACCTGGCCGGAGCGCGGGATTGATCGAATTCGGTTTCGCAGCGGCAAGCTGAAGACGCTGGCCCGCTTCAGCGCGATCGTCGGCGTCTGCCAGCTCGCGATCCTGGTCACCTTCAACATTCCCTACCAAATCTGGGGCCTGCACGCCGACGCGGTGCCACCCGAGCTGCTGAACCGCCAATGGCGGATCGGCGGCGTCTGCGGACCCGGCAGCAGCTACGACTGCGGCGGCCCCGGAGTCTTGATCCCTCGCACCGACACCCCGACGAACCTATTCCCCCCGCCACCGCACCAAGGAGTCAGTGAATGAGCAACGATCGCACCGCAGCCGTGATCGGTGGCGGGATGGCCGGGATGGCAGCCGCCTACCGGCTCCAACAGGCCGGCTTCGAGCCGACCGTCTTCGAAACCCGCGATCGCGTCGGCGGCCGGATCTGGACGGTCCGCAAGGGAGACTTCCTGATGGACCTCGGGACCGCCGTCTACCTCGGCACCTACCGCGACGCGATCGCGATGATCCACGAGGTCGGGTTGAGCGACCAGTTTGTTGAGCGCGAGGCGACCGGGGCGATGCTGCGCGACGGCAAGGTCCATCACTTCGATTACACGACCCCGCTGCGAACCGCGCTCGGGACGAAGGCGATCTCGTGGCCGAGCAAGGTGAAGGCGCTGAAGCTGGCGGCCCTGACCATCCGCAGCCGCCGTGGCCTCGGCTACGACACCTACGACGCGCTGGCCGAGCTCGACACCGAGACGGTCCGCCGGTACTGCCGTCGCGAGCTCAACGAGGAGTTGCTGCAGTACTGCGGGCGACCGCTGGTCAGCGGCACCTGGGTGGCCGACGACGCCGAGACCTCGCTGGCGCTGATGCTATGGACGATCCGCAACATGCTGGTCCCCAACGTCTACAACCTGACCAGCGGCGTGATCGGCCTGCCAAACGAACTGGCCCGCCGGGTCAAGGTGCGCTACCAACACACGGTGACCAACGTCAGCGACGACGGCGCCACTGTCGAGGTCAGCTTCGACGCCGACGCGAGCGAACAAAGCGAACGCTTTGATGCCTGCGTTATCGCGACCACCGCCGAACCGGCGCTCGAGATCTTCCCGCAGATGGACGACAACCACCGCGACCTCTACTCAACCGCCCGCTACCGACGTCTCGGCTCGATCTGCCTCGGCCTCTCGAAGCGCCCAACCGACCCCGCCACTTACGTGCTGGGCGCGCTCTGCGAAGACCCGGACACGATCGCGGTGATCGCCGACCACCACAAGGCGCCGGGGCGCGCACCCGAGGGCAAGGGTCTTCTGACCGTGCTGTTGACCCACGAATACCTAAATCGGACCGACCACCTCTCCGACGAGGAGGTGATCGCCTACGCGATCGACCGTGCCTCGCTCTACCACGGCGACATCTCTGGGGATGTCGAGGAGACGATGGTGGTGCGCTGGCCCGAGTCGGTTCCGGCGCTCGGGGTGGGGCGATTTCGCCAGATCGCCGCCTTCAAGCACCGACTCGACTACTCCGCCCGGGTCCAGTTCGCCTCCGACCTCGACCGGATCCCGGGCCTCAACGGCGCCCTCGTGTCCGGCCAGGAGGCGGCGGGGCGAATCGCTGGCGCCGTCACCACCGGCGCCTCGGCCGCCGCTGCCACCGCTCCCTGAGGGCGGATCCGAGCTGAGCTCAGGGACGGCGGTAGCCCATCAGGGCGAGCACCTCGCTGCCGAGTTCGTCAGGGTGCAGGGTGGCCAGGGCGCCGTCGAGCAGGGCCTCGCCAGTCATCACGATCGGCGAGATCGCGTTGACCTGAATCGCCGAGCGTGCCAGCTCAAGCGAGAGGGCGCGGGTCAGCGCCAAGATCCCGCCCTCGGCGGCCGCGTAGTTGCTCTGCGCCAGGTTGCCAAACAGGGCGGGTTCCGGAGCTGACGTTGACGATCGCGCCGCCGCCCGACTTCCGCATCACCGCGGCGGCCGCCCGCGAGGCAAGCCAGGCGCCGCGCAGATCGACCGCGATCACCTCGTCAAAGCCCTCGGGGGCAATCTGGTGGAGCATCCCATCGCGGGTCACCCCGGCGTTATTGACCAACAGATCGATCCCGTCGAAGCTCTCACAGCAAGCCGCGATCAGCTCGTCGGCGGTTGACTCCTCGGCCACCGAACCAGCCACGGCGCGGCCGCCGATCTGCTCCGCGATCGCCTCGCAACGCTCACGATAGGTGCCGTTGACGACGACCGCGGCGCCGCGAGCGGCGAGGTCACGGGCGATCGCCTCGCCGAGCCCCCGGGTCGAACCGGTAACGACCGCCCTGGTCGTTGCGAGGTCGATCGCGACACCGGAGTTCGGGTCCGATGACATCTCGGCAATTTAGCGCGGCGGATATCTTCCAGCCGATGAAGAAGTCCGACCAGACCCGGCAGCGGATCCTCGACGCGGCCGCGGTCGAATTTCGCGATCGCGGCTTCGCGGCAACCCGTCTGGTTGACATCGCCGAGCGGGCCGAACTCCAAACCCCGAGCCTCTACTACCACTTCAGCTCAAAGGAGGAACTGATCGAGGTCGTATTGGCGCTGAGCGTCGAGCGGACCTTCGGCCACGTCAAGTCGAGCGTCGCCGAGATTCCGGCCGATCAGCCGTTGCGACGCCTGCAGGTCGCAATCGAGGCCCACGTCGTCAAGTCGCAAGAGCACGGCGACTACAGCGCCGCCACCTTGCGGCTGTTCGGCCAGATGCCGCCCGACATCCAAAAGCGGCTGCGGCGGACCCAGCGAGAGGTCGGAGGATTTTGGGGCGAGCTGTTGGAGAACGCGCAGCGGGCCGGGGCGATCCGGGCCGACCTCGACCTCTCGGTGGTCCGAATGCTCTTGCTCGGGGCGCTCAACTGGGCGGTTGAGTGGTACAAGCCGAGCCGCCGTCTCAGCGTCGAGGACCTGGCCACCCACGCCAGCCGGATGGTGCTCGACGGAATCGCGCTGCCACCGGGCTGACCGCGCGGCAGGCCGACCGCGACCGGTCCGAGCAGCGGCCATCCAGCGCTCAGCGGTGCTGTAGGTTGCGGCGATGCTTGATAGCCCCCCGATCGCGAGCGAGCTGGACCTGGCGCTGCGCGAGTCGGTCGGCGGGATCGCTCGCGGCTTCGGGCCGCACTACTTCCAACAGCAAGTCGACGAAAAGCTGGCGATGCGCGAGCTCTGGGAGGCGCTCGGCGAGAAGGGATTCCTCGGAGCGCACCTGCCCGAGCGCTACGGCGGCGGCGGGACGCCGCCCGAGACGACGATCGACTCCGGCCCGAGCAGTCAGCTAGCCACGGGAGACACTCTCGACGCGTCCGGCAGCATCAAACGACACGATGAACAGAAATGTATCCGAAGACAAAGGGTCTGGGTCTGGATTCCCAATGTGATAGAACCATTCGGGCTGCTTGGGCCAGTTGACCGGCGGCCCCAGTAACCTCAGTATTGCTTCCCTATCTCGTCCCTCCGTCAGCTCGTCGCAATGCTCAAGCGTAGACACCAGTGGTGACGCCAGTGCATATCGTATGTGGGGAACTCGAGTCTTCCGCATCTCTGTCCAACGGGCCTTACTGAACCTACAGTCGTGCCCGCAACCAGACACGCCGAACCCGAGCGAGGTAATCCCGAATACAACGACGACGAATAGACACCTTCCCAGCAGGGACCTAGCCAACCTACCCAGCAATGTCAACCTTCTTGGTTCGTCTCCGCCGGGCAGCGTGGAAATACGACCGCTCGTAGTATACGTGAAACAACGAGTCCCTCTCAAGACCGATCGTGCAAGAGTATGCGGCCGACGACGCTCTCGACGCAGCTATACACCCGTGCCCCAGCATGCCGAGCGTGGTTAAGCGGTTTGCCGTCGGGAGTTCCGCAGCGGACGATTTCTCGCGTATGACTTGCCGCACGGAGGGCGTCCCCGTGCCGACACCGCGCTCCAGCGTCCTGAAATCAGAACCAAGCTGTCGACCGTGATCATCCGCGGATGCGCTCGAGCACCTCACGCACCTGATCGGCGTCGAGACCGGGCCCGTCACCGCGGCGAAGCGACAAGAGGCCATTCTCGTTGGGCACCAAGCGGTCCGATCGGACCGGCCGAGAGATCTCGATCCGATCATCCCGCGCCGCCACTTCGAGCCGCTCTCCGGGGCGAAGCATCATCCGATCGCGGATGGACTTCGGGATGACAAGACGCCCGACTCCAGCAATGGTAGTTTCA
Organism: bacterium; assembly: GCA_023251975.1. Classification (GTDB taxonomy): domain Bacteria; phylum Actinomycetota; class Thermoleophilia; order Solirubrobacterales; family 70-9; genus JAHEXU01. Next base: position 6,788 of record JAHEXU010000034.1, on the reverse strand, counting down.
TGGTTGTAAATCTACCATTCCCAGCACAAATCGCCCCCTGACCGCCCGCCAGGGCGCTGACCTGGGCGGTGAAGATGTTGGCGGCGCCGGAGAAAAGCTCGACCTTCGAGACCTTGTCGGAGTCGGCGATCAGCATCGTCCGGACGATCGGCTCGCAAAGGTAGGCCTCGATCTCTGGGGCTACTGAGCTGCGAGCAGCCACCAATGGGCGGACTGCCCCCCCGGTCGGACATCGTCGGCGAGACCGGGCGGAATGGTCCGCTTGACCTCGGCGATCGAGAGCGGCGCCTCGGCGCCCGCAAAGATGCTGAGGACCTCGGCGTCGCGGTCGATCAGATGGGCAATCGTCTGCCGCAAGGTCTCGGCTGGATCTCCCCAGGCGATGATTTGATCGGATTCAAAGCCGACCGCATCGCCAACCGCGAATCGGCCGCCGGGATCGGCCCGGGCGGCCTCGGCGACCGACCCGACCCGCAGCGCCGCGACGGTCGCTGCCGATCGCTCCGCCAACTCGGCGGCACTGCCGTCTCGCTCCAGTTCGGCCAGTACCTCGGCGGCAATCTGGGGGCCGACGCAGGACTCGACAACCGCGACCGCGGCCCCCCGGGCCTCCCGTCCCGCCTCAACCGCGGCCATCACCACGTTGGGCGAGTTCGGCAGGATCAGGACCTGCTCGGCGCCGGTTGCCTTGATCGCGGCCAAAAGCTCGGCGATCGAAGGGTTCATCGTCGGCCCGCCGTCGATCACCGTGCAGCCGCAATCAAGGAAGTGGCGGTGGAAGCCCTCGCCGTCGGCGACCGCGACGATCGCGGTGCCGACGATCCGGGCCGCGCGGGCAGCCCGCGCGGCGACCTGCAGGTGCATGTCCTCGCATGAGTCGACGTGAACCTCACCGAGCGGCGCGCAGAGCGCCTCGACGGCGGCCCGATCATCGGTGTGGACGTGAACCCGCAGCATCGTCGACTCGCCGACCACGTCGATCGAATCGCCGAGCGCGTCGAGCCCCCCCGGAGCATCGGCGACCAGGCCCTCGCCCCGAATGATCAGATTAAGGCACCAGCGGTAGCGCGAGTCGCCGTGTTCGAGCCCGGCGATCCGGGCCGGCGCGTAGGTGGTCAACTCGGGGAGGCCAAATTCGTCGCCGGTCAGGCCAGCGACCATACCCCGAATCAGAATCACCAGGGCGTGAGCGCCGGCGTCGACGGTGTCCGCGTCGGCCAGCACCTGCAGCTGCTCGGGGGTGCGCCGAACCGCATCCTCGCCGGCGGCAACCACCGCCGCCAGCAGCTCGGCGAGGATCCGGTCTTGGTCTGAGGGGCCGCTCACCGTCTCAGGCGGGTTGCGGCGGTTGACCTCGCGGGCGGCGGCCGCGATCGCATCGGCGACCGACAAAATCGTCCCCTCGGTCGGCTTCGAGACGGCTTCGCGGGCGGCGCGGGCGGCGTTCTCGAGCGCATCGGCGACGAGTTGGGCGTCGATCAAGCGCCCCGGCTGACTGGCCAGAACCTCGGCGGCGCCGCGAACGATCTGGCTCGCGATGGCGCCGGAGTTGCCGCGAGCCCCCAGCAAAGCCGCCCGCCGGACCGTCTCAACGACCCGCTCACGGCTCGCGTTGACCTCCTGCGCCTCGAGCGCGGCCAGCGCCTGGCGAACCGCACCGATCGTCTGGGCCATGTTGTCGCCGGTATCGCCGTCGGCAACCGGGTAGACGTTGAGGTCGTTGATCTCTTGGCGCCGCGCTTCGAGGTGACGCAGGGCGACCTCGACAACCTGGCGAAAGCGGACGACCGATGCGTCAGGCATGGTCGCGGCTAGGAATACTTACTGACCTTGCCGGCCTTGATACAGCGCGCGCAGACGTAGACGCGGCGCTTTACTCCGGCATCACTGATCCGAATCCGCTGCAGGTTGGGGAGAAAGCGGCGGCGGGTAGCAACCATCGAGTGGGAGCGGTTGTTGCCGGTTGCGGGCTTCTTGCCGCAGGAATAACAGACTCGTGCCATCAGCGACGGCGGATGCTAGCGAACCAGCGCCGATCGGCGCCGCGATCGGCGCGCCGGTCGCCGACGATCTCGCTCAGCCGCCCAGCCAACCGCGGAAGGAGCGGCTGCTCATCCCGAGTCCGGAGCGCCGCGGCGCTCGACCAAGCCGACGCCCCCCATACAGCGCGGATCCGTCGTGGCGGCCGTAGCGAAGCCAGCGGACCGTGTCGCGCGAGCGCAGCGGCGGCTTCGAGTAGTCGCAGACGCCATCGGGGAAGGTCGCCTGCATCCTCGCCCACTCGGGGTCGGTGAACGGCAGCAGGTAGTCGCTTCGAAGCAGCGGCTTGAGCAGGCACTGGTTGGTCTCGGTGGTGAGCGCATCCCCGGCGACGGTCCGAGGCGTCCCGAAGACGGGCAGGACCGCGGCGGGGCAAACGCCAGCTGAGACGACGTTGCCGTTACCGTCGGAGCAGATGTCATGCACATCGGCGGGCCGATCGGCGGCGATCTTGTCGGCCAGCCCGATCCGGCGGTGATCGCTCTCGACTGCGCTGAGCCAACGATCGATTGCGACAAGCCCAAGCTTGGTGAACTCGCTGTCGCCAATCAGTGGCAGCGGACCCGAGAAGATGACGTGGTTGTCGTGGTCGCCAAACTCACGATCAATCCGATCGCGGACCGCGAAGGCCCGGTAGGAATCGTGGGCGGCGCCGGGATCGGGGCCGAGCAGGTTGATGATCGCGACCGTGTCGAGGTTGTTGGCGTGATTGATCGCGCCGGTTCGGTAGGCCCGGCTGAGCGCGGCGAGGTCGGGGGCGACCCGCTGTGGTATCGGGTCGGTATCGATGCTGAGGCCGCCGATCGAGGCGTTGAGATCGACGAATTGGCCGGGTGTGATCTGCGCCGATTGCAGCGCACCGAGCCCGTATTGGATCCCGACGTTACCGAGCGGCAGCCCGGCGAAGCCGTGCCCGGCCGCCGCTTCGGTCGCGGTCCAAGACGGACGGGGCCGCGGCCCAAACATATTGATCATGAAGTCTTGGACATCGCAGCGGGTGCCGCCGGGGTTGGTCGCGGCGTTGTATTGCATTTCTGCGGGAACATCGCCGCCGCAGTTCGGGTTGACCGCCGATTTGAACAGCTCCTCGTCCGCCAGGACGGCGTTGGCGTGGTTGGGATGACCCTCGACCGCGCCAAACTGAGCCGGCGTCCAGGCGATCCCCGGGCCCCAGTGCGACGGGTCCTCAAAATAGAGGCGCAGCAGGTGGTAGTCGGCGAACTGGGCGGCGGTGGTGAGGGCATCGGGAAACGAGCACTGCGGCAGGATCCCCTGGTAGATCCCGGGGTAGGCGTTGGAGATCCACTGCTGGGCCAGCGAACCGCCCGAACAGCCGGTCCCGATCGTGTAGCGGATCCGCCCGTAGGCCTCGATCAGCCGCTCCTTCGCCATCAGGATCGACTCGGCGCCGGTCGCGATGTTGCAGTTGTGGCCGGTGTTGTCGAGCGCGGTCGAGAGGACCGCGAAGCCGCGTCCGAGCGCAAACACGTAGCTGTTGTCGAGCGCCCCCGCCGGTACCCCGTCGAAGGTCCCCGAGTAGTCGGCCAGGCGCGCCCGACCCGGCGAGTAGGAGGTGTCGCAACCGCCGCCGTGGGTGACCAGCACCTTGTGGTTCCACTGCGGTTGGGGCGCCCACGCCTTCCACGGCTCGCCCGGCTGGTAGAGGGTCAGAATTCGATACTCGTCGCGATCCTCGTAGCCGCGCTCCTGGCGGACGATGAACGGGACCTCGACGCCCCGGTCGGTCTGCGCCGTCGCGACATCGCCGGGTGGGTTGGCAGGATCGTAGGGGAGCAGTTCGGACTGGTTCGAGTCGGTCGAGCGATACAGCCAGGTGTACTCGGCCGGCTGATGACAGCCCGCATCGACGGCGCCGTCCTGGCAGGTCCAGGGCTCGATTTGCGGCCCCGCGAACAGCGGGCCCGAACTCGGGTGATTGATGATTTTGGCGCGACTGATCGAGCCCGCGTTCCTGGCAACGATCAGATTCTTGCCAAGCCCGAGCAACCGTACGTTGGCGATCCGGCCGATCCCGTTGCGGCGGCGGCGAAACTGCCGCGAGATGTCTTTGCTCTGACTGCCGCGGCGCAGCGTCACCTTGACCCGACTCGTCACCGAATCCGCCTTCAGCCGGACCAGCGCCCGACTTCCGGAGATCAGATCGGCCCGGTTTGACAACACCTGAAGGCGCAGGTACGGCGGCGAGGCCGCCGACGCCGTCGCGCTCAACCCAACCCCGGCAAGCGCGAGCAGGCAGGCCGAAATGCAAAGCACTCTCCTCATCAGATGCGATCCTGGCAGATCCCCACGGCTGGCGCGCCGGTTCGCGCCGCGGCCCTTCAGAGCGGATCGCGCAATCCGCCAGCCCAGCGCGCGGGTTGGCGGGGCGCGAGCACCCCGTGTTCGCGGTCGGCGAAGAGCCCGAGTGCCCGAATCAGGTGATCGCTCTGCCCAGGTGATAACGGCGACATCGAGCGTCGATCCCAGCCCAGATCAGGGGGTACGGGTGAGGCGGGAGCGAATTTGCACGGCGGCCAGGACCGCTTCGGCGGCGTGGCGGCCCTGGTCGCGCTTGTCGCCGCCGCAGCGCGCGAGCGCTTGCTCGAGGCTGTCGCAGGTGATGACGCCGAAGCCGACCGGAACACCGGTACTGAGCTGGACCGTCTGGATTCCTCGGGCGGTCTCGGCGCAGACGAAGCTGTAGTGGTCGGTCTCGCCTCGGATCACGACGCCGACGCAGGCGACCCCGGCGAACCCCGCATCGGCGCAGTACTTGGCGGCGATCGGCAACTCGAAGGCCCCCGGGACCTCAAAGAGCTCGACCGCCTCGGCGTCGACCCCAGCCGCCGCGAACCCTCCCCGGGCGCCGGCGATCAGGCGATCGGCCAGCTCGCGGTAGAAGGTCGCGGCGCAGATCGCCCAACGACCGGCGGGTGAGGCGAGATCCTCAGCCATCGCCTCGGCGCTCCCCCGCCCCGCCGTCGCGAGCGGCGGCGCTTTTGGCGTCGCGCTCAACCTCGTCGTGAATCATCTCCTCGTCGAGCGCCAGGCCTTGGTGGTGCAGGGTGTGTCCCATCCGCGAGCGCTTCGCCTCGAGGTAGCGACTGTTGTGCTCATTTGCCTCGGCGAGGATCGGGACCTGCTCGGAGACCGACAGACCGTAGCCCTCGAGCCCGATGATCTTCTTCGGATTGTTGGTCAGGATGCGGATCGAGGAGAGACCAAGGTCCTTCAGAATCTGAGCCCCAATCCCGTAATCGCGCAGGTCGGCGGGCAGGCCGAGCTTGAGGTTGGCATCGACCGTGTCGAGCCCCTCCTCCTGCAACCGGTAGGCCTTCAGCTTGTTGAGCAGACCAATCCCGCGCCCCTCCTGGCTGAGGTAGAGCAGGACGCCGCGGCCCTCCGACTCAATCATCGCCAGCGCCGCCTCCAACTGCTCGCCGCAATCGCAGCGCATCGAGTGGAACACGTCACCGGTCAGGCACTCCGAGTGGACTCGGATCAGGACATCTTGCTGCCCCGAAACCTCGCCCTTGACCATCGCTACGTGGTGCTTCTCGTCGACCAGCGATCGATAGCCAACCGCGGTGAAGTCGCCAAACGCGGTCGGAAGTCGGGTCGAGACGATCCGCTCGACCAGCTTCTCGGTGCGGCGACGGTGCGAGATCAACTCGGCGACCGTGATCATCTTCAGCTCGTGCTCAGCGCAGTAATCGATCAGGTCGGCGACCCGCGCCATCGTCCCGTCGGGGTTCATGATCTCGCAGATCACCCCGGCTGGAATCAACCCGGCCAGTCGCGCCAGGTCGATTGCCGCCTCGGTGTGGCCGGTTCGCTCCAAGACGCCACCGGCCTTCGCCTTGAGCGGGAAGATGTGGCCTGGCTGGACCAGGTCGGCCGGTCCGGAGTGCGGGTCGATCGAGACCTGGATGGTGCGAGCGCGATCGTGCGCCGAGATCCCGGTCGTCACCCCGAGCGCCGCCTCGATCGAGACCGTGAACGCGGTCTGCAGCGGGGCATCGTTTTTTGCCGTCATCAGGTTGAGGCCGAGCTCCTCGCAGCGCTGCGAGGTCAGGCTGAGGCAGATCAGGCCACGGCCGTGGGTCGCCATGAAGTTGACCGCCTCGGGTGTCGCGAACTGCGCCGCCATCACCAGATCGCCCTCGTTTTCGCGATCCTCGCCGTCGCACACAACCACCATTCGGCCGCGCCGCATCTCGGCCACCGCATCCTCGATCGTCGCGAACGGGCTGTCCGGCCGACCCGCCTTGGGGTAGCCGCGCTCGTCGCCGGTTTGCTTTGGTTTTGTCGTCATCGTGACCTCCTCACGGTCATTGTCGCCCAGCCGACCCGATCAGGCGCTCAACGTAGCGGGCCAAAACGTCCACCTCAAGGTTGACCGGGTCACTCCCGACAAGCCGTCCGAGGGTGGTCCGCCGTTGGGTTTCGGGGATCAGCGACACCTCAAGGCGGGCCGAAGCGGGGTCGCAGGCGGCAACCGTCAGGCTAACCCCGTCAAGCGTGATCGAGCCGCGTTCGACCACAAACCGGCAGAGCTCGGCGGGCAGCGTGACCGGCAGTCGCAGCGCGAAACCGTCCTCAATCGGCTCGCCCGCGATCCCAACCCCATCGACGTGGCCCTGAACGATATGGCCGCCGAGCCGGTCGCTGAGCCGGAGCGCTGGCTCGAGGTTGACCGGATCGCCGACCCGCAACGAACCAAGCTTGGTCCGCTTCAGGGTGAGCGC
>JAHEXU010000207.1 GCA_023251975.1 bacterium | reverse complement strand
CCCGGGCGCGCACCCGATCAAGGTGCAATAAGCCTCGACATCCGCGGCTTTCTGCACGTTGATCACCTCGACCGCACGATCGGGCCGCCTCGCAGAGCGCCAGGCCCGGCGGCCTCGCCCGCCGGATCGGCGAACCCCCGGCGCGCACCCAATCAAGGTGCGATAAGCCTCGACATGCGCGGCTTTCTGCACGTTGATCACCGCGGCCGAGCGATCTGGACGCCTGGCTGAGCGCCGCGCACGGAGTCCTCTCCCGCCTGCAACTGGAAGTACCGTCTAGCGGGGAGAGCCAGCGAACGCGTCGTAGGAACGGCGGCCTGACTTGGCCCCACCACGGTCCGACCCGTCGCCCACCGTCACGGTTCCAACGAGCCGAGCAAAGATCTTCGTCGGATCGGCGAATCCACGAACGCGTGCCGGATCAAGGTGCAATAAGCCTCGACATCCGCGGCTTTCTGCACGTTAATCACCTCGACCGCACGATCGGGCCGCCTCGCAGAGCGCCAGGCCCGGCGGCCTCGCCCGCCAAGCAACTGGAAGTTGCGTCCCGCGAGGAGAGCCAGCGAGCGCGCCGGGCACAGATCTTTGCCGGATCGGCGAATCTCGGGCGCGTACCCGATCAAGGTGTAATAAGCCTCGACATGCGCGGCTTTCTGCACGTTGATCACCTCGACCGCACGATCGGGCCCCCTCGCAGAGCGCCAGGCCCGGCGGCCTCGCCCGCCGGATCGGCGAATCCCCGGCGCGTGCCCAATCAAGGTGCGATAAGCCTCGACATGCGCGGCTTTCTGCACGTTGATCACCGCGGCCGGGCGATCTGGACGCCTGGCTGAGTTCCGGGCATTGCGACCTCGCCCGCTGGCGGCTGAAAGTTGCGTCTCCCGGGGCGGGCACGGCGTCTCGCCCGCCTGGGCGTTGCGTCTCACGGAGAGGGCCGACTCGGTTGGACGATTTGGCTGCTCCGCTGGAGCGCCTGGCACGGCGCGTCGCTGGCTGGCATCAACGGCGAAGTTTGCGTCCTGCAGGCGACTGATGCCGCGTTTCGCGGGGGAGGGAGCCAGTCGGCGAGTGCGCCGGGTGCAGATCTTCGTCAAACTCGGGCGTGTGGCCGATCAACGTGTGATAGGCCTCGACCTGCGCGGCTTTTTGCACGTTGATGATCTCGACCGCGCGGTCTGGCTGCTCGCTGAGCGCCAGCACGGCGTCGTCGCCCGTCGGCAGCTGCTCGAACTCGGATTCAATCGACACGCGATCACTCGTGGTGTCGAAGCGCACCGACTCCACCCCGTTTACCGCGGCGTCTACGCGGTCGGCCACCGCCTACTTTCGATCAAAGGGCGGTCGATGGCCGCCTGCCTCGCCGCGGGTCAATCGGGGATCCTCTGCCGCCGCTCCGCCGGCTACCTGCTCGGCCAGCTCCCGACCGGCCCCCCGAAGATTCCGCAGGTGACGGTACCTGGCTCGCGCCGCTCGCCTCGCGGAATCCGCCGCTACGGCGACGCCATCGGCCCCGCGGAGGTGACGACGCGAGAGGGCATCCCACTCACCGCCCCGGCCCGGACGTTGCTCGACCTCGCCTCCGAACTCGGACCCGAGGCCCTGAACAACGCAGTGGCGAGATCTATCCACCTTCGCCTCACCACCTCGGCGCAGCTCGAACGGCTGCTCGACGCCCGCCCTCGCCGCCCCGGGACCGCCGCCTTGCGGACGATCCTCGGCGCCAACACCGCGACCCGTGGCGCTCCGAACTCGCCGCTCGAGGAGCTCGGCGATCGCTTTCTCCGGGCCCACGACTTCCCGCCGTACGAACTCAACGTGCCGCTCAACCTCGCGGACGCCCGGTACGTGATCGACTGCCTGTGGCGCGACCAGCGGGTCGCCCTCGAATTCGACAGCCGCACCTACCACGGCGACTGGGGCAGCGCGGAGGCCGATCGCGCCCGCGACCGCCAGCTTCTTGCGCACGGCTACCGCCCGGTCCGCCTGACCCGCCCCGACCTAACGACCAAATCTGAGGCGACCGCCGCCGAACTCTGGGCGATCCTCACCACCACACCGATGCCACAGCCTCGATCCACCGAGCCGGTCGAGTGAATCCGGGTGGCCAGGCCAAGCCGGGGGTCGATTTGCGGACACCCGCGGGGTGGTGCCGCGTGGGTGGTCACAAATTGGCTCCCAGCGCCGGGATGACGCGGGGATTCGCCGTCTGAATCGGTGGATCGAGGCTGAGGGCGACATCTCGCCCGAACCCCCGTTCCTGAAGTGCCCCGTTAGCGGGTTCGATCTTCGCCGGAGGGGCGGTTCGAACGAGAGCCTGCACCGCTGCGAGGAGCGCTCGGACGTGATCCGGAGGAGCCGGTTCGGGGGCTTGAGCCGAGCGCGCCGCGCGACGGGGCGGGGGCGCGAACCGGCTGGTCGGCGGCGACCCGCCGGGCCGGTCGCGAGGGCGAAGTAGGGGAGCGAGCCGCCGCGGACGAACTCGCCTTGGACGAGGCGCCGCCGCCTGGGGCCTTGGCGGCGGCGGGTTTGCCGGCGCCGCTGGACTTGGCGGCGCCGGATGGCGCGTCGCCGCTGGCCGAGGGACCGCGCGATCCGGAGGCGCCACGACGGCCACGACCGGCCAGCGCGGACTCGCAGAAGGGGCAGATCATCCAGCGCGGATCGACCGGGCGACTGCACGAACTGCAGGGATCTTTGACCCGGACCTGGCAGGCCGGGCAGCGCAGATAGTCACGCTCGATCGGCTGCTCGCAACTCGGGCAGGAGGATTCACGCAACGACTTCAGCCGCAGCTCGGCGGCCTCGATCTCAAGCGCCCGCTCCTTCGCATCCTCGAGGAACTCAGGCGGTCGCAGGATCGAGTAAACGACGCTGCCAGCAAACGGGATTGCCGAGGCGGCGGTGGCCGTCATCACCAAGACCGGGTCCTCGATCCGCTGCTTGGCGTCGCGGTAGGTCCAGAAGATCAGGGCCAGCCAGACGCAGACCAAGAACAGGACCAGCAGGTTGACGACCAGGTTGAGGGCGCCATCATTTATTCCAAATAAAGCGATCAGCATTTCGGGCGCAGAAGTCTACTTTGAACACCGTGTTTGTCAGCCGGCCCCGAGGAATACCCTCGCGAAGATGTAGCCGAGGGCGAAGAAGACGAGGATCACCGCGGCCACAACCGCAGCCACGATCCCCATCATTTTGAGGAGCATCGAGCGCGCTTCACGGTCCATAGCTGATTCAGAAGGTAGTGAGATCCAAACAACACGGCGGTGCCGCGTCGCCGCATCGCAAGGGCTATTACATCGGCAATTGCCTTGCTGGGATCGGCCACCGCGGTGGCGCTGAACCCGAGCGGAATGGAAAGCTTAACTAACCCATCTGGGGTATGCGGCGGGACCTGAACCCGCCCGGAGCCTGATGGGGGCGAAATTGCAGTGCAGACCAGTTGGTCGAGATGTCCAAGCATCTGGCCGAGCACGGCGGCGGCGTCTTTGTCGGCGAGCAAACCGACGCAGCCGATCCGCGGACGCGGCAGTTCGGCCGGATCGGCGGCCGCCAGGGCTTCAGCCAAAGCCCGCGCCCCGTCGGAGTTGTGGGCAGCATCGAGAACGATCACGGGCTCCCCCGCGATCACCTCGAACCGCCCCGGCAAGAAAATTCCCGCCGCGCTCGCAATTTCGCCGTCGCCGACCTCGACCCCGAACTCGCGCACTGCCGCGACCGCCAGGGCAAGATTTCGCCGCAGGTAGGGAGCTCCGGGTCGGTCCCCGATGGCCGAGTCGTTCGACCAGACCAACCGCGCCCCGCGCTCGCTCGCGGTTGCCGCCGCCAACTCGGCCACCGCGCCGCTGCAGCGGCCCACCACCAGGCTGCTCCCCGGCCGCAGCACCGCCAGCTTCTCGGCGGCGATCTCAAGCTCTGAATCTCCCAGCCAGTCGGTGTGATCGAGCCCGATTCCGCTCAGAACGCTGACCGTCGAATCGAGCACGTTGGTTGCGTCAAGCCTCCCCCCCAATCCGGCTTCTACGACCGCCACATCGACGCCAGCTTCCCGCAGCGCCCAAAACGACGCCGCCGCGGCGACCTCAAACTGGGTCGCCCCAAGGTCGGTTGGGTCGGCTGCCGCCACCGCCGCCACCGCACGGCCCCATGCCTCAGGCTCAATCGGCCGCCCCGCGACCTCGGTCCGCTCGCGCCATTCGAGCCGATGCGGGGAAGTCATCGCTCCGACCGGTCGCGTTTTCCACGCCTCGCGACCCGCCGCCAAAAGCGCCGCGATCATCCGAGTCGTCGAGGATTTCCCGTTGGTACCGACGACGTGGATCGTCGCGTAGGCGCGCTGCGGATCACCGAGCCGTGCCAGCAAGGCCTCGACCCGCTCGGTCCCGAGCTTCCAGCCGACTCGCTCCAGCCCGGCCAGATACCCGTCGGGGTCGGCCAAGGGGTCGGCGGCAGGGCGATCGAAGCCAGCTATCCGCTCAACCCCACAAGCTCGTCGAGCTCGGCGAGCTCGTGGCGGTAGCGCTCCAACTTGGCGCGCTGCTCGACAACCACCGGCTGCGGCGCCTTGTCGACGAAGCCGCGGTTGGCCAGCTTGGCCTCACCTCGCTTGACCTCGGCAACCAGTCGACGGCGCTGCTCGTCGAGTCGGCTGGCAACCGCGTCGGGTTCGACCTCGGAGGAAGCGAGAATCTCGACCCCCTCGACCCGAGCGATCAGCTCGGCCAGCTCGTCCGACTCGCCGACCACCGCCAGGCGGGCCAAACGGATCGCAATCGGATCCTCGACTCCGCGAACCGACAGCGGCTTGCCCGGGGCAACGGCGGCCAATTCGCGCCACCTGCGCAGCGCCCGAGTCAGCGCGATCGATCGCTCCACCGAGGCCTCGGCGTCGCGGTCGACCAACCCCGGATCGGAGCTTGGGAAAGCGGCGGCAATCAACGGGCGGTCACGATCAGGCAGATACCCCCAAATTTCCTCGCTGACGAACGGCATGATCGGGTGGGCCAGCGCCACCGTCTGCTCGAGCAGCCACAGCAGGTTGGCGGCTGCCTCGGGGTCGCCGTCGTAAAGGCGGGGCTTGACGATCTCGAGGTACCAGTCGCAAATCTCCGAGTAGACAAACTGGTAGAGGGCGAGCGCGGCGTGGGCGAAGTCGTAGCGGTCGAGGTCGCCAGAGACCTCGTCGATCGCGCTCTGCAGTCGCGAGGCGATCCAACGATCCTCGGGGCGAGCGGCGGCGGTCGCTGGCGCCGGGGTCACCGCGCCGGCATTGAGCAAGATCAGCCGCGCCGCGTTCCAAATCTTGTTGGCGAGGTCGCGGCCCTGCTCGACCTTGGCCTCGCTGAACCGC
>JAHEXU010000206.1 GCA_023251975.1 bacterium | reverse complement strand
ACCGGGTCAGGGTCGCGAGCGGCGGGATTGCCCCGACTCCGCCACAGGATCGGTCTGATCTGGCGGCGCCGCGCCAGGGGCCGAAGCCGCGACCGGTCGGGTCGGCGAGCCGTAGCGCGAGCGCGCGCCGGATCCAACAGCGCCTCGCCGAGCTTCGTTACCTTCCGGCGCGGGCGGTTGACGGCGTCTACGGCTACCGAACGACCCAAGCGGTGACCGCCTTCCAGGCCTGGGAGGGCCTGGATCGCGACGGCGTCGTCGGCCCGATAACCCAGGCGGCACTCGACAGCGCTTCGCGGCCGCATCCGACGGCCCGTTCCGGCCCCGCGAACCGGATCGAAATCTATCGCGACAAGGGGGTCGCGCTCCTGGTCTCTCGCAACCGGATGACCCGGGCGATCCACATCTCCGCCGGGACCTCGACAAACCCGACCCCGTCGGGGACCTACTCGGTTTTCCGCAAGGAGCTTCGCTCCTGGTCGGTCCCGTTCCAAACCTGGCTGCCCTACGCCAGCTACTTCAACGCCGGGATCGCTCTCCACGGATACCCGGATGTTCCCGCCTATCCGGCCTCGCACGGCTGCGTTCGAGTTCCGGAACCCGAACAAAAGGTGATGTATCGCTTCGCCGAGATCGGTCGCGCCGTCGTCGTCTTCTGATTGCGCCGCGACCGGCACGACTCCCCTACTCTTGGCGGCGATGGCTTGGAGAGGCTCGAGAGCAACGGTTGCCGGGCTGACCGCGGCAGCGTTCGTTGCGGCAGCGCTTGCCGCTCCGGCAGCGGCGGCAACAACGCCGCTCGGCCTCACGTCGTGCGCCGAACCGTCCGGCGAGGGGATCGCTCCGGGGCTTTGGCAGTGCGACGGACTGGTCCAGACCTGGGACGGAATCCCGCTCGACGCCACCGTGGTCCTGCCCCGCCGAGGTGCCAGCAACCTGCCGCTGGTCGCCGAGATCCACGGCTTCGGCAACTCGAAGTGGGAGTACATGAACCCGGCCGAAACCGCCTATACCGACAACGTCTACAGCTGGGCGCGCCGCGGCTACGCGGTCCTCACCTACACCGCGCGCGGACTGTGGGGCTCCTGCGGCACCCCGGAGGCTCGCGCCGCCAACCCGACCGACTGTGCCCGCGGCTGGATCCATCTCGCCGACGTTCGCTATGAGGCCCGCGATACCCAGGAGCTGATCGGCCGGTTGGTCGATCAGGGGATCGCCGATCCGGCGCGGCTCGGGGTCACCGGTGACTCCTACGGTGGCGGCCAGTCGCTGATGCTGGCGAGCCTGAGCGATCGGGTGATGTTGCCCGATGGCAGCCTGGTTGCGTGGCGCAGCCCCGCTGGGGTGCCGCTCCGGCTTGCCGCCGCCGCACCGGTCATCCCTTGGGCGGACCTGGTCAACGCGGCCGCCCCGAACGGCCGAGCCCTGACTCAGATCGTTTCGCCGCGGTCGCTTGTCACCGACCCGGTTGGGGTCGAGAAGGCCTCGTTCGTCAATGCGATCTTCCTCGCCGCCCAGTTCGCGACCGGCCCGGGCCAGCCGCTCGGCGAGCCGTTTGTCCCCGGCCGGCCGGTTGGCTTTCTCGCCAACTCCGCGCTCGACCCTGAATCCGATGTCCCCGGTTGGGTGTCGCGGACCGACCGAGGCGAGCCCTACGACGACGCCGAGGCGGCGCGGGTCGTCGGCCTGCTGGGCGATTACCACTCCGCGATCAATCTCGACGACGCCCACGCCCCGCCGCCGCTCTTTCTCGCCTCCGGGTTCACCGACGATCTGTTCCCGGCCGACGAGGTGATTCGCTACGCCAATCGGGTTTCCGAGGACCATCCCAAGGTTCCGATCCGAATGTTGCTGGGAGACTTCGGCCACCAGCGCGCCTCCAACGACAGCCGCGATCGGGCCGCCTTGCTGCGGATCTTGCATCGATGGTTTGACCATTTCTTGCGAGGCCGCGGCGCCGCCCCGCCGCGCAGCGCGGTCACCGCCTTCGTCCAGCGCTGTCCCCGCGAGCGAGCCTCTGGCGGACCACTTCGCGCCCGTCGCTACGAGCGCCTGGCCCGAGGCGAGGTGCGACTGCGCGCGCACGGGGCACAAACGATCAGCCCGGGTGGCGGGGATCCGCAGGTGGCGGCGGCGATCGACCCGGTAGCCGGGATGGGCGATGGATGCGTCGAGGTGGCGGCGGGCCCCGAGGCCGGGACCGCGACCTATGACCTCGCCCCGGTCGGCCGCACTTACAGCTTGGTCGGCGCGCCGACCCTGATTGCCCGGATCGCCCCCGGATCCGGCCTCGACGGGAGCGGTGAGATCGCGATGCGGTTGTGGGATGTCGCCCCCGACGGGACCACCCAGCGGCTGGTCGCCCGCGGCCTGTGGCGCCCGAACGCCGCCCGAAACGTCGTCCAGCTTCACCCGGCAGCCTGGGCTTTCCGCCGTGGCCATACCCCGCGGCTCGAACTTCTAAGCGCCGACGACCCGTATGCGCGTCCGGCGAACGGCGCCTACTCCTTCACGATCGAGCGCCTGCGAATGCGCCTGCCGATCCGCCGCCGTCCCGATTGCAGCGTCGTCATGACTCCCCGTCGGCCGGTTCGCTCTCCGCAGGCCCGCAACGCCCCGCTCGCCGCCGGGGTCCGCAGCCGCGCCCAGCGAGACGCCCTGTCGGCTCGGTGCTGAGCGGAGGCCAACCAAACGCTTCGATCCCGAGTTCAGTGGGACCGTATTGGGTCGGGGCATTGACCCCCTCGGGGAACGAAGCGCAGCTCGTGCCCGTAGTTGCAGCGGCGGTGTTCGGCGCGGTGCTCGGTGGTGATGAGCCCGACCGGCGGCGGCAGGTCGAGCACCTGGCACCGTTCGAAACCGGTGATCTCGGCATCGGCGAGGTCCCCGCCGCAGCCATCGCAGGTCATTGGCTCGTGAACGATCACCCGGTTCGGATCCTTGCGGAGCGGCACGTGGTTACCCGGTGAGCCTGGCTGGCCACCGGCCTTCTTTCCCGAGCGCTTACGCAGGCTGCTTGGCTTGGGCGGCGGCTTTGCGAGGCCCTCGGAGGGCGGCTTTGAGGAGTGGGGGCTCTTGCCGAGTTTGGCCAGCAGCTCGGCAATTCTCGGTCTGAAGTTCGCTGATCCGAGCCTCAAACGCACCGAGCACCGTAGCGATGGCGTCTGTGCCCTCGGAGATCAGTGCGTCAACATCGTTACGAAGCGTCGGCTCGCTATTTGAAGGATGGAGCGAGTGGTTCCAGCGCTGATAAACGCATCGCGCGGACTGTGCCTCGGCATCGCGCGGACTGTGCCTCGATTCTATTGTGCGACGCTTCCTTACGTTCCATGGCTGCAAGATTCGGACCCGAAGATTCGCTGCAGACCGAAGGGCTCCATTTCTTCTCTTCGGGAACAAGCGGCCGAGGAGGGCATCGGCGGGCCGAGGTACCTGAATTGCTACTTCCGTTGACGGATGGGGACTCCCGCGCCGAGCAATCCCCACCAGCGCTGATCAGCATCGCCACCGCGTGTAGCGGAATCACCGGACGAGTTGCCGCCAAAAATCCAGCTAAGCCCAGCGCGGGACCTCGGGGATCTACAGACGGACGTACTCCATCAACAGGGGTGAACTCCTTGACAATCGCAGGGGATCGATCGGCCGTCCCCGCACCGGCCTTTCGACAGGCCTGCCGGGTCAAGCAGACTGGCGCCGTACGGCGACGTTGGCAACGAGCCAGCCCACAACTCGGGGCTCACCGTCGGCCTAGAGCGGGAACCCGCGATTTGCCCGCATTCTTCCCGCCGCATCGCCAAAAATTCGCCCCAACGCGTAGGCATCCTGCTCAGGGTCGAAGAACCCCCGAAACCCAACGCCGAACTGACTCCGCCGAATGCATGCAGAGCGAGTAAGGTGTTCTCGACGATTCACGTCCCTCATGATTTTGCGGACATATGAAATTCAAAGAACTCCCGGAAATTCGCAACTTGATCTCGATCGTCGAAGCGGGTGGTGACTAAGATCAAGGATCTCCGGTATCGTATCGTTAAGGGGGTGGCCTCTGTAATTAGCCCCCTTGTGTTTCCGGTATGGCTCGCTGCTCCGAGGCGTGCCCGAGTCCGAGTCACCGCTCGGTGTAAATCCCACTGCCACGTCTCGGCAGCGCACAACACTTTCAGCAGATCGGCGACCGCGTTGAACACTGCTCGTCCGGAAGCCAAAGCGAGGACGGAGGGTGGCGCGCTCGCTGGCAGCGCCCTTAACGGACCGAGCTGGCCTAGGACCGCGTTGCTACGCAAATCGATACCGGACGTAGGAACGTTCATGCTGGCCCAGAGTGCGCACTTCGGAGCCGTTGGCTATCCGTATCCTCCCCCCTTCCACTCAACTGTCGTCCTCGGTGAACAAAATCAGCCGATGGCAATGAGATTGGCTGTGTGGCCCGAGCCGCGTCCCGGCCTGCTGGTTGTCCATGGGCTTTTCAACCACGGAGGATTCGACTATGTTCGCAGGATCGCGGTCTCGGCGTATCGCAACTGGCGGTTCAATGTTGGCGTTCTCGATCTTAGGGGTTTTGGGCGGACTAGTCGCCTATCCAAGGCACCGACATCAGCGGGCTGGAAAGAATCGTCTGACCTGTTCGCCGCTGCCAGCCGACTGAAGGATTCTGGATCCACGTCGGTTGGTGTCTATGCCGTGTCGTTTGGAGCGTCAGCTGCCCTGCGCGCGTCGCACGATTCTGGCGCAACCGCGATGCTACAAGGCGGGGTGCTCTCCATCTCGAGCCCGGCGGATACGGAACTTGCCGCGAAGCAGTTGAGCAATGCAGACCGCCCTCTTATCGGTCCAATCCTCAGAAGTTTGGTAGCGCGCGCTATCCGGGCTCGCACAACACAGGACACTTGGGGGGAATCCGTACGAACACTTGAAGATGCGGTCATCCAAGTAAGCGCCCCCTACTACGGCGTATCTGGCGATGATATCTGGAAGCTCTCCTCCGCAGCCAACTATATCGCGGCGTGTAAAGTTCCGACTCTCATCATACATGCGCGTGACGACATTGTAATATCAGTCGAGCATGCGGAGATGTTGAGGGACCGCGCGGCGCGGAATCCAAATGTTGAGGTGCTGCTTACAGACCACGGTGACCACGGGGCGTTCGACAAGGCTTACCCCGGTTGGCATAATGACGTTGAACGGCGGTTCTTTATGACGCACGCCCACTAGGTTTGTCGCGTACGTCTATGCGGCTTTGACTGTACCCCACTTGCATTCATGAAACGCCGGTTCGACATTGACGTGTTTGCAGCGTCACCAATTCTGAAGGCTCTTGAAGGCCGAAAGTTCGGCAATCCATATTTCCTAGGAATCGGGCTATTCGCC
>JAHEXU010000205.1 GCA_023251975.1 bacterium | reverse complement strand
CGTAGAGACGTTCGGGAACGAATTGGTAGCGGTAGCTGGTAACCGAGAACAAAAAGCCCGGGGCCAGGCGCGGGTCGGGTCCCTGGTTGACAATCCAACCGCCGCCACTGGCGCCGCCGGTCAGATCACAGGCGATCTGCAGTGGCGTCGGACCCGGGAGGTTGGCGGCGCCGTCGTCGCTGCCGGTCGTATGCGCATCGCAGACCCACGGGGTGATCCCGTCAAACGGCGGTTCGGTCGGATAGCCGTAGGCATCGAGGGCGGTCGAGCGTTTGCGGTTGAAGCGGATACCGCGACTCCCGGCGACATCTTCAACCAACCCACCGGACTCATTTGCGGCCAGGCTGATCGCGGCGACATCGAGGCTGACGTACTGATGCGCCTGCCAGCCGCGCGGGATCCAGAGCTTGCGAGCAGCGAAGTGGCCGAGCGGTGCGATCCCGCCCGCATCGCCGGAGTGGTAGGCCGGGACGAAGACGACATTGCGGGCAAAGCCGCCCTTATCGCGCTGGTAAAGGCAGTGGCCCGCGGTCATCGCGACGCTCATCGTGTTGGAAGGGACAACCGTCGCCGAGCAAACGTAGTCTTCGCCGCCATTACCGGGGAAGTGCGAGAACACCTTGCCGTGGGCGGTGTTCGGGTACGCCTCGGGGTCGTGGTCGGGCGCCTCGAGCGGATAGCGGATAAAGGTGCTGGCTCGCCGGGCTGCGGTGCGGTCCGGGCTAACCGCGCCGGGCCGCGCCGGGCCGCGTCCCCGGATTCGGAGCTGACCGGGAATCCCGAGCCCGGGGGCGGCGCCGCTGACCGAAAAGGAAGGCCCACGATCAGGCACGACCGAAGCGACCGGTCGGGCGGCCTCCTGCCCGGGTCGGTCGACAACGATCTCCTCCAGCGGCCGGGCCGCCCGGATCCGCGCTTTGGTCCAGTAGGCAAGGGCATGACTGCGCGCCGCTGGCCGCTCGACCGAGCCGACGACCGGCCCGAGCCGGTCGAGTCGGAGCGCTGCCGCCGAGGCCGCCGGGGACCCGATCGCCGCGGCGACCACGATCGCCAACACCACGCCCGAGCGAAAAGAACATAGGGGTCGGGCGAATCGATCGGTGCTGCGTCTCATGGCGTCGGGGGTTCGGGACGACGAATCTCACACCCCGCACAGGATCGATCGGCACGAGCGGCGGCGCCTTGAGTCGGCGGCTCCCGAGTCAGCGAAGCGGCCGCGGAGCGCCGGAGCGATCAGCGGCGCGACAACCCGGCGAAATTGGGCGATCACATCCCGGCGAGGGCGCCCAGGGCCAAAGACCACACGGCCTCATGGCCCGTATGGCCGGTTCGGCCCGTTCGGCCCGATCGGCCCGGTTCGGCCGGTTCCGGTTCGGGTTCGGCCGGTTCGGCCGGCTCGGCCGGGCTGGCTGTCTAGCGGACCGCGTGGCGCGACTCGCAAGCGCCGGCTCGGTCTGCGCCGGCTCCGCCGGTGCAGCGATCGTTCCTGCCGCTGCCGCCGCTGATCAGATCTTCGCCCGCGCCAGCCCTGATCCGGTCGTTACCGGAGCCAGCGCGGACCCGATCGTCGCCGGAGCCGGAGCAGATCAGATCGTCACCGCCGCCCGCCCTGACCACGTCAGCGCCGCCGCCGGTAGCGATCACGTCGACCCCGTCGCTGCCGGTAAAGACATCGGTACCTCCACTGCCGAGTTGGGTGACGGCCTTGCCGAGGCACCTTTGCACCGGTCCGGCGGCACTGCGGTAGAGCGCCTTGATCGTGTCGCCGAAATACGGCCCGTACATATGATCGGGCTCCTCACCGGGCAGAACCGGTGGCGCATCATCATCGTATTTGTAGCTGTTGAGGCCGGCGACAGCGCGATCCTTGATCACCCAGCCGCCACCCGAGGAGCCGCCGGTGAAGTCGCAGGCGATGAACATCGTTCGCGGCTCGTGAGTCGAGCCGTCGTCACCCCCCCAGCCGGAGTCACAGCGATAAAGCCGCTCGCCGTCGAACGATCCGGCCGCCGGATACCCGTACGAGCGGTAGAACTGATTGCGCGATTGGTTGAAGGCGATCCCGCGCGCCCCGATCACATCCTGGATTCCGTGGCCCTGGCTGTCGCGCTTCAAGACGGCGATCCCGGCGTCGTAGCGGAGGTCCTCGTCGGCGACCCAGCCGGGGGTCGAAAAGAGGCGCTGCGCAACCCACTCGCCGTAGGGTTCGTCGCCTTGGTCATAGCCAGGGACGAAGATCAGATTGGTTGCATAGCCCGAGGAGGCGTCGTGAACGCAGTGCCCTGCGGTCAGGATCGAGCTGTGGTTGTGGGAGCGGATCGCGGTCCCCGAACAGACGTAATCGAACGGGGGGATGGTCAGAAAAACCTTGCCGTGGACTCGGTTCGGGTAGGTCGAGGGATCGGCGATCAGGCTGCGATGGACCGCGGCGTGGGTCTGCGGAGTCGGCGCGATCATGCTCGGCGCCGAGTTGGAGTGCTGATCGGGGGTCGGGAGCGCCGCGTTGGCGAGCGCCGCCGGGTCCGGCGTCAGGTTCAGCGGAATCGCCGCCTCCATCCGTTGCTCGGTCCAGTAACCGCGGACGTTGGCGACCCCGTCGGCCTCGACCGCGGCGGCCAGCCCCGGCTGCAGGCAGGCGCCGATCAGCGCCGCCACCAAGGCGGCGAGCAGGTTCCCTAAGCGCATTATTCGAACATCCCGTCGAGCATCCCGTCAAGGCGCCGAAAGACCGCGCCGCCCCGATGATCGCAGATCGACCGTCTCGGTCCGGTAGGTTGCCAGGGAAGACAGCGAGCGAGGCGAGGAGCGAAACGTGGTGGGCAACAGCGACGACCGGGCGGGCAAAGCCGAACTCGATGTCCTCCTGCAGACCGAACAGACCTTCCCGCCGCCGCCCGACTTCGCCGCCTCGGCAAACGCCGCCGACCCCGAGATTTACGCCCGCGCCGCCGCCGACCCGGAAGCCTGGTGGGCGAGCTGGGCCGACCAGCTCGCCTGGATCACGCCCTACCGGCAGGTCCTCGATTGGTCTGAGCCACCGTTCGCGCGCTGGTTTGACGGCGGCACCCTGAACGCGTCGGTCAACTGCCTCGATCGCCATGTCGGCGCTGGCAACGGCGAGCGGGTCGCCTACTTTTGGGAGGGCGAGGACGGGAGCCGACGGGTCATCACTTACGGCGACCTGCTCGACCAGACGCAGCGCTTCGCCAACGCGTTACGCGGGCTCGGGATCGGCAAGGGCGATGTCGTCGGAATCTTCATGCCGATGGTTCCCGAGGCGGTTGTCGCGATGCTCGCCTGCGCACGGATCGGGGCGATCCACAACGTCGTCTTCGGCGGATTTTCGGCTGGCGCGGTGGCGGAGCGAATGGAGGTCTCAAAAGCCAAGGCGCTGGTCACCGCCGACGCCACCTTGCGCCGCGGCAAGCCGGTCGCGATGAAAGCCGAGGTCGATCGGACGATCGCGGCCGCCAACTCGATCGAAACGATCGTCGTGGTCGATCGCTGCGACACCGATCCACCGATGCAGCCGGGTCGCGACCACCTTTGGAGTGAGTTGATCGCGGCCGCCGACGCGTTCTGCGAGCCCGAACCGATGGATTCCGAGGATCCGCTGTTCATCCTCTACACCTCCGGCTCGACGGCGAAGCCGAAGGGGATCCAGCACACCACTGCGGGCTACCTGACCGGGGTCACCGCGACCCACCGGCTGGTCTTCGACCTAAAAGCCGACGATGTCTACTGGTGTGCCGCCGACATCGGCTGGATCACCGGGCACTCCTACATCGTTTATGGGCCGCTCGCCAACGGCGCCGTCTCGGTCCTTTACGAGGGTGCGCCGAACTACCCCGCCGAGGATCGTTGGTGGGAGATCGCCGCGCGTTACGGGGTGACGATCTTCTACACCGCGCCAACCGCGATTCGTGCCTGTATGAAGTGGGGGGTCGAGCAGCCCCGTCGCCACGACCTCTCAACGCTGCGCCTGCTCGGATCTGTCGGCGAGCCGATCAACCCGAAGGCATGGCTTTGGTATCACGCCGAAATCGGCGGCGGCCGCTGTCCGATCGTCGATACCTGGTGGCAGACTGAGACCGGCGCGATCATGATCGCGCCGCTGCCGGGGTTGACCACAACCAAACCGGGATCGGCCACGGTCCCATTCCCCGGGGTCGAGGCCAAGATCCTCGACTCCTCCGGCCACGAGATCGGCGAGGGCGGTGGCAACCTGGTGCTGACAAAACCGTGGCCAGCGATGGCCCGGACGCTCTACGGCGAGCCGGAGCGCTTTGTCTCGACCTACTGGGAGCGCTACGGCCGCGACGTCTACCTTGTCGGAGACGCGGCGCGGCGCGACGAGGACGGCTACTTTTGGATCGTCGGTCGGATCGACGACGTGATCAACGTCTCCGGGCATCGCCTCTCAACGATGGAGATCGAGTCGGCGATCGTCGGCCATTCCGGGGTTGCCGAGGCCGCGGTGATCGGGGTCCCCGACGAGCTGACCGGCGAGGCGATCTTTGCATTCGTTACCCCGGTCGGCGGTGTCGTCGGCGACGATGACCTTTCGGCAGCGATCGAACGGCATGTGGCCGCAAAGATCGGCAAGCTGGCGCGACCGAAGCGGATCGCCTTTGCCGACGATTTGCCGAAGACCCGCTCCGGCAAGATCATTCGTCGACTGCTCCGCGACATCGCGGCTGGGAACGAACTCGGAGATGTCACCACGCTGCGAGATCCGGATGTCGTCGCGCAATTGCAGCGACAAATAGCGGCCCCGCGGTCCGGGTAGCCGCCGCATTTACATTGTCGGGGATGCGAGATTCTGGGGCCGCTCCTAGCGGCCACGTCCCAGGAGTGCCGCGGATCAGGTCCTCAGCCTCCTCCTACTCCGCGCGCAAATCGCGCGAATCGGTCCGGAATGTCCATTGAGCGCGCTCCCCCTGGAGTCCCGCTTTCGCGCTGGGACAGTGCCGATCAGTCCAGCCAGCGTAGACGGAGACAAACGCTTCTCGAGGGACCGGGCCCAAGTTGACGATCTCGGTTTGCCACCCCCCATCGGGGAAATCGAAGCGGAACGAGATCGAACATCGTCTGTTCAGCTACATCTCCAGGAACTGGCGGGGCGAGCCGCTGACCTCTTACGAGGTGATCATCATTCTGATCGGCTCCGCCCCCTTGCGGCTGTAGCTCAGTTGGCTAGAGCGTCTGCTTGCCATTCAGGAGGTCGTCGGTTCGAATCCGATCACCCGCTTTCCCCGAGTTCCGCAGCTAATCGCTGTCTCGAGCCAACTTCCGACTCGGAACCCTAGTGTTCATGCGGGATTCGGGCCTGTGGAAGGCCGCGAAACCGATTTCGGCCTAGGTAAACGCTTTT
>JAHEXU010000033.1 GCA_023251975.1 bacterium | reverse complement strand
TATATGGGGAACGAGGCGGCGGGGGTTTGGGCGGCGGCCCAGCTTTCATGCAACGGGCGGATCGCGACGATGACCGGAACCGCGGGCAACGATCGGATTGTCGGAACCGGCGGCCCCGATGTGATCGTCGCGCTCGGCGGGGCCGACGTGATCGATTCGCTCGACGGCAACGATCTTGTCTGCGGCGGCGACGGCGACGATCGACTGCTCGGCAAGGTCGGGTCCGACACCCTGCTTGGCCAGGCAGGCGATGACGGCCTGGCCGGTGCCTCCGGGTTGGATCTTTGCGACGGCGGAACCGGGACCGACAGCAGTGTTGGCTGCGAGGAGCGACGGAGCGTGCCGTAGCGGCCGCCCGCCGCACGCATGATCTTGGAACTCGTGGCGAGACCGCGGCCCGCAACGACCCGCGACGCCCTCCGGCTCGGCATCGCGTCGGTTTGCTCACTCGCGGCCGGGTTGGTCGCCGCCGGACCGGGCGCGCCACCGGCCGCGGCGAGCGCCGCAGTGCAGCTGCATCGCTTTGAGGATTCGGCCCGAAGTCGTGACTACTGGACCCGAGGGCGCCTTGAGGCGGCCCAGCCGCTCGATCTGCCGATCTCGCCGACCCTGCCGACCCCGATCGTGGCCGCGGAGTCGCGAGTGTCGCCGATGGCGAGTCGGCGCCCCCGGTACTTCGCCGGCTCGCCGCCAAGCCCCTCGCAGCGGCTCGCGGGGCCGCGCCGAGTCCACGGCGGGGTTGATCGCGATCGGATCGATGATCCGACCCCGTACCCGTTTCGGACCCACGGCCGTGTCTTTGGGCGACTGCCCGGAATCGGCGATTACAGCTGCTCCGCCACCGTGGTCAGCTCCAACACCGACAGCGTGATCGTGACCGCCGGTCACTGCCTGTATTACCTCGACTCGAACGGGCGGGGGCACTTCGCGAGCCGCTTCATCTTTGTCCCGGCCTTCGACGAGGGGGAGCGCCCCTACGGGACCTGGGCCGGGCTCGCGGCGGCGGTCCCGAGTCACTTCCTGAGGAGCGAGCGCCTCACTTCCGATGTCGCCGCGGTCGAACTCGCCAAGCAGGAGGATGAGCCGATCGGCGAGGTGGTCGGATCGCGCGGAATCGCTTTCGACGTGGGGCGCGACCAGGGCTCGATCGGGGCCTTCGGTTACCCGGCGACGGCTCCGTTTGACGGCGACGACCTGTACCGCTGCACCTCGCCTTACAGCGGCGACGATCCGAGAACCGCCTCGCTTGGTGGCCCGCCGACGATGCGAATCCTGTGCGACATGACCGCGGGCTCATCCGGAGGCGGCTGGGTCGTTCGCGAGGGTAAGAATCCCGCCGTCAAGCCCGGCTTTGTCTATTCGCTGATCAGCTACAGCTACCAAACCGCAGCCGAAACGAACCACCTCTACGGCCCCTATCTTTCCACCGAAGCACGGCGGGCCTGGGCGCTGGTCCAAAACAACTGTGGCGGACTGGTCCCGACGATCAGCGGCACCGCGGAGGCCGACCACCTCGTCGGCACTCCGCATCGCGACATCATCCTTGGCTTCGGCGGCAACGACCAAATCGACGGTCGCGGCGGCAACGATCGGATCTGCGGTGGTGACGGCGCCGACCGAATCGAGGGCTCCTACGGCGACGACAGCCTGCTCGGCGATCGCGACGGCGACACCCTGCTGGGCGGTCCTCAAGACGACGACTGCAGCGGCGGCGAGGGAATCGACCGGGCCAACGGCTGCGAGAGCGCCACCAGCACGCCGTAGTCGGGTGGCGGCTCGCCCAGGCGATTGTCGGCCTCCGACACTGCTCCGGCGTCGGCGCGCTCTCCCGCCCTGGATGGCACGTAGCGCGGCCGCGCCCTGTCTCGGGGGCGAACCCCGGACACATTCTGGTCTTCGTGACTATGAGCTGCTAGCCTTATCGATCATGACCAGCGTCGGTGTCAGTGAGGTCAAGGCGCGGTTATCGGAATTTCTCGATCGCGTTCGGCGCGGGGAGGAGGTTGTGGTAACCGATCGGGGTAGACCGATCGCCCGGATCGTCCCCGAGTCGGAGCCGGATGTCCGGCTCGGCGAACTCGAGCGGCGCGGCCTCGTTCGCCGACCGACGCAGACGCTGCCGGAGCTGTGGCCCACGGTCGAGGACGAAGAATCCGAACCGCCGTCTGGAGTCTTGGCCGCACTTCTCGCCGAGCGTCGTCAGGGGCCATGATCAGCTTTTGGGACGCTTCGGCGATCGTCCCCCTGCTCGTTTCGGAGGCGGAAAGCGGGGAGATGCGGCATCTGTTTCGATCTCGTCCAGATTACGCTCTATGGTGGGGGTCC
This sequence comes from bacterium, assembly GCA_023251975.1. Lineage (GTDB taxonomy): Bacteria > Actinomycetota > Thermoleophilia > Solirubrobacterales > 70-9 > JAHEXU01. The sequence continues at coordinate 21,187 of JAHEXU010000033.1, read as the reverse complement.
AAACTCGAGTGCTGCTCAGCGATCTGGCGGCGCGAGCGCGATGGCGATCTCAGCGTTGCCCGGCTTGTTGAGCCGCTGCGCCTGCTCGACGCCATCGTCAACGCGGCGGTAGAGGTGCAGCCTGTGGAGCAGGTGCGGGCCGCGGCCGTTCGCGCCCTCGCGGTCCATCCGCTGCGAGCCGCCGATTCACTTCAGCTGGGAGCAGCGCTCTGCCTGGTCGAACCGGCCGATGGCCTGGTCGAGTTCGTCTGCCTTGACAAGCGGCTTCGTGACGCAGGGCGGCGCGAGGGGCTCCTGCTGTTGCCCTGATCCGTCCCCGCTCGGCAGCCACGGCGAGGTCGATCGAGGGAATCAACTACGCCCACCAACTACGCCGATGGGAGGGTGAGCTGGCGCTGGTGGCTGCGGATCTCGCCCATGATCCGCTCCAGGCGGGGCTCGGTCGATCTGTCGACGTGGTTCATCGCGGTGGCTATCGCTGGGTGGACAGTGCCGATCTGCTCGTGCATCGCCTGGGCGACGGCGCGGTAGCCGGGGTGACCTTCCCGGCCAGAGCGGAGTTCACAGACGTGCATCGCCTCGCGGGCGTTGAGTTCGAGGATGTAGCGGATTCGGTAACCGAGGCAGAGCGCGTAGGGGGCGGCGTCGAGGTTGCCCGCCTCGCGCAGTCGCTCGTATTCCGATCGGGACAGCTCGAGCGCGCGCTGGTAGTCATCGCCGACCCCGGCCTGGTGGACCTCGGCCGGCACCCCGGCGCCGAGGTCCGGGCTGAGACGCTGCCATTGACAGGTCAGGAGGCGGTGGCGTTGCAGGTCGCGGAAAGCCCCGTAGTCGGAGACGATCTCAAAGCGATAGCGCACCGCCTCCCACCCCCGGCCGGGGCGATGGCGGCGGTTCGTCCGCTCGCCTGCCAGGTCGGCAATTACCCTCGCCCGTTCGGCCTCGTCGAACTCGCCAACCCGCTGGTCGAGTTCGGCCTGCCCGAGCGCCGCCGATTCATACAAACTCGCAACCAGCAGGTCGCGCTCGCTGCCGTCGACTCCGATTAGCTCGACCGAAGGGGCGTCGCCGAGCGGGCGGCGGTCGAGCCCGAGTCGGCTGACCCAGCGCTCGGTCGTCTCCCGACGCGCCTGCAGGTAGTCGATCCACTCGCCGCCGCGATCCGGCCGCTCAACCCGCGAGACGAAGCTCGGAATCATCAGCTTCAGCTCGGCAAGGATCATCTCTCCGTAGGCGCGGGCCTCCGGGAGTGGATGGGCGAGCAGGCGCAGGACCAGTTGTTCGTAGGCCTGGCCGGACGCGAAGATGCCGACGTGGCTCAGGGTTGCAGCCGGCAAGAGGCCACGCAGCAGGTCGAGAGCCTTAGCCCGGATCGAGCCGCGCCAGGCGCCCTCGGGTTCGTCGCCGCGCGGCCAGCGCTCGGCCGCCCAGGCGGTGACGAGCGCGAGGCTGCGGCTGTAGATCGCAAAGATCTCGTCGAGAGTTGCCTGGTAGGGCGGCCCCAGCTCGTCGTCGCGCCAGTACCGCCAGCTGGTTGGATCACTCGGATCGGTCGGCTGGTCGTAGGGGATATAGCGGGTTGATTGCTCCAGGTAGGCGGCGAGCCGGCCGCGCTGCAACAGTTTCGTGAGAATGTTCGACGCGTATTCGCAGGCCAGGTGGCCGCCGCCGACCTGGGCGATCGAGTCGTCGCCGTAGCCGACGAAGACCCGCTCATAGAGCCCGGCCGCGCGGCTTCCCTCCTCGCCGTCGAGCGGTCTGGCGCTGCCGCGGACATCGTCGGCAAACTCGTCGAGGAACATCCGCCGCAGCGATCCCGAGTAGCGAGAGTAGCGCGCGAACATCGCACCCTTGACCGTCTCCGGAAGGTTGACGAGCCCGAAAACTGGCCCGTCGAGGTTGGTGAAATGAGCCCGCAGGAGCTCGCGTTCGGGGTTGGTGAAGCTCTCGATCGGGTAACGCACGGGGCCGAAATCTAGATGACTGATTCCGATCCACGCAGCCGCGACCTGACAATCGGCCCGGTCGAGATCCGCCCCCCGACGTGGATCGGCTCGACCCAACCAACCCGGACCGGCGCTGCTGAGCGAACCTCGCCCCCCGAACGGGCACGGGCTCAGCTTCGTTGCGGTCGTCCAATTCATCGCGGCTGACCTGATCGAACGTGCAGAAACCCCGCTATGCGGTGGTGAATCGCACGTTCGATCGGATCAGATCTGTCAGCCGCCACCCGGTGCGTTGACCGTCGGGCGGAAAGGTCCTGAGCACTCATCGAATGACCGGTTGCTCGGCGCGAGACCGGGACACCGCCCTCGCTCCACGCGGGCTGGGCTCAGAGCACTCCGAGGAGTTGGAGAATCGCGGCCCCTACGACGACGATCGCGGTCGTCCAGACCACCGCCTCGGCGACCAGGCGGGTCTCGAACCCGTAGGCGTGCGCGACGATCATCGAGTTGAGGCCGCTCGGCATTGCCGCCATCAGAAGGTAGGCCGGCGGCAGGTCGAACAGGGGCGCTGCCAGTAGGGCCAAGACCGCCGGGACGAGCCCGATCTTGGCTACCGCAACCACTGCGATCGGTGGCTCGGGGCGGGGCAGGCGCTCGCCCGGCGGCGCCTGGCCGAGCAGGGTCCCGACCGCGAAGAAGCCGACCGGCAGCAGCGCGATCACGAATATCCGGGCGAGGTCGACCAGCAGATCGGGGGCGAACGCGTCGGGGACGATCAGTCCGGCGACGGCGGCGCCAAGCGGCGGGTTGCGGACGAAGAAGGCGCGGACCCGCTCGCGGAACGTCTCCCCGGCCTCGGTTCCGAATGCTGCGCCGATACTGAAGGCGCCGAGCAGTAGGGCCGGCAAGGCGACCCCGAGGTCGTAGATCACGGCGTCGGGGAGATCGTCGCGTCCGAGCAGCGCGATCACCGCCGGGTAGCCGAGGTAGCCGGTGTTGGAGACGCAGGTGCAGGTCATCAGGGTTCCGGTCCGGACCCGATCGAGGTGCAGGAGGCGGCTGCAAACCAGATGGACGACGCCGACCCCGATCGCGAGCGCGACCCAACCGAAGACGATCCCGCCGGCCCGGTCGAGGTCGATCTCGGCACGGCTGACGTTGAAGAAGATGATGAACGGGAGCAACGTGTAGAGAAAGGCGAGCAGGGTGCGGCGCGACAGCTCGGCGGCGCGGCCGTTGCTGCGAATCTCGGCCGCCGCGCCGACCACGGTTGAGACGGTGATTACGATCGCGATCCACAACATCGGCTAGTTCACCGGCCCTGACAATGGGACGCCCGGATCGGGGGGTGCCGCCATCAGCTCGACCAGGTGGCCGCCGGGAGCCTCAACGAGGGCCCGCGGTGCGCCCCAGTAGGCGCGCCGCCGCCCGACGCGGTGCCCGGCCGCCTCGACCCGGGCCAAGCACGCCTCGAAGTCGTCGACCACGGTGGCGAGGTGGCCGCGACGCGGCACGTTCGGATCGTCGCAGCGCAAGAGGTGGACCTGGGTGCCCGACCGTTCCAGCCACAGTCCCTCCTCCAGCCCGAGCGGCGGCGCCACCCTCAGGTACCCGAGGATCTCGAAAAGCCCGAGCAGCGCTTCGGCGTCGTCGGGCCGCACTTCCAGTGAGACGTGATGGATCACCGGGGTCCGGGGGCGCCGGGGTCTACTTGACGGTGGCGATCAGGTCGCGGCCGGCGTCTTTGGCGAAGTCGACCAGCGGGTCAGGGAGGATCCCGAAGAAGACCGCCGCCGCGGCGACCAGCGCCAGCGGAACGATCAGGAGGCGGCTCCCGCTCGCCTCCCGCTCGCCCTCGGGCGATCCCCCGTCGATCGGCCCCAGCGCGCTCGTTGCCAGGCTGGCCGGGTCGGGCGCCGACCTCATCCAGATCGCCGCGATCACCCGCAGGTAGTACCCGAGCGAGATCATCGACCCGATCACGATGACGATGCCAAGCCAGGTGTACTCGCCGTCGACCGCGGCCTCGATCAGGTAGAGCTTGCCGAAGAACCCGACGGTCCCCGGCAGGCCCGCCAGTGCCAGCATCGAGATCGTCAGCGCCCAGGCCAGCGCCGGACGCTCGCCGCCGAGCCCTTCGACCGCGCTCAGCGAGTCGCCCAGGTTGCTCTCACGCTCTCGAATCGCGATCACCGAGAAGGCCGCCAGGTTCATCAGCGCGTACCCGGCGAGGTAGAAGATCAAAGCGTTGACGCCGACCTCGGAGGCGACCAAGAGGCCGACCAGCATGTAGCCGCCCTGGGCGACCCCGGACCAGCCGAGCAGCCGCTTCAGCGAACTCTGGCCGAGCGCCCCGAGGTTGCCGACCAGGATCGAGAGCGCGGCGAGCGCCGCCAACGCGGGCTGCCAATTCGAGGCGGCCGGCCCGAGTGCGACCTCGAAAAGTCGAACAAAGACCGCGAAGGCGGCAACCTTGGTCGCGACCGCCATGAATCCGGTTACGGTTGTCGGGGCGCCCTGGTAGACGTCGGGGGTCCACTGGTGAAACGGCGCGATCGAGACCTTGAAGGCGAGCCCGACCGTGAGCAGCGCAATCCCGATCCCGATCAGCGGGTCGGAGGCGAGGCCGCCGTCGCCGAGGGCGGCGGCGATTGCGCCGAAGTCGGTTGATCCGGAGCCGCCGTAGATGAAGGCGCTGCCGTAGAGGACGGTGGCCGAGCCGAGCGAGCCGACGATCAGGTATTTGAGCCCCGATTCGAGTGATTCGCGGCGGCCGCGGGCAAAGCCCGACATCACATAGAGTGGGATCGAGAGCAGTTCGAGGGCGATGAAGAGGGCGACCAGATTCTGCGCCGAGGCGAGTTGAACCATCCCGAGAACCGAGGTCAGAAGTAGGGCGTTGAACTCGCCGTGCCGGCTCTGCCCGTTCTCGAAGAAGGCGGGCTCGCCGACGCCCAGCAGAGCGGCGTAGATCGCAACTCCGATGCAGATGATCGCGGCGCTCGCCGCCAAGCCGTCCAGCCGCAGCGCGCCGGCGACCAGGTCCGTGTTGCGGTCTGACTGCCAGATCATCAGGCCGAGCGCGCTGCCGAGTCCGAGCAATGAGGTCGAGGTGACGAGGTTTCGGTTGGTCGCCTTGCCGAGCACCGAGACCAAGAGGACGGCGCAGATTCCGGCCATCAAGGCGATCTGCGGCGAGATCGCGGCGTAATCGATATCGGGAGCGTTGAAGTCGACGGTCATTCGGTCGGGTTCCCCGCCCCGCCGTCGCTCTCGCTCGGCTCAAAACCGCCCTCGCGGTTGGTCGGCCCGAGCAGGCCGTATTCGGCGGCGCATTCGGTGGGCGCCGCGCCGTGTTCGCGGCACTGGCTGACCAGGGCCGAAACCGAGGCCGAAGATCCGGCCTCGGTGCGGGCGAGGATCTTGTTCGGGACCAGACCGCATCCGATAATCAGCAAGACCAGCGGCACGATCACGGCCGCCTCGCGCAGGTCGAGTTCGCGTGAGGTCGCGCCCTCGGGGAGTCGGTTGTGGATCGAACGTTGATACATCCGCAGCGCGTAGAAAGCGGCGAGCGCAACCCCACCGGAAGCGATCACCGCGATCGCAAGCTTTGATTGGAAGGCCCCGGAGAGGATGTAGAACTCGCCGATGAAGTTGGCCGAACCCGGCATCGCCAGGGTCGCCAGGGTGATGATCATGAAGGCGACGGCAAAGAACGGCGCCTTGCTCGCCATCCCGCCCATCTCGGTTAGATCCTCGGTTCCGAAGCGGGCATAGAGCGCCGCGATCACAAAGAAAGCGGCGGCCGCGACGATCCCGTGGTTGATCATCTGCAGGACCGCCCCGTCGATTCCGTCGATTCGCATGCTGAAGATGCCGAGGGTGATGAAGCCCATCTGGGCAACCGACGAGAAACCGGCGATCAGCCGAACATTGGTTTGGGTGAAGGCCATCGCTGAGCCGTAAATGATCGAGCCGAGTGCAATCAGCATGATCACGAGCTGGAAGTCGATCGCGGCGTCGGGGAATAGCGAGAAGGCCCAGCGCAAAAAGCCGTAGGCGGCAACCTTGGAGAGAACTCCCGAAAGCAGCGCCAGGACCGGCAGCGGGCAGGATCGGTAAGCATCGGGCATCCACCCGTGGACCAAGACGGCTGGCATCTTGACCAGGAAGGCGAGCGCAAACAGCGCGAAGATCCACTTCTGGCTCGATTCGCCGAGCAGGTGCTCGCGCAGGTCGGCGATCGCGAACGAGACGGTGCCGCCGTCGGCGGCCATCACCGCGGTTGCGATTGCCCCGACGAGCATCAACAGCGACCCGACCAGGGTGTAAATGATCATCTTGATTGTGGCGGCGCGGCGCTCGCCTTGGCCCCAGATTCCGACCAGGAAGTAAAACGGGATCAGCATCAGGTCGAAGAAGGCGACGAACAGCAGCAGGTCCTGGGCCAAGAAGGCGCCGAGCGTTGCGGTCTCGCCGATCCCGAGCATTGCGAAGTAAAGGGCGGGGTTGCGGGCGCTCGCCGGGGCGTCGTCGCCGCCCCGCGGCGGGTGCAGCGCCGACCAGGTGACGGTCGCCAGCCAGATCGCCGCAGTTAGGACGACCAGGCCGATGCTGAGGCCGTCGACCCCGAGCGAGTAACGGACGCCGAGATCCGGAATCCAGCTCTCGTCGACGACGTAGTTGAGCGCGTCGGAGCCGTAGCTGCCGTCGAGCAGGAGCCCGATCGCCAGTCCGAGCGTGGTCGCGGCGGCGGCTACCGACCAGGTGCCGACCCAGCGTTTTGGCAGCGCCAGGCCGATCAAGCCGGCTAGTAGAGGGGTCCAAAGCAGCGAGTTCAGCATCGTGGCGGCGCCATCCTCACGAGCTTGCGATCAAAAAGTAGAGGCCGAGCCCGACCGTCCCGGTGCTGAGGACCGCGGCGTAAAAGCGCAGGTAGCCGGACTGCGCAGTTCGCGTCAGTGACCCGAAGCGACGCACCACTGCAACCGTCCCGCCGACCACACCGCCGACAACCCAGCGCTCGGCGAAACCGTCAAAGAAGCGACCGACGGCGGTCAGCGGTCGATAAATCAGGAGGTCTAAAAGCTCGTCGAAGTACCACTTTGCGGCGAGGAAGTCGTGGATCTGCGAGCTCTCGGCGCGGATCCGCGCCAGCAACGATCGGTCGGATATGTAGAGGTGGTGGGCCAGGCTGATCGCGAGCAGCGAGGTCAGGGCCCCAATCAGGAGGCCGGCCCAGGCGGTGCCGGTGGGGACCTGGACGGTCGTGTAAAGCTTTGAGTCCCCGAAGCTGCCGTCGAAGAAACTCTCGAGCAGGTGACTGACCCCGGGGATTTGGATCAACCCGCCGAGCAGCGCCAAGACGCCGAGAGTGCCCATCGCGAGCTTCATCTCCCAGTTCTTTTCGGCGATGTGGTGATCGGCACCCGGGAAGCCGACCGCGACATCCTCGGGCTCGCCGCTGACCGGGTTCTCGGGCGGGCCATGGGCGGGCAGGCCGGTTCGGATCAGTTCCTCCGCTTCCTCACAGGGGTCGCCAAAGCAGACCCGGAAGACGATCCGGAACGAGTAAAAGGCGGTCAGGAAGGCGCCGACGTAGCCGCCGATCGCGAAGATCCAGTACATCCCGCCGCGTTCGGCGGCGAAAACGAGGATCTCGTCCTTCGAGAAGAAGCCCGAGAACGGCGGGAATCCGGCCAGCGCCAGCGAGCCAACGACCAAAAGGCCCGAGGTGAACGGCATCGCCCGCGCAAAGCCGCTCATCCGGTCGATGTTCTGGCGTGAGGCCATCGCCGCGATGATCGAGCCGGCGGCCATAAACAAAAGCGCCTTGAAGAAGGCGTGGGTCATCAGGTGGAACATCCCGGCCCCGTAGGCGCCGATTGAGACCCCCATGATCATGTAGCCGATTTGCGACATCGTCGAGTAGGCGATGATCCGTTTTAGGTCGGTGACGACGAGCGCGACCGTCCCGGCAAAGATCAGGGTCGTGAGCCCGACGAAGGCCGCGATGTCGGCGGCGGTCGGAGCGAGCTCAAACAGCGGGTGCGCCCGAGCGATCAGATAGACCCCGGCGGTAACCATCGTCGCAGCGTGGATCAGCGCCGAGACCGGGGTCGGGCCTTCCATCGCGTCGGCCAGCCAGGTGTGGAAGGGAAGCTGGGCCGACTTTGCGAAAGCGCCGACGCAGATCAGGAGGCAGATCGCGATCGCGGTGGGCTGGTTGACCGCGAAGTGTTGCGGCGCTCGGTCGAACACGGTCAGGTAGTCAACGCTGCCGAGCTCGCGGAGCAGCAGGATCGCTGCCAGGACGAGCCCGATGTCGCCGACGACGTTGATCACGAACGCCTTCATCCCTGCCGCGGTGGCGGTGTTGCGGCGGTACCAGAAGCTGATCAGGGCGTAGGAGGCGTAACCGACGAATGCCCAGCCGACGATCAGCAAGACGAAGTTGCCCGCCAAGATCAGCAGCAGCATCGAGAAGACAAAGAAGTTGAGGTAGGCGAAAAAGCGGCGGTAACCCTCGTCGGATCGCATGTAGGCGAGCGAGTAAAGGTGGATCAGCATCGAGACGCCGCTGACTGTCAGCGCCATGAAGACCGCCAGCGGATCGACCAGGATCGAGAGGTCGATCTTGATCCCGCCAAGGTCGGCGTAGGTGTAAAGCGAGTCGACCATCTGGCGCTCTTCGACCGGGACATCGAGTAGCGCCCACAGCGCGCCCAGGGCTGACAAGAATGAGACGGCGATCGCGCCGACTCCGAGGATGCCCGCGGCCTGCGGGCTCAGCTTGCGCCACCCCGCCCCGATCGTGATCGAGCCGGCGAGCGGCGCCGCCAGGATCAGCCAACCATAGGTGGTTGCGCTCATTTCCGCAGTACCCGCGCCTCGTCGACATCGAGCGGCAGGTTGCGGCGGTACATCGCGACGATCAGACCAAGCCCGACCACCACCTCACAAGCGGCAACGACCATTACGACAAGCGCGAAAACCTGTCCGTCGGCGTTACCGTGGGCGCGGCTGAAGGCGAGCAGGGCGAGGTTTGAGGAGTTCAGCATCAGCTCAAGGCAGAGCAAGATCACCAGCGGGCTGCGCCGGATCAGGACGCCGACCGCGCCGGTCGAGAAGAGCAGCGCCGACAGGACCAGGTACCACTCGGTGCTCATCTAGTCGCTTCCCTCGCGACGCCCGGCTAAGACGATCGCCCCGACCGCAGCGATCAGTAGCAGCATCGAGGCGGCCTCGAAGGCGATCAGGAACTTTTCCAGCATCAGCTCGCCGATCGCGGCCGGAGAGCCGAAGCCGAGTTCGACACTCGGCCCCTCGCTGGCGAAGTCCTTCAGGCCGGTGCCGAGAATCGCGATCGCGAGTTCGACAAACAGTGCTCCGCCGAGCAGCGGGGCGATTATTCGCTGCCCCGGGATCGGCTCCCAAAACGGCTCGTCGACCCCGCCGACATAGGCCGCGACGAACACATAGAGAACCATCACCGCGCCGGCGTAGACGACGATCTGGGCGGCGGCGACAAACTCGGCTTGGAGCAGCAAGAACAGCCCCGCAAGTGAGATCAGATGGATCACCAACGCCAGCACGCTGTAGAACGGATTGCGGAGGCGAATAACGGCAATTGCCCCGGCAAGGGCGCCGAACGCTCCGAAGAAAAATGCAACCTCCTGCATGAGCCCAGCATCCTATTCGCGTCAGCGTCGCGGCGCCGATTCGGTTCGGTGTGCGATTTGCGCTCGGCTGCGGGGTCGAGCCCAGCGCCGATCCGGCCGACCCCGTACCCTGCTCGACCATGCAGGTACTTGTGGCGTTTTTGGCTCGTGTTTGGCTGCGCATCGCGATGCGTCCGTTCCTTGGTCCGCCGGTCCCGATCCCCGTTCAGCGGCTTGTTTATCGGGCCAACACCGCGCTGGCCCGGCCCCTCAGCGGCGCCGTGTTCGATCGGACCGACCTCGCCGGGGTATCGACCGAGGTGGTGCGACCACCCGAGGGTTGGCGCGAGGGTGCGGTCGTTCTCTACCTGCACGGCGGCGGCTTTGTGGTCGGCAGTGCCCGCGGGTATCGATCCTTGACCAGCCGGCTTGCCCGCTCCTGCGGCGCCGAGGTTTACGTCCCCGAGTATCGGCTCGCCCCCGAGAATTCCTTCCCGGCACCGGTCGACGACTGTTTTGCCGCCTACCGGGCGCTGCTGGAGCAGGGGATCGAGCCCCGGCGAATCGTGATCGCCGGCGATTCGGCTGGCGGCAACCTGGCGTTGGCGACAACCCTTGAGATCGGCGGGATGGATCTGCCGTTGCCAGCCGCCTTGGTCTTGGTCTGTCCTTGGCTTGACCTGACGATGTCCGCCGAGAGCAATCGCGTCAACTCGGGCAGCGACCCGGTTTTGCGGGCAGGGTGGTTCAAACAGACGGTTCCCGCCTACTGCGGCGGGATGCGATCGCAAGACCCCCGGATTTCGCCGCTGTTTGCCGACCTGCGAAATCTGCCGCCGACCCTGTTGCATGTCGCCGGCCGCGACCCGCTGCTTGACGACGGGCTGCGGTTTGTATCGCGCGCCGAGGCGGCTCGGGTCGACGTGACGGTCGAGCGTTTTGACCGCCTCTGGCACGACTTCCACTGCCTTGCCGGCCTGCTCGATCCGGCCGATCTCGCGATCGACTCGATCGGCGAGTTCGTCAAGAAGCGAGTCATCGTTTGAGCGGATACGCCGAGGCGTTTTTCGACTGGCTCGCCTGCGCGGTCGGTGGAATCGAGGAGCCCGCGACCCGGGCGATGGTGGCGGCAACCGGGGGCGATCGCTCGCCGAGGGGACGCGCTGCCGTCCTCGGTACGGCTGGTCACGTGCTTGATTTTGACGACACCTATCTGCCCGGGATCGCCCACCTCAGCGGGGCTATCGCTCCGGCGGCGCTGGCCCTCGGCGCCGCTCGCGACAAGACCGTCGGCGATGTCTTGGATGCCTACACACTTGGCTGGGAGGCGATGGCGGCGCTGTCGCGGGCCAGTTACCCGAACCTCTACAAGCGCGGCTTCCACGCCACCGCTGCCTGCGGACCGGTCGGGGCCGCGGTTGCCTGCGCGGCGCTGATCGGTCTCGAGGAGCGGACCCGCAAGGCCGCGATAGCGCTGGCCTTGCTGCGGGCGTCGGGGATGCAGGCCGGGTTCGGCTACGACGCCAAGGCGATCGGGGTCGGCGCCGCCGCCGCCGCCGGAGTCGAGGCGACGCTGATGGCCGAGGCCGGGGCCCGCGCCGACCTGAGCCGCGCCTCCGAGGGTTTTGAGGAGGTGACCGGAGGGCATTACCGCTCGGTGGGCTCGCGCCCGGCGATCGAGCGCAACTGGATCAAGGCCTACCCCTGCTGCTTACAAACCCACGGGGCGATCGAGGCGGCGCTGCAGGCTCGCGAGGCCGGCGTAACCGACCCGCGGACGGTTCTGATTCGGGTTCACCCGGTGTCGCGGCGGGCCGCCCGCTACGACGACGTTCAAGACGGGCTGCAGGCGAAGTTCTCGCTCGCCTACCTGACCGCCTACACACTCGCTCACGGAGCGCCGAATGTCCGCAGTTTCGAGGCGGCCGACCCGGCGTTGCGCAAGTTCGCCCGCGAGCGGATCCGGTTGGTCACCGATAGCCAGATGCGAGAATCGGAGACCGCGTTGATCTTGAACCGAGAGTGGGTCGGCTGGATCAGCGCCGCGGTCGGCTCACCTGAGAACCCAATGGATGCCCCGACCTTGCAGGCGAAGGCGGTCGGACTGGCGGGTCGAAAGATCGGCGGCATCCTGAACGACCGCAATCGCCCCGCCGCAAAACTCCTGCGTGCGCTCGGTCTCGACGGTTGAGATGGGCCTGAAACTTGAAATCGCGAAACGCGCCTGATAAGCCGCGGCTCCTAGTCATTGAGTCACTGGGTCCGGGTTGCGCGACGAGCGGGCCAGCTTTGACCTTGCCGACCTTCAGGCGGCGCCGAGCAGGTAGCGGCGCAGGCGCGGTTTTGCGCGCTGTTTGGTCGGCGCTGTCTCGAGCAGCAGCTCGGCTGTCCGTCCCGGCTCCTCGAGCTGGGGGCAGTGGCCGCAGCCGTGCAGCATTGCGAGTCGCGAGCCGACGATCTCATCGCTCAGTCGCTTCGCGCCTGAGGGCAGGCAGAGCAGGTCCTTATCGCCCCAGATCACCGTCGTCGGGACCATGATTCGCTCTGGGTGGTAGGCGCTGCCGCCGTCGGTGATCAGACGACGGGCGGCGTTGATCCGCCATCGCACCGTCGCCCGATCGCGGTTGTGGAATGCGAATCGTCGAATTGATGGCTCGTCAACTTTCGACTGATCGCAGAAGGCGAGCTGTCGAAAGGTGCGGCTGACAATGTCGCGGGTGACCCGGCTTGGGATCGGTACCGGTAGGTCGACGATCGCGTCGGCGGCAGGAATCCGCTCGGCCCGAAAAAACCACGGCGACATGTCAAGTCCAGCCGGGGCGATCGGGGCAATCGCCGCGAGCGGCAGGTTCTGGTGGGCACCGATCCGCAGCGTCACCCAGCCGCCGAGCGAATTGCCAGCGACGACTACGTTGCGGCCGCTCTTGGCGGCGACCCTGCGTACCGCTTCGGCGACGAAGCTCTCCTGCTGGTCGAGCAGTCCCCCGTGTCGGGCCCGCTCGGCAAAGCCAAACCCGGGCATGTCGTAGGCGATCGCGCTGCGTCCGGCGGCAGCCAGGCGCTCCAAGACTGGGCGCCAGGTGTCGGCGCTGTCGAGGAAGCCGTGCAGGAGCAGGAACGTCGGAGCGGGCTCGGAGCCTTCGACCTCGAGCGCCCGGGTCCCGATCCCCCAAAGCGTCGTCGGATACTCGCGGATCAGCCCGCTCCCGCTCGCGCCTCGACGGAGAACCGCCGGGGCCTGGGCACGGCGTGAGCCGTGGCGAAGTTGCCGCTTGGTCTCTCGCATCCTCTCGAGCCTCCGGGAGCGTGAATCCCCGGTCGGAACCAGGGCGCGAGTCTGGCACAACCACGCCGTCGTCGGCGCTTGCCTTTTCTCTCGATTACCGGGTTCGAACTACAATCGGGGGCGGAGCGGCGTAGGCTGGCCGCGACAGGTAATGGATCTGGTCCCATCGATCATCACCGGTTCGGCGTCGCGGCTTGCCGCGGCGGCGCAAAACGCGCTCGAAGTGGCCCGATTCGGCGGGCTTGAGACGGGTGAGCAACCGTCGGTGTTCGAGGTGGTGGCGGAGCAGAGGGTCTATCGCCTTCGTCGCTACTTCCCGCCGGAAAACGGCTCCTCGCCGGGGCCGCCAGTGCTGCTGGTACCGCCGTTGATGCTGGCCGCTGAGGTCTACGATGTCGCCCCGGCCGCCAGCGCGGTGGCCAGTCTGCGCGAGAATGGGGCCGATCCCTGGGTGGTCGATTTTGGCGCTCCCGAACATGAGCAGGGCGGACTCGAGCGGACCGTCACCGACCACATCCTCGGCGTCTCCGACGCGGTTGATCGGGTCCGGAAGGCGACCGGCCAGGATGTCCATCTGGCTGGCTACTCGCAGGGCGGGATGTTTTGTTATCAGGCGGCGGCGTATCGACGCTCCGCCGGAGTGCGCTCGGTGATCACCTTCGGAAGCCCGGTTGACACGCTCGGTGCGCTGCCCTTCGGGATTCCCGAGGAGTTGGCGACTCGCGGCGCCGGCGCCTTGGCGACGATCGTCGCCAATCAGGCGATCCCGGCCTGGTTCTCGCGCGAGGCCTTCCGCCTGCTCGACCCGGTTAAGTCGTTGCGGCAACGGATCGACTTTGTGCGCCAGCTGCACGACCGCGACGCCCTGTTGCCGCGCGAGCGCCAGCGCCGCTTCCTGCAGGGCGAGGGCTGGGTGGCCTGGCCGGGCCCCGCGATCGCGGAGCTGATGCGGCAGTTTGTCGCCCACAATCGGATGCTTGTCGGTGGCTTCACGGTCGAGGATCGCCTCGTCACCCTGGCCGACATTTCGGTCCCGATCCTGACCTTCGTCGGCGAGGTTGACGAGATCGCGCCGCCGAAAATGGTTCGGGCTGTTCGCCAGGCTGCCCCGGCCGCCGACGTTTACGAGGTCCTGTTGCACGCTGGGCACTTCGGCCTGGTCGTCGGTGGCGGCGCCAATCGGACCACCTGGCCGGTGGTTGCGCAGTGGGCGCGGTGGCGTCAGGGCGACGACGAAATTCCGGCGACCGCGCGAAAGCTCGACGGCGACCCCGACGACGAGACGCGCAATCCACCGAGTTCGGCCGGGGCGCGTTCGCGCCTTGACTACGGGGTCCGGCTGGCCGGCAACGTCGGCCTCGGAGTGGCGCGTACCGCCTTGGCGAGCGTCCGCCCCGGAGTCGGTGCGGTGCGCGAATACGCCCGCGAGGCGAGCGGCCAGATGCCGCGAATTGCCCGGCTCGACGCGGTCCGCTCGAACAGCCGGGTCTCGCTCGGTCGGCTGCTGGCCGAGCAGACCGCGAGCGATCCCGACGAGATCATGTTCCTGTTCGAGGATCGTGGCCACACCCGCGCCGCCGTCAACGGGCGAATCGACAACGTCGTCAAGGGCCTGGTCTCGCTCGGCGTTCGCCAAGGTCATCATGTTGGCGTTTTGATGGCAACCCGACCGTCGGGACTGGCGGTGGTGGCGGCGCTGAACCGGCTCGGAGCAGTCGCGGTATTGATGCGCCCCGACGGCGAGGTCACCCGCGAGGCCGAACTCGGCAACGTCGGGCGGGTAATCGCTGACCCTGAACTTGCTTCGATCGCCTGCGACGCCCTCGATGTCCCGGTTTTGGTGCTGGGGGGTGGCGGTGACGCGCGCGATCTTGGTGACCGGGTGATCGACATGGAGCGGATCGATCCCGATCGGGTCGATTTGCCGCGGTGGTTCGAGGCCGACCCGGGGCGCGGCTCCGAACTCGCCTTCATCCTCTTTACCGGCTCCGGCGAGCGGGTCCGAGCGAACCGGATTACCAACGGTCGCTGGGCGTTGTCCGCGTTCGGAACCGCGACCGCCGCTTCGTTGACCTCATCAGACACCGTTTATGCGGTTACTCCGATTCACCACCCCTCCGGCCTCTTGATGAGCCTTGGCGGGTCGGTTGCGGGCGGCTCGCGGATCGCGCTGGCCCGTCATTTCGATCCGACGACGTTCTGGGACGAGGTGCGCCGTTACGGGGTCACCGTCGCTTCCTACACCTGGACGATGCTGCACGATGTCGTCGAAGCCCCGCGCGACGATCGCGAACTCGGTCACCCGGTGCGACTGTTCATCGGGTCGGGGATGCCGCGCGGGATGTGGCGCCGGGCGACAAACCGGTTCGCTCCGGCCCGGGTCTTGGAGTTCTACGCGTCGACCGAGGGCGAGGCGATCCTGGCCAACGTTCCCGGCGATAAGCCCGGCTGCATGGGGCGACCGTTGCCCGGCACTGCCGAGGTTCGGATCGCCAAATACGACCCGGTCCCGGGGCGCCTGATCGAGGGCGCCGACGGCTTTGCCTGTCCGGTTGCCCGCGGCGAGGTCGGGGTGATGCTGGCGGCGGTCCGCGGCGATTTGGTGACGCCGACCGGGAGCCCGCTGCGGGGCGTTTTCGAAGCGGGTGATGCCTGGCTCGACACCGGCGATTTGTTCCGGCGCGACGCCGATGGTGACTACTGGTTCGTCGGCAACGTCGCGGCGGTTGTCGATGCCGCTGCCGGTCCGATCGCAACCCGGCCGATCGTCGACGCGCTCGAGGACATCGACGCGGTCGATCTGGCGGTCGCCTACGGGGTAAAGGGACCCGACAGCGAGTTGGCGGTTGCGGCCGCCACGTTGCGGGTTGATGAGACCCTGACCGCGAAGGCGGTCAGCCACGCCCTCGAGGGGCTGGACCCTGATTGCCGGCCGATGATCGTGCGGGTCGTTAAGGGGATTCCGGTCACCACCTGGTATCGCCCTCTAACCGATCACCTACGCGCCGACGGGGTCCCGCGCGCCAGCAAGAACGTCTTTGCCCTGAACGCTCGCGGCACCGCCTACAGCCCCTTGACCGCCGCCCGTCGTCGCGCCATCCTCGGCGGCGAAGACGCCTGAGCGGGCGGCCGGGGACCGGGGGACCAGCTCGATCCCGTGGCCGGTAGCCTGGCGCGCCGATGGGACCACTACACGGAATCAAGGTTGTTGAGGTTGCGAGCATCGGGCCGGGGCCGTTCGCCGCGATGATGCTTGCCGACATGGGAGCTGACGTGATTCGGCTCGAACGGACCGACGGCTCGGGTGGCGCCGGCCTCGGCTCCGGCTCGTGGAACGTGATGCATCGCAATCGTCCTTCGGTTGCCTGCGACCTCAAGACCGAGGCCGGGGTGGCGATGGTGAAGCGCCTGGTCGCCGACGCCGACGCGGTGATCGAGGGGTTCCGCCCCGGCGTGATGGAGCGCCTCGGCCTCGGCCCCGATGTCCTGACCGGAATCAACCCTCGATTGGTTTTCGGGCGGATGACCGGCTACGGACAGGACGGGCCGATGTCGGCGGTGGCGGGCCACGACATCAACTACATCGCGGTAGCAGGGGCGCTCGGTGCGATGCAACGCCAGGGTGAGAAACCGCTGTTCCCGCTCAATTTGGTCGGCGACTTTGGCGGCGGCGGGATGTTCTTAGCGTTTGGGGTCGTCTGCGCGATTCTTGAGGCCCGTGGGTCGGGCAAGGGCCAGGTCGTCGACGCCGCGATGGTCGACGGCACCGCGGTCCTGATGACGATGGTCCACGCCTTTCGCGCCCTCGGGATCTGGAGCGATACCCCCGGCACCAACCTGCTCGATTCCGGCGCCCACTTCTATGAGGTCTATGAGACCTCCGACGCTGGCCACCTCGCAATTGGCGCGATCGAGCCCCAGTTCTACGCCGAGTTGCTGCGTCTGATGGATCTCGATCCCGCCGAGTTCCCGCAGATGGATATGAAGCGTTGGCCTGAGTTGAAGCAGCGCTTCGCCGCGGTCTTTAGGACCAAGACGAGGGACGAGTGGGTCGAGATTCTCGAATCCGCCGAGACCTGCGCGACCGGAATCTACGGGGTCGTCGAGGCCAAGGAGCATCCCCACAACGTTGCCCGTGGCACCTTTATCGAGGTTGACGGGCGGCTCCAACCGGCGCCGGCGCCACGCTTTAGCCGCACCAGCCCCGGGACCCCGCTGCCGACTCCGGTACCTGGTGCCGACACCGAATCGGCGCTTGCGGCTTGGGGGCTCGATGCGGCGGAAATCGCCGCGCTGACCGCGAGCTGACAGGCGTCGTGGCGAGCTGGCCGAGCGGCCGTGCAACGCGGTAGCTTGCGCCGGGGATGCTTCGCAACCTGCTGACAACCGGATCCGACGCGGCGCGGGCTGGCGCTGCGGTGCTCCGATCTGGCATGCTCGGCCCCGAGCGCCCCGATCTGCTGGCGCGAAGCGGGATCGAGCTGGCGCGGCGCGGTCCGATCGCTGGCGCCTGCGTTGGCGCGGCGATCCGCTTCGGCGACCGGCCGCTTTTCAACGACGAGCTTGGCACTCTGACCGCGCGACAGATCGAGCAGCGCTCAAACGCCCTGGCTCGCGCCTTGCAGGCCGATGGGGTCAAGCCGGGCGACGGCGCGGCGATCCTCTGTCGCAACCATCGCGGCTTCCTCGACGCGACCTTCGCGGCGACCAAGCTGGGGATGCGGTGCGTCTTCATGAACACCGAGTTCGCGGGGCCGCAGATTGAAGACGTGTGCCAGCGAGAGCAGGTCAAAACGCTGTTCTTCGACGCCGAGTACGACGATCGCGCGCCGAGTTGGGCCGAGCGCCACATCCGCGCCTGGACCGATGACGGCGCGGCCGGCTCCGCCGACGCGACGATCGACGAACTGATCGCGGCCAACCACGGTGACCCGATCAGCCCGCCGGCCGAGCTTCCGACGATGGTTCTGCTCACCAGCGGCACAACCGGGACGCCGAAGGGAGCGCCACGGCAGCAGTCCGGGACGCTAACGACGCTGGGCGCACTGCTCGATCGGGTTCCGCTTCGGACCGGCGAGGTAACCTATGTCGCGCCGCCGTTCTTCCACGCTCTCGGTTTCGCCCACCTCGCGCTCGGCTTTGGGTTCGGCTCCAAGGTGGTGTCGAGGCGACGATTCAACCCAACTGAGATGCTCGAAGCGATCGCCGAGCATCGCGCCACCGGCCTGATCGTGGTTCCAGCGATGCTGCAACGAACCCTGGAGTTGGGGCACGAGGCGATTGCCGCTCACGACCTCTCGTCGCTGCGGGTGATTTTCTGCGGTGGCTCACAGTTGCCGGGGGCGGTCGCGACGGCGACGATGGACGAGTTCGGCGACATTCTTTACGTGATCTACGGATCGACCGAGGTTGCGTACGCCTCGATATCGACGCCGTCCGACCATCGCGCCGCCCCGGCGTCGGTGGGCAAGCCGGCCCTCGGCGCAAGGGTCCGACTGCTCGACGACTCGGGCCGCGAGGTCCGAAAGGGCGAGATCGGGCGGATCTTCGTCTCCAACGGGATCGAATTCGACGGCTATACCGACGGCAGCGGCAAAGAGGTCATCGACGGGGTGATGTCAACCGGGGATGTCGGTCACTTCGACGCCGCCGGGCGGCTCTTTATCGACGGTCGCGACGACGACATGATCGTTTCCGGGGGGGAGAACGTCTTCCCCCAGGAGGTCGAGGAGCTGATCCAAGCGCGCCCCGATGTCGCCGAGGTGGCCGTGATCGGCGTCGACGACGCCGACTTCGGCAAGCGCCTCGCCGCCTATGTCGTGCCAGCGGCCGAGACCGAGCCGACAGCCGACGAGATTCGCGACTACGTGAAGCGGAACCTCGCCCGCTACAAGGTTCCACGCGAGGTCCATTTCCTTGACGAGTTGCCCCGTAACGCGACCGGCAAGGTCGTCAAACGCAAGCTGACCGACCCCTTGTAGCCTCATCGGGAGCTTCACAGGTACTACGGGGTCGGCTGACTTCCGCTGCTCGTTCATCTCGGGCTCACGGCCTTGGCCTTCCCCGAGCGGCCCGTCCATTTGGGGTCGGGGCTGATTTGCCCCGCCTTCCGGGATTGGGCGAGCGGCGGATCTCCCGGTTCTCGTGCATGGAGAGCTTCGTACGTGCCTGGGTTCTACAACCGCGCGGGGTCCGGGAGCGGCTTGCGATAGCGCCGCCCTCGGTGTTGCCTTCCGCCTCTTTCGACGGCGTCGGCACCCCGGATTGCTCGTTTCGCGGCTCAATAGCCCCGCCCGGACGACCCCTGTCAACGCTTCGACTGCGGCCTTGCGGACGCCGACGCATGACTCGGGGCCATAATGGTTCGCTACTCCTTGTGATGTGGGTTCTTTTCATCCCCTTCTCCATGCCGGTTTATCCCGGCGCTCCGAAAGTCGAGGTTCATCGCTCATTTCGCTTATTCCGTCATCCATCGGGTGTGGCGCGGCCTTGGCGGCCGGGGGACGCCGGGCTCGGCTCGGCGGCGGGGTCGTCCCGAGCCCGCTCGGCGCTGCCGCCTGAGCCAGCTTGACCCCATTCATTGTCGCCCACCGTGAGGTCAAACAGAATCGACTCAGCCACAACCGGTAAGAGGGTCATTATAAGTACGGTCTCCCTGAAACTTGCCGATCAGTTCGAAAATACTCCGTGCAGTCTTGCGGGACGTGCTATCATAGGTCGATAGTACCTCTTTACGGTCGCGACCGCCGTGCACGTAGTAGGGGTAAATTAACGTGAACCTCTCACCCACGTCACCGACCTGCTGAAGTCTGCCCCATTTTCGGAGCAAGCTGCACTGTCGTGCCCTACCCAACCATGTCCCAAAGTTGGCAGTACCCTGAACGACCTCCAGTCGAAGGATCGCAGTTGTCGGGTTGGACAACGAGTTCACGGCGCGTACGAAGTCGTAATCCTCGCTCGATAGGGGAGGTATTGCGCCATCTGCCGCTTTTTTGGCATCTCCCTTGTTCGACTGGCTCCCAACTACCCTAAGCGCGTGCGTGTGGGCGTAGGCCACTGTGTCTAGGTTCGAAGCACTTACCCCGTTGTCGTTGGTGATGACGGCCCAACGCGTACTTCTACCGTCACTGTTCTTACATTGCACCCAGTCCCCGCTACCATTCAAAACCTCGCCGGCGGTGATGTGTTTTACAACCTTTGACTCACGGCCGTTGAGAAAATGGGCCTGATCGATAAATAGGAAATCGTAAAGTTCAGATGAGTCATCCTCCTTGATTTCGCATGCCTGACTGGCCATTGCACCGGCCGTCCGTCCTTTGGTATCGCCATCGCGTTGCGATCCCATGATGACGCCGAGCGCGATCCTCCTCCTTTTGAGCGAGACGAGAGCACAGTAAGGAGTCGAGACATCCACTCCGTGATTTTCACGTGGATCCGCGCAAGCTGTCGTGGGAGGGACACCGGTATCGCAATGGGTATGGGTACAGTCATTGCGCGCCTTGCCGACCCGTAAGAGGCTCGGCAGCCCGAAACCCCGCGGCTTTCCTGATTTCAGTAGCAATAGGCTCTCCACCGCCATCGCGGACGAACCACCCTGTTGGGGGCGCGTCGCGTTTGGACAGACCGTGTTGTCATGAAGCGTGTTGCCCTTAGGGCTACAGAACCATCTGCCATTCTCTTCTACCGTAAACAGGTCAGCCATATCTATGGGCGTTGACGGAAGCTGAGGATCAGCAGGCTGAGAATCAAGGGCGACAGCCATTGTCGGGGCAAGAAGGCTGAAAAGAAGTGAGATCCCCAAGACCAAGCGCATCGGACTTATCAGGATGTGTTTTCGGGAGCTTCGAATCATCCAGCGATCGTATCATCACTTCCCCCGGGAATTGTACGGTTCGTCGGCACTTCGGCTCGATTTCACCTCGGAACCGCTTGTTTGGGCAAAATTGGAGTTCGGCTTTTCGCCTGCCCTGGGGGGTAGAACCGGTTCTCCTCGCCGGTTGGGGGTGGAAATTGAGAACGGCAACTTGCACCGGCCCCAGTGCGGCGGCTTCATTTGCCCCCGCCCCGTCTGGGTTCTTCCAATGGTCAGTATCACCGATTCGTCGGACGGAAGGGTCCAAGCCCGTAGGGCGAGGACCCTGGAGGCCGACGAATCGGTGATCTCAATTTTTGCCCCCGCCCCCGCCCACCGCAGCTGCCCGCCCCCGCCCGAGCCCATGCCCCAGTCGCCACGACTGCGTCCCGGTCTCGATGATGTGGCAGCGATGGGTGATCCGGTCGACCACGGCCTT
>JAHEXU010000032.1 GCA_023251975.1 bacterium | reverse complement strand
GTCACCGCGTAGGTCTCAAACAGGTCGGCCGCCATCCCGGCGCAGTCACCGACGTTGTCACCGACGTTGTCGGCGATCACCGCTGGGTTTCGCGGATCATCCTCGGGGATTCCGGCCTCGACCTTGCCGACCAGGTCGGCGCCGACATCGGCAGCCTTGGTGAAGATGCCGCCGCCGAGTCGAGCAAAGACGCTGATCAGCGAACCGCCGAAGCCGAGTCCGACCAGGGCATCGACCGCCTCGCGATCGCTCAGGTTGAGCAGCACCAGCACGCCGTAGTAGCCGGCGACCCCGAGTAGTGCCAAGCCGACGACCAGCAGGCCGGTCACCGAGCCGCCCTTGAAGGCGACATCGAGGGCGGGTGAGATCCCGCCGCGAGCCGCCTCGGCGACCCGAGCATTGGAGCGAACCGAGACGTTCATCCCGATAAAGCCAGCTGATCCCGACAGCAACCCGCCGATCACGAAGCCGACTCCGGTCTCGATGTTTTGGATCAGCGAGAGCCCGATTGCCAGTGGCACCGCGACCAGCGCGATGATCGAGTACTGGCGACGCAGGTAGGCCTGGGCACCCTCTTGGACCCAGCCGGAAATCTCCTGCATCCGGGCGTTACCAGCAGACTTGGCGAGCAGGCTCCGGGTCACCACGAGGCCGTAGATGACGCCCCCAAACGAGCAGGCCAAGGCAACCAGGACGCCGTAGTCGGTCAGAAAGTCTGTCAAGTGGATCTCCTCCGTAAGTGGTTAAGCAACGGCCGCCTGGATCCCCGAGGCGGCCTGAGCGCCGCGCAGTCTAGATGACTGGTTCGGATTCGCGCACCGACGGATCCCTGCCCGGCGGCGGCGCCGGGTCAGCGACGACAAGCCGAGCGGCGAACCCGTCTCGCTGGCCGCCCCCCGGCGATGGCAGAATCGCCGCGATGCGCATCGCCAGCCTGGTCCCGTCCGCCACCGAGATGTTGTTCGCGCTCGGGGTCGGCGAGGCGGTCGTCGCGGTCACCCACGAGTGCGACTGGCCAGTCGCCGCCCAAACCCTGCCAAAACTCACTCGCAGCGTCTTCGCTGGCGACCCGGTCACCGATCCAGCCGCGATCGACGCCCGGGTCCGCGAGTTGGTCGCGGCCGGCCAGCCGCTCTACGAACTCGACGGCGAGCTACTCGAACGACTCGCGGTTGACCTGATCGTCAGCCAACAGCTATGCGCGGTCTGCGCCGTCTCGCACCCCGAGGTATGCGAGGTCGCTGCGGGCCTGGCCTGCAAACCCGAGGTCCTGGCGCTCGATCCGACCGGCCTTGACGAGGTTTTCGACCAAGCGCTCGAGCTCGGTGAGCGCTGCGGCGCGCCGTCGGCGGGACGGCAACTGCGAGCCTCGCTGGCCGCCCGGGTTGGCGCAATCGCCGCCGCCGTCGCCAGCGCGCCCGAACGCCCGGCCGTGGTCGCACTGGAGTGGCTTGACCCGCCGTTTCTCGGCGGCCACTGGGTACCCGAGATGATTGAGCGGGCGGGCGGGCGCGATCCTTTGGGGCGCGCTGGCGAGCGGAGCCGAACCGCCGACTGGGAGGAAATCGCCGCCGCCGAGCCGGAGATCGTCGTGGTGATGCCGTGCGGCCTCTACCTCGATCAGGCGCACGCCGCAGCAGAGCGCTTCGCGGCCAACCTGGCGGCGATCGGCGCCGACCGCTACGTCGCGGTCGATGCCGCCGCCTCGTTCTCCCGCCCCGGTCCGCGGCTCGCCGACGGAGTCGAGCTGCTCGGCCACCTGATCCACCCGACCCTGGTTCCGGCTCCAAATCCGGGCCGCGGCCAACTCCGGCACCGCCCGATCGGGCTCGGCTGATCGCTCGCCGATTCGAAACGCCCAGCCGCTACCGGCCGGGGACCCAAAGGCCGGAGTTGGGGGGACTAGCAGGCGGCGGCGCCGGAGCCGGCGTGGCCGGGGCCGGGGCCGATGCGGGGGCTGCGGCGGGGCCGGGACCCGCAGCGGCGCCGCCCGATTGCTGAACAAACATCATTTGTAGCTGGGCGAGAGCGGCTTTGATCTCCTGAGCTGGTTCGGGATCCAACAGGTCAACAACCGCCTTGACCGCGGCAATCCCGGTTTTGGCCTGGGCGAGATCCTGTTCGTCGGGCTTGGCGATCCGACGGGCGGTCAGGTTGATCAAGCTGACGGTCATCTGGGCAAGCAGGTCCTCGATCCTGACCTGGCGCATCTCCTCCTCGACCTGGCGCATCTGCTCGGCCTGCTCGGGGGTCAGCTCGGGCATCTGCCCGGGGCCGCTGTAGTCGATCTGTTCGCTCATGGTCTGACCGCCTCTGGAGAGTAGGTTCGCGCCGTCTCGGCGACGCTTCGTTCGTAGTGACGATAAAGCCGCGCCGGATCGACCGCTTCGCCGGGCTCGATCGTCTCGCCGTCAGCGACCTCGTAGGTGCGCTCGGCTCCGTTTAGCTGCGGCAGCTCCGGGTCTATACCAAGCTGCTCACGGGCCGGCTCGCACCAGTCGAGATGGCGCTCAAGTGCAGCCCGCGCCTCGATCTCCTCGCCCCGATCGAAATCGATCAGGCGCCCGCTCATCCCGTAGCGAATCGCCCGCCACAGGTTCTCCTCGATCTCGCGTCCCGGTCGTAGCGGGACCGGGCGGCGCTCGTCGTAATCGAGCGCCACCTGGGCGACCGTCGCGACGATCAGCCCGGACAGCGCGGTTGCCTCGGCGCCGCTGGTTTGGGCGTCGCAGATTCTCACCTCGACCGTCCCGAAGGCGTGATGAGGACGCACGCTCCACCAGATCTGGGTCGAACCGACAATCGAGTCGGTCCGCTCCAGCATCGCGACAAAGTCCGCATAGGTGGCCCAATCCGAAAACGGATCATGGATCCCACAGCGCGGAAAGCTGCGGGTAAAAAGCTGGCTACGGGCCGAGTGAAGCCCACTCAGCCGCGACTCCAGCCAGGGCGAATTGGCCGAAGCTGCCAGCAGCAAGGGCAGGTGCTCGCGAAGGCGATCGCAGACCACGATCGCCCGATCGGCGTCGCGCACTCCGACGTGAACATGCAAGCTCCAGGTGTTGTTGCGCTGCGCCACCCAGGCCAACTGCTCGCGCAGGCGTCGGTAGTGCGGGGTATCGATGATCCGCTGCTCGCGGTAATCGGCCCACGGGTGGGTCCCGGTTGCCGCCAGCGCCACCCGGTGTCGACGCGCCAGCGAAAACAAGCGCGCCCGCCGCTCCGCCTGCAGGTCGACCGCCGCGGCGAAACTCTCGCCGCGCCCGGAGCGAATCTCGATCTCCGAACCGATCAGTTCACCACGCACCGAATCCGCCAGGACCGGATCCTCGCCGGCGGCCGCCGCCAACTCGTCGAATCGATCGACCAGATCAAGCGTGTCGGGATCGAGCAGCGCGAACTCCTCCTCGATCCCGACCGTGAAGTCCGTCGAGGCGGCAAAGGCCTCACGCACCGCATCGAGGTCGAGGCTCGGGTCGCGCTCGGACATCGGATCGCAGCGCCCTCAGGCGAGGTAGAAATAAAGCGCGTAGAGCAGGTCCACCGCCGGGTTGGAGGTGTGCACCGTCACCTCCGGCGGCACGTTGAGCAGCCGCTCGGTGTAGTTGAAGATGATCTTGACGCCTGCCTCGACGAGCCGATTGGCGACATCCTGGGCACCCATCGCCGGGACCGCCACCACCCCGACGACGATTTCCTCGTCGGCAACCAACTGGGCGAGTTCGTCGGGGTCGCGGATCGGGACCGAACCGACGCGGGTCCCGATCAGGTCGGGGTCGGCGTCGAAGATCGCGACGATCCGAAAGCCGTGATCGGCAAAAACTGCTGACGAGGCGATCGCCTGACCGAGGTTCCCGGCCCCGAACAGGGCGATGTTGTGCTGCCCCGAGGTTCGCAAAATCTTGCGAATCTCATCGATTAGCCCATCGATCTCGTAGCCGACGCCGCGCTTGCCGAACTTGCCGAACCCGGAGAGATCGCGCCTGATCTGGGTCGGATTGATGTGGGTGTATTCGGCAAGATCCTTTGACGACATCGTGGTCAGGTTCATCTTGCGCGCCTGGATCAGGACCTGCAGATAGCGCGAAAGCCGGGCAGCGAGCCCGAAATACAACCGCTCGCCCGACTGCGGGCCGGAGCCGGCGCGGCGCGCTGGTTCAGGGTCGCTTCGATCCACGCTCACATTGACAAGCTACCGAGCCGAGCCCGAACCGCACCTTCATCGAGCCAAAACTCGCAGACGAGCACCCCGTCGAGCTCGATCACCGGGACCAGCGGGCCGAGTCGCCGCGCCAGTTCCGGGTCGTCGTCAACGTCAACCAGCCGGATCGCAACGCCATCGAACTCAGCGGCGATCACGGCCAGACCCCGAGCCGCCTCGGCGCACGGCGAACAACCCTCGCGGCGATAGAGGACGAGGTCCCTCATCCGCCCAGGGTCGAGTCGCCAAGCGCGTCCCAGCCGAGGTAGTCCGGGTAAGGGGTCGGCTCGATTTCGGCCGCGGCGGCGGCGATCATCGCCGCATTGTCGGTGCAAAGCGCGGGGGCGACCAGCTTCAGCCGGACCCCGCGCCGGTCGCAGATCTGAGCGCAGCGCTCACGCAGGGACCGGTTCGCCGCGACCCCGCCGGCCAGCGCCAGGGTGGGCGCCGGATGTTGGGTAAGCGCCAGCTCGACCCGAGCGCAAAGCTGGGCGATGACCGCCGCCTCATACGATGCCGCCAGGTCTGCGATCCGCGGCGCCGGCGGTGCGTCGTCGCGGGCGCCGCGGACCCGAGCGTCACGCACCCGGTAGGCCAGCGATGTCTTGACGCCGCTGAAGCTGAAATCGAGCGAACCGGGGCTGAGCCGCGAAACCGGGAAGTCAAACGCCCGCGGATCTCCGCCCGCCACTGCCGCCCGTTCGATCGCCGGACCACCGGGAAAACCGAGCCCAAGTAGCCGCGCCCCCTTGTCGAGCGCTTCGCCGGCGGCGTCGTCAAGGGTCTGGCCGAGCACGGTCGGTTCGCGATCGCGCTCGACCGCGACCAACAAGGTGTGGCCGCCGCTCGCAATCAGGCAGAGAAACGGCGGCTCGATCGGGTCGGGCTCAAGGTAGGCGGAGGCGAGGTGACCGCGCAGGTGATCGACCCCGACCAGCGGCAGCCGCAGCGCCGCCGCCCACGCCTTGGCGGCGGCAAGACCAACCAGCAGCGCCCCGACCAGGCCCGGGCCCCGGGTGACCGCGAGTTGTCCCAACTCCCTCGCCTCGCACCCGGCTTCCAAGAGCGCCGCCTCGATCACCGCGTCGATCAGCTCGAGGTGACGACGCGAGGCGACCTCGGGGACGATGCCACCAAACTCGGCGTGCAGCTCGTGCTGTGAGGAGACGACGCTGGAGAGGACCGAGCGCCCGCGCAAGACGGCAGCGCAGGTGTCGTCGCACGAGGTCTCGATCGCCAAGACCAGCGGCCCCTCAGCCTCGATCCGCCGAACCGGGCGAGTGAACCCGCTTTCCAGGCCAAGTCGAGGCTCGATTGACGAACACCCGCGCGGTGGTGCCCCGGAGGTGGGCGAGAATCCGCTCCCGGCGCCGGGATGGGAGACGGGTTCGCCGGTCGGTTCGGTATCTCCGGGCTCAGCCATCGGGCTCGCCGCGCCACATCACGACCGCGTCCTCGCCGTTGTCTTGGTAGTAGCGCCGCCGCACCCCGACCGCGACGAAGCCACGCCGCTGATACATCTCGATCGCGCCCCGGTTCGAGGCCCGCACCTCCAAGGTGAAGCGCTGCTCACCGTCGCCAGCCACCTCGAACATCCGCTCCAGCAGAGCGCCACCGACCCCACGTCGGCGCAGCTTGGGGTCAACCGCGACGTTCATCAGGTGCCAGACATCGAGGTAGCGGGCACACACCAGGTAGCCGCAAAGCGGGGACGCCGCCCCACCGGTTCGCAGCGCCGCCAGGTAGATCCCGCCCGGCTTTGCGATCTCCAAAACAAACATCGAAAGCGACCACGGGGCGCTGAAGGCGCGGCGCTCGATCGCGACAACGACCGGCAGATCGGCGTACTCGAGCGGCCGCAACCGCAGCCCCGATCCGGCGCCGCCTTCAGGCGAGGAGATCTCGCTCGATCCAGCGCTTCGCATCGGGCTCCCTCAAATAGACGGGGACGATTTGGCGGCGTGAAACGGGGGCCGAAAGCGCGCCGAGCGCGGCGACCGTCCGCCCCCTGATTTGGTGCGCCGGGTCGCCGTCGGGCGGCACCACGAAACCCTCGATCCGCTCCAGCTCAGCGCGAAATCGGACCGCGCCGCCGCCGCAGCATCGCAGCGGCGGCCGACCCGGACCGACCGCCTCGAGGACCTCGTCGAGCCGACAATCGGTGACCGTCCGAGGTGGCGAGATCAGCTCGCCGCCGCCGCCGTAAACCGCGACGAAGACCTCGCTTCGCCGCGCGTCGATCATCGCCGCGACCGACTCGCTCCCGGCCCGACCGGCGACCGCCAGCGCCTGCAGCGAGCTGACCGCCGCGATTTCACAGCCCCGCGCCGCCCCGTAGGCGCGGGCGCTGACGATCCCGATCCGCAGCCCGGTGTAGGTGCCGGGGCCGACCCCGACTGCGATCCGATCGATCACCTCCCAGCCGCCAGCCGCTGTGACGCAGTCCTCGACCGCGCCGAGTAACGCCTCGCCGTGGCGCGGACGCGCGGCCTCGCCACGGCCGATCGAGCGCTCGGCGATCACTCGCTCGCCCTCGCAGACTCCGACCGCGACCGTCTCGGTCGAGGTATCGATGCCACAAACGATCACGACCCGGCCACCGCGCCACAACTCGGGCTCAGCTCGATCCGGCGCGAATCGGCGCCGTCGTGGTGCAGCACGACCTCGAATCTTGGCTTGCCGAGAGCAAACGGCGAGGCGTCAGGCCACTCGACGAAGGCGATCGCGGAGCCGTCCAGGTAGTCCTCAAGCAGTGCCGGGTCCTCATCGCCGGGCGAGCGGTCAGCGAGCCGATAAAGGTCGAGGTGCGAGACGACGACCCCGTCGGCGCCGCGATGGCGGCGACCAATCGTGTAGGTCGGCGAGGTGACGGCCTGCTTGACCCCGAGCGCCCGCGCCGCGCCACGAACCAGAGTCGTCTTGCCGACGCCGAGCTCGCCGCTGATCAAGACCAGGTCGCCAGCCCGTAACTCGGCGGCAAGCCTCGCTCCAAATGCCTGCGTCTCGGCAGCCGAAGCGGAGGCAAAAACGGTCGGCGCGCCGTTCATCGAGGCAGCCCGGCGCCCTCGACCAGCGCGCGCAGGGCGAGAAAGTCGGTTCGCATCGTCGTCATCAGGGCGCGGTTTCGCAGCACCGCCGCGGGGTGGTAGAGCGGAAAGATCCAGACCCGGTGGCCGCCGAGCGTGTGCTGCTGAGGGCGGCCACGAACCGTCGAAATCGCGGCGTCCGACCCGGTCAGAAGCCTGGTCGCAAAGTTGCCGAGGGTGGCGATCACCCGGGGTCTGATCAGTCGAACCTGGGCGTCGAGCCAGGGACGGCAGGCGGCCAGCTCGGGGCGGGTCGGGTTGCGATTGGCAGGGGGGCGACACTTCAAGGCGTTGGCGATGAAAACATCGCCTCGCTGGCGACCGATCTCATCAAGCATCTGGTCGAGCAGCGCACCGGAGCGGCCGACAAACGGCGCCCCCAGTCGGTCCTCCCTGGCGCCGGGCGCCTCGCCGACAAACATCAGCGATGCGGTGCTGCTGCCCGCCCCGAAGACGACCCGGTGGCGTGTCTTTTCAAGCTCGCATCGCCGACAAACGATCGCCTCACGGTATACGCCGGACAACTCCCCCAAAAACCCACCATCTGGAGGCTCAGGCGCCGTCGGGTCACAAGGCCCATCTTCAGGCTCAGCCGCGGTCACTGCGCCCTCGGTTTTTCGCCAGCGACCGCTTGAAGCGGTTGCGGGCACCGTCTCGGTTCACACCCCGCGCATCCTCGGCGCGGCGGCGCTGCGACGGGGTCATCTGACGCGACAGGTCCGAAAAGGTCGAGATCCGCCGCTCGGCCCCGGTGCTGCCGCAAAGCCGACAGGGCTCGCTTTCGGTCCCGAGCGCAACCAAGCTCTCGAAGCGTCCCCCGCAACTTTGACACTCAAACTCGTAGATCGGCATCGCTTCGCAAATCGTAGTGAGTTGCCCTGACCGTTCCCGGCCACCCGCGACCGATAAAAAGGCGGGTCGGCGCGGCGCTATCCATACGGATTCGTCGCAGCGCCGGGCGTTTTCGCTCAACCCCGCCCCCCGTCTGCAAACGCCGCGCGACCACCGCCGGTCCGAATGACCGACCGACCTGCTGTGGCGGCTCGCGAAACGCCGACGCGGCGCGCCCGCAGGCTCGCAACTGCTCGAAGCGCAGGTGCGCACGATCGGGCCGCATCGCGACTTCGCGACCGAGCGATATCATTCGGCGGGTCGGCCGCGACCCGATCGGGCGTGGACCGCACCGTGACCACAGTCAACCGAAGCCGTCGAACAACAGGGGCGTAATTCCCACTCGACCGTCTGGTATCTCCGATGCGGGAACTGGAACGGCAACAGCCACGCCGCGCTGGTCTCAGCGCACCCCCGCCGATCACCGTGATCGGGCAAGGTCGGGTTGGCCGTGCCCTGACCCGGGCACTGGATGGCGCCGGATACGAGGTCGAGCTGGCCGGACGCGAGGGCTTGGCGGCCGCCGCCGAACGCGCCGAGGTGGCGATTCTGGCCGTTCCCGACGGCGCGATCGCCGCTGTCTGCGAGGCGGTTGCCTCGGTCGCGGACCCACCGCGGATGATCGGCCACTGCAGCGGCGCGACCGGGCTCGACGCGCTCGACGCGGCGCTCGGGGTCGGTGCCTCGGCCTTCTCGATCCACCCCCTGCAGGCGATCAGCGCCAGCGCCCAGGGGGACCCGCTGCTCGGCGCCCCGTGCGCGGTTTCGGGGTCCGATCCGGCAACCCTCGAACTGGCGAGCCTTTTGGCGCAACGAATCGGGATGCGGCCGTTTCGGTTCGACGAATCAGCCCGCGCTGCCTACCACGCTGCCGCTTCGATCGCGTCGAACTTCCTGGTCGCGCTCGAGGAAAGCGCCTGTGAGCTGCTGACGGCGGCCGGGGTCGCCGGTGGCCGCGAAGCGCGCGAGCTGCTGGCGCCCCTGGTGTTGCAAAGCGCCGCCACCTGGGCCGAACAGGGCCGAGCCGGGCTGACCGGGCCGATCGCGCGCGGCGATGAGGCGACGGTGGCGCGCCACATCGCCGCGATCGATCAGACGGCACCACAGTTGGCGGAGCTCTACACGGCGTTGGCGCGGCGGACCCGGGCGATTGCCGCCGCCGGGCCGACAAACCCCGGCGACAGCTCCGAGCGCCCTATCCTTCCCGCCCTCGGCGAGGCGATTACCGCATGAGGACCGTGACGACGACAGCGCAACTCCGCGATGCCCTCGCGACCGCCCGCTCGGCAGGCGCGAGCGTCGCCTTGGTGGCGACGATGGGGGCGCTCCACGACGGCCACCTGCGCCTGTTCACCGAGGCGAAGCGGCGCTGCAATTTCGTCGTCGCGACGATCTTTGTCAACCCGACCCAATTCCGACCCGGCGAGGACCTCGAGCACTACCCACGCGACCTCACCGCCGACCGCGCCCTGGCAGCCGGGGCCGGGGTTGACCTGCTCTACGCCCCGAGTGTCGAAGACATCTACCCGGTCGGGTTCGCGACCACTGTCGCGGTCTCGGGTCTGACCGAGGTGTTGTGCGGGGCCACCTCGGCGCGGGGGGCCGCCCACTTCGACGGGGTGACCACGGTGGTGGCGAAGCTGCTCAACCGGATCGACCCCGAGGTTGCGTTGTTCGGGCAAAAGGATGCCCAGCAGGCGCTGGTGATCGCCCAGATGGCCCGCGACCTTGATTTTCGCGCCGAGATCGCGGTGATCGAGACGGTGCGCGAGTCGGACGGGCTGGCGCTTAGTTCGCGCAATGCCTATCTGGCGGCTCCTGACCGCGCCCGTGCTGCGGCGCTGCATCAGGCGTTACGGGCGGTCGCCGAGGCAATCGCCGACGGCGAAGACGACCCAAAACGCGCCCTCGCGGCGGCAGACCCGATCCTCGATGCGGCCGCGATCGAACCCGAATATCTCGAGTTGCGAGACGCCGAGCGGCTCGATTCGATCTCCTCCCCCGCGGACTGGCCGTGCGACCGCGGCCGGGTTCTGATCGCAATCGCAGCCCAACTCGGCAACGCCCGCTTGATCGACAACTTACTCATCACCCCCCGACTCAACGCAACCAAAGGAGCACCGCCGCGATGCAGCGCTACATGTTGAAATCGAAGATCCACCGCGCCACCGTGACCGCCTGCGACCCCGACTACATCGGCTCAATCACGATCGACCCGGACCTGATGAACCAGGCCGACCTGATCCCGAACGAGCAGGTGCACGTCTGGGACATCGAAAACGGCGCCCGAATGGTTACCTACGCAATCCCCGGCGAAGCTGGCAGGGGCGAGATTCAAATCAACGGCGCGGCGGCGCGACTGGTCAACGAGGGCGACAAGGTGATCATCGCCTCATACGGCAGCTACGACGAGCGAGACCTCGTGGCCCACTCGCCGGTGGTCGTCCACGTCGACATCGACAACCGCTCGTTACAGGTCGATTCCGACCCCGGGGTGCTGCTCGGCCAGCCTCCTGGCGCCGACGAAATCCCGGGCGCACTAGGCGGTATCGCCGCCGCCGATCCCTACAGCTCGCCGCTCGATCACACCGGCACGCTCGGCGCCGGGGGGTTCTGATGAGCTCGATTCCACGCGACGGGGCCGACGCCGCTCGCCCCAAGGTCGGACTCCCGAAGCTCGCCGAGATGCGAGCGAAGGGCGAGCCGATCGTGATGGTGACCGCCTATGACCACCCCTCGGCCCAGGTCGCCGAGGCGGCTGGAGTCGAGATAGTTTTGGTCGGCGATTCGGCCGCGATGACCGTACTCGGCCACACCTCGACGGTACCCGTCGGGATGGACGAGTTGCTGATGCTCGCCGCAGCGGTCCGACGCGGCCTTCGCGCCCCCTTTTTGGTCGGCGATATGCCGTTTGGCTCCTACGAGGGATCAAACGAGCAGGCCGTCGCGAACGCGCAGCGCTTCATCAAGGAGGCCGGGTGCGACGCGATCAAGCTCGAAGGCGGCGGTACCTCGGTCGATCGTGCGCGGGCGATTATCCGCGCCGGAATCCCGGTGATGGGGCACGTCGGCTTGACCCCGCAGACCGCAACCGCGCTCGGCGGCTACCGCGCCCAGGGTCGGACCTGCGACCGCGCCGCCAAGGTCGCCGAGGATGCGCTCGCCCTGCAGGCGGTCGGCTGCTTCGCGATCGTCTTCGAGGCGATCCCAGCCGCGGTAACCGCGGCCCTGATGTCGCGGATGGAGCACACCACGGTGATCGGAATCGGCGCCGGCCCGTCAAGCCACGGCCAGGTCCTGGTCTTCCACGACCTGCTCGGGATCTACGACGGCCACACCGCCAAGTTCGTCAAGCGCTACGCCAATCTGCGCGAGGAAATGGTGCGCGGAGTCCGGGCCTACGCCGACGAAGTTCGCGCCGGCGCCTTCCCCGGCTCCGAGCACTCCTACGCGATCGACCCGGCCGAGCTGGCCGGCTTCCACGACTACCTCGAGCAGGACTCGCTCGCCCAAAACAGCGCCTGGGACTGGTAAGCGTCGATCCACCGATCCGGACGGCGAATCCCCGTTAGGGCTCGCTTGGGCGGCGGCGGTTTCCGCCCCCGGCGTTGGTGGTCGCGGTGTAACCGCGGCGGCGGCGCCGTGTAAGTTTGTATGAATCCGCACAATTTGAGAGCGGTGCTTCGCGAAGCGAGGTAGAAGTAATGGAAATGCTGAAGCGACTCGAACCGATCACGTTCGCGCTGATGTTCCTCGGCGCCCTCAACTGGGGCATCGTCGGACTGTTCGACACCAACCTGATCGCCGAGGTTTTTGGCACCGGAACCGCGACCGACGTGGTCTACGCCCTGATCGGCGTCTCGGCGCTCGCCTACCTGCCGAAGTTGATCGAGGAACTACACCTGGACGGCGGGGTCCACCCGCACAGGGTCTGAACTCGAACGGCGCCACCCCCGGCGTTCGGGCTCGAGACCGGCTCGAGCCCAGGCAACGGGGGTGTTCGTCGTTACGGGCCGACCGCAACGTCGGCATCAAGCGCGTCGAGCAGCCAGCGATCACCGTCGCGGACCAGTTCGGCGCTCAACTTGACCCGGTCGTAAACGCCGCCACGCGGGCGCATCGTCGCCGTCGCCCGCTCCGCCCCGGGGTCAACCGCAGCGACCCGGAGGTTGGCAAGGCGATCGGCCAGCGCCGCCGGACGCCGCGCCGCCTCGCAGCCGTGGATGTCGCCATAGGAGGCGCGCAAAAAGCTCGCCGTCATCGTGCCCTCGCAGCCCGCGGCGCCACCGGCGCTCGTCAAAAGCGACGCCAAGCTGGCTCGAATCGCGTCCTCGTCGCTGAACGGCGCGGCGGGTTCAGACCGCCCGGCAGGGTCGATCGCGACGGGATCGACGGCGGGCGCGGCGGAATCGCTTCGGCGCGGCGAGTCGCCTCGGTCCTCAGAACCACACCCCGGCCCGACCAGCGCCACCCCGACCAGTAAGACCAGCCCGACCAGCACGACACGCACCGGGCGAGTGATCGGGCCATCCATCGCAAAGACGCTACCGAGTTGGATCGTCGCGGTGCGAAGCAACGGTCCGGATCGGGCGCGCCGGCACCCCCGCCGCGAGGGTGAACGGGGCGACCGATCGGGTCACCACCGAGTTGGCGCCGATCACGCAGCGCTCGCCGATCTCGACCCCGCCGGTCACCACAACCCCTTTGCCGAGCCAGCAGTTGTCGCCGATCCGAACCGGGCCGCGAGCGACAAACCCCTGCCAGGTGACCGGAAGCTCGGGGTCGTCGTGGCGATGGTCGGCGTCGCCGATGAAGCTGCCGTTGGCGATCATCACGTGGTCGCCGATCTCGACCAACTCCTGGGCGGCGATCATCACCTCGCGGTTGAGAAAGCTGCCAGCGCCGATCACGACCCGTGCCGTCGGGGCCATCGTGATCCAAGCGCCAGGCTCAATGTGGGTGCCCTCGCCAATCGAGAGCCGCCCGTCGGCCAACGCCTCGACGATGTCGCCCTCGATCGGGTGGCGGATGTAGAAGCCACCGCGCGCCGCGGCGCGGTTGATTCGTCGGCGGGACGAGCGTCGATGGGTGCGCTCGTACCAGCGGCGCTTTCGCCACCAATTCAGCCGGCCGCGCTGCGGGTAGATGTAGGGGTCGGGCTGCTCGATCGCCGTAGCATCCCACGCGATGGACCCGACCGGTAACGACTTCGACGAACAATCCGAGCAGGAGCGGCTCGATGTGGCGCGCCGCTACCGCGAACTGCGAAGCCGCCGCCTGACCGAGCCGGTCGAAGCCCTGTTGGGCCACGAGGTCGTCGCGGTCGGAGAGTTTTCGAGCCTTCCCCGCGCCTCCTACGCGGCGATCCCGATGTTCGGGGCGCTGATCGCGGCCGCCGCCCGGCTGCGGGCTCGGGTGCGCTCCGCGCTTCCGGAGCAGATGCTGCTCGCCCTCGACTCCGAAGCGGTCCGCCTGATCGCGACCTCGCGGGAGCGTCTGATCGGCGGCATCCCCCTGTCGGGTCCGCCCTCCGATCGGGCCGATCACGGCCTCAATTTGGTCCGAAGCTGGCCCCGCGACTCAACCCGAATCGCCAGCGTGACCGAGAAATTCCTCGCCACCGAGGTCGTCTTTTTGGTCGACCAGGCGGAGATTCGCCTCTACACCGCCTCGCTGAAGTCAAACCCGTGGAGCGCCGAACTGGTCCGTCGGCTCGGCGGCGACGCACCGGCGCCGCGCGACCTCGGCCAGCCGGGCGACGGGTCGGGCCCCTAACCTGCGCCGCCGCATGAGCGAATCGATCGATACGAGCCCGGGCGCCACCACGCGCGCCGACCTGCGAAACATCGCGATCGTCGCCCACGTCGACCACGGAAAAACGACCCTGGTCGACGCGATGCTGTGGCAATCGGGGGCGTTTCGCAGCGGCCAGGATGTCGGCGAGCGGGTTATGGACTCGATGGACTTGGAGCGCGAGAAGGGGATCACGATCCTGGCCAAGAACACGGCCGTCCGCTACGTCGCCGACGACGGCTCCAAGGTCAAGCTCAACATTATCGACACCCCGGGTCACGCTGACTTCGGGGGTGAGGTCGAGCGCGGACTGACGATGGTCGACGGGGTTTTGCTGTTGGTCGACGCCTCCGAGGGGCCACTTCCACAGACCCGCTTCGTGCTCCGCAAGGCACTCGAAGCCCGGCTGCCGGTGATCTGCGTCGTCAACAAGGTCGATCGCCCCGACGCCCGAATCGGCGAGGTCGTCGACGAGGTCTACGAGCTGTTCTTGGACCTCGACGCCGACGAGTCGCAGATCGACTTCCCAATCGCTTACACCAACGCGAAGGAGGGCTGGGCGGCGCTCGAGGAAGGAGTCGAAGGGAGCGACCTGCGGCCGCTGATGGAGCTGATCTGCGCGCACATTCCGCCCCCCGCCTACCTGAATGAGCACCCACTGCAGGCGCACGTCACCAACCTCGACGCCGACCAATACGTGGGCCGACTGGCGCTCTGTCGGGTCCACAACGGGACAATCCAACGCGGCAAACCGGTCGCCTGGTGTCGCGCCGACGGGACGATCCAGCGGGCGACGATCAGCAACCTCTACGTGACCGAGGCGCTCGATCGGGTCGAGGTCGACGAAGCCGGGCCGGGCGAGATCATCGCGATCGCCGGGATCAGCGAGGTGACGATCGGCGAGACCCTGGCCGACCCCGAGGACCCGCGGCCGCTGCCGGTAATCACGGTCGATCAGCCGTCGCTCTCGATGACGATCGGAATCAACACCTCGCCACTGGCCGGTCGCGACGGCAAGAAGCTGACCGCCCGCCAAATCAAGGAGCGACTCGATCGCGAGCTGGTCGGCAACGTCTCGATCCGAGTCCGCCCCACCGAGCGGCCCGACGCCTGGGAGGTCGAGGGACGTGGCGAGCTGCAACTGGTGGTTTTGCTCGAGCTGATGCGGCGCGAAGGCTTCGAGCTGACGGCGGGCCAGCCGCAGGTTGTGACCCGGGAGATCGACGGCAGGGTTCACGAGCCGGTCGAGCGACTGGCGATCGACGTACCCGAGGAATACGTTGGGGTCGTCACCCAGGCGTTGGCCGTCCGCAAGGGTCGGATCGAGCAGATGGTCAACCACTCGACCGGCTGGGTTCGGCTTGAGTTCTTGGTGCCGGCGCGAGGCCTGATCGGCTTCCGAACCGAGTTCCTGACCGAAACCCGCGGGACCGGGCTGCTGCACCACGTATTTGACCGCTGGGAACCGTGGGCGGGCGAACTGCGAACCCGCCCGACCGGCGCTCTGGTCTCCGACCGCTCCGGTCAGAGCGCCAGCTTTGCAATGTTCGGGCTGCAAGAGCGCGGCACGATGTTCATCGGACCCGGAGTCGAGGTCTACGCGGGGATGATCGTCGGCGAGAACGCCCGCTCCGAGGACCTGGATGTCAACGCCACCAAAGAGAAGCACCAGACCAACGTTCGCGCCGCCTCGGCGGATGTCCTGGTCCGCCTGATCCCGCCGAAGCTGCTCTCGTTGGAGGGCGCGATCGAGTGGCTGCGACACGACGAATGCGCCGAGATCACCCCCTCGACGGTTCGCCTCCGCAAGGTCGCCCTCGACAAGACCGAACGAGTCCGGATCGCCCGCCGAACCCGCGCCGCCAACGAGTCCTGAGCAATCCGGCGCGACGCTCCAATCAGCCGACCCGACTGACCAAAGCGTCCAAGCCGTCGGCAGCCATCCGGCGGCCACGGACCGTCGGATGGCTGCTGCCTTGACGTGCAATCATCGGGGTCGGATGGTGGGACTTCATACTCGCCGGACGATTCTCGCCTGCTTGGCGTTCGTCTGGCTGAGCGCGGCCGCGGCCAACGCGGCGCCCGGGGATCTTGACCCCTCCTTTGGTACCCACGGGACAAGTCAGATCAAGTTTGGAGGGAAGGAAGCGACTGCGAATCAAATCGTCGTCGCCTCAGACGGGCGAATCGTGGTCGCGGGAGCAAACGTCATCTCCAACAACTGCAGCCGTGAGGGCTGCACCCACCTCAGCCGCCCGGCAGTCGCCCGGTTTCTCCCCGACGGCCGTGCTGATCCAGACTTTGGCGCAGGCGGCCAGATCCAGATCGGCCAAAGCTACGACGCGTCCGCTCCGGTGTTGACTTCCGACCTCGAGGTCGCCTCGGACGAGTCGATTGGATTGATCACCCATGCGGCGACGCTGGCGATGCGTCTGCTGACCCCTACCGGTTACGTTCGCCCGGCGGTCGACTTCGGCTGCTGCTTCGGCCCAGCGGCACTGGAACCCCTTCCGGACGGTTCATGGATGGCTGCGGGGTACCTGATCCGAGGGCCGGGCTCGCCCGACCTCGACTTTGCGCTCGCCCGGGTTTTGCCCGACGGCAAGCTCGATCGGAGCTTCGCGAACGGGGGCTTCGCCGTGGTTGACTTCGGTGTCTCGACCAGCATTCGCTCGATCACGATATTGCCCGATCAAAGGATCCTCGCAATCGGGATCACGATGCCGGTTGCCCTCGACGGCGGCTCGCGACTGGCGATCGCGCGATACCTGCCGGATGGGAGCCTCGACCCCACCTACGGCGATCGTGGCAAGGCGTTGGTTGGTCCGAATCTGGAGTGGTATTCCGAGATTGAAACCGCATTCGCCGGCGGCGACGCAATCGTCCGCGCCACCACGATCGAACCGGCATTTCCAACGCCTTATGTCTTGGTCCGGGTAACCGACCAGGGCCAACTCGACCCGGCCTACGGCAGCAACGGCGTCGTTGCACTCGATCCGGGACATGTCGCCCTCTCCAGGCTGCTGGCACTGCCCGGGGGTGGTTTGGCAGGGACGAGCGCCGAGCGAGTCGAGTTGACCGACGACGAGGCGGTCGCGGATCCCGGCTGGAGCGGAGGCGACGGAGCCAGAGCGCCGAGCGATCAGCTTCCCGGCGACATCGCCCTCGATACACAAGGCCGCGTTGTCGCGGTCGGTACCGGGTACGGATATCTGAGCGTTTCCCGCTACCTGCGCAGCGGCGGTCCGCCCGATGCGGATGCGGATGGGACCGCTGATAGCGATGACCGCTGCCCCGAAATCGCCGGGCCAATCGCAGCATGCCCGATCTTCGACCGAGAACTCAGCTTCGCTCCGACCGGTCCGGGCGCTACACGTGGCATCGCTGGAGGCCTCGATTCCGCTCGCCTAAGCTGCGCCCGCGGAAACCTCGAGGTCTATCGATCGCACCAGGGAAAGCGCCATTTGATCTTCGCGCGGGCGATCGACTACAACGGGTTCTTGATCCGCGCCAGGCGCCGAGCCGGACGCTATCTGGCGATCGTCAAGCGGAGCATTGACAATCCCGATGAAGGAATCTGCCGCCGTGCGACGGCGCGGTTCACGATTGACCAGAGGTCAGGGGGTCGTTGATGCCCCAACACGGACCACTGCGAGTGCGAGATGACTTCAGGTGGTCCACCGCAGATCCACCGATCGGACCGCCGGATCCACCCCCGATCACGGCGCCGAGCGGGCGCCGAGCGATGATCGTCCTGAGGGCGATCATCGCCCCGCTTGCGCTCCTCGCGGCCTCGTTCGGGCTCGGCGTCACGGCGGCGTCGGGCGCCCCCGGCGATCTCGATCCCAGCTTCGGATCAGATGGAATCGCTCGAATCGAAACAGACGCCTACAGCCGAGCCGAGATGGTCGAGGTAGCGTCGGATGGGAAAATCGTTGCGGTCGGGGTCGTCAACCGCCCCGACCCGGAACTGGTGGTCGCTCGATACCTACCCGACGGCAGCCTCGACCCGAGCTTCGGCGACGGCGGAACCGTCAATCCCGACCCCGGCGAGCCGATCTACAGCGACCGCGGAGGCGAACTCGCAATCGACCCGGACGGAAACATCGCCTTTACCTCCGAAGGCCGCGTTTACCTGGTCAGCGCCGCTGGCGAACCCTCCTCTGGCGCCGTTTGCTGCGACGGACGCTCGGCGCGGCCGATCCTTCCCGGGCCTGGAGGTAGTTGGATCGTTGCCGGCCGGGACAACCTTTTTCGTGATCAGGATTCGAATTTCTGGGTCGCTCGGATCGCCGCCGACGGCCGCCTCGACGCCGGCTTTGGCGACGGCGGCGAAACGATCACGCCGATCGAAGACAGCTCGGCTATCGACTCGCTGCTCGCCACCGATCAGGGCGAATTTCTTGGCGTGGGTAGCGCCTCCTCGCCGCGGTACCGGGTTGCGATCGCGGCCTACGGCGATGACGGACTGCTCGACCAAACCTTCGCAGCGAACGGGATCGCGTCGTCGGGTCCCGATGTCTCGATCGAGCCGAACCTCGAGACACTGCGCGACCCCGACGGCGGAATTCTCGTCTCGGTCGAGATCCCCGACCCATACCACGCGGCGCTCTTACGCTTCAATCCTGACGGGTCGATCGACCGAGATTTTGGCTCCGATGGCCAACTCGCCCTCGACGGCGACTCGCCGCCGCGGATGGCCCGATTCCGCCTCAGGCCCGACCAGACCCTTGTCGGACTCCGCACCGACGGCCCCAACTACCCCACGGAATCGGCGATTGTCTGGCTTGACGGCGAGTTCGAACTAGACAACTATCACGCTGGTGGCGACGGGGTCGCCGCAACCGTCGGTCCGCTTTATGGGGATATCGCGGTTCAGGCAGACGGCGCGGTCGTCGCGGCCGGCTCGGATCGAGACGGGCATTTCGTGGTCGCCCGCTACACCGACGAGCTGGGGCTCCCGGATTCCGACGCCGACTCGATCCTCGACTACGACGACGGATGTCCCGACCTTCATGCCGAAACCGCAGACGGCTGTCCGACCGTGCTCCAGAGCCTCGAATTTAATCTGGTCAACAACAACTTCGACGGCACCGTAGCTCCCGCCCCACTCGACGGCGGCTGCTCCTCGATCGTTAGATTTTATCGGGTACGACACCACCACACCCAC
Organism: bacterium; assembly: GCA_023251975.1. Classification (GTDB taxonomy): domain Bacteria; phylum Actinomycetota; class Thermoleophilia; order Solirubrobacterales; family 70-9; genus JAHEXU01. Next base: position 4,446 of record JAHEXU010000032.1, on the reverse strand, counting down.
CGCGTCGGGGTCGGCCAGACCGACGCGGGCGGCCACTTCGATGTCCCCTACCACCGACCTTATCGGCGCCGGGCCGGTCGCTATCTCGCCACCATCAATGGTCATCTCGAGCCGAGAGCGGGCCACTGCGCGCCGACGCGCGCCCGCCTTCACGTCGAGCGGTAGCGAAGCGAGGGCGCGAGGGCACTCAATCCCCGGAGGTGAGTTCATAGCCGAAGTAGTCGCACTCCTGAGGCCTGTCGCGCCCGGCGATGCCGCGACTGTCGCGGTCAAAATAGGCGGCGTCGCTGGGGCGCACCCGACCTCGCGATCCATAGACGACGTGGATTCCACCGCCGCCAGAACAACCGTTGCCCAAGATGTTCCATTGCGGTTCGGAAATCACGAGGTCGGTGAGGCCATCGGTATTAAACCTCGACCGGTTGCCACAGTTCTCCGGACGGCCTCGCTCAACCCAGATCTCGAACCGAGATGGGGCCGCTGCAGACGGCGGCGCCGGTGACCGCGTTTAGCAATCTGGCGGCGGAGGTGCGAGCAAGCGCCAAGACCGGCGGGCGTCCCGCCGGGGCACGAGATCTGCCCAGAAGATTGCATCGCGACTCACCAGCCGGGTGAGGCCATTGCGGCGCGGCGGCGGGATAGTCAATCCGGACCCCGACAGCGAGTCCTCCCGCGGGCCGGGTTCGCTGCGAGGGGCGCCGGGCGGGGCATCCTCCCGGGGCTTGTGGCGGTTGGATCCGTCGGTTCGTTCGATGCGGCCGTCGCGGTTTTGGGCGACGGCACGATCGTCGCGGCTGACGCCGACCGATCCCGGCATTTTGTGGTCGCGCGCAACACCGAGGAGCTGGGGCTCCCAGATTCAAACCCCGAATCGCCTCGCCACCCTCAATGGCCGGCTCGAGACGAGAGTGCGCGAGGCCACTGCATGTCAGCGGGCGGGCGCCTGCGTCGAGCCCGAGCGACGCGGTCCCAAGACGGGGGCCACGGCCCGGTGAGCAGAGGAACCGCGTACCGAGGTTGTGTCGGAGCCTTGCCTTTCGCGCCTCCGAAGCGCCAGCGCGGCTCAGCCGATCCCGAAGGCGATCGCACCCCAATCGACCTCGGCCCCTCAAATCAAGGGATGCTGCGCTTGACCTCGCAGCCGCGGGCGGTGTCGGTGCCGGGACCGCCGACGCAGACATCGCGGCCGGGGCCGCCGATCAGGGTGTCGTCGGACTCGCCACCGACGAGCCTATCGTTGCCCGGCCCGCCGTTCAGGGTGTCCTCGGAGCCGCCGCCGCTCAGCCTGTCGTTGCCGGCAGCGCCCAAGACGGTGTCGAAACCTTCCCTGGCGAGCAGCGTGTCATCACCGTCCTCACCCTGCAATCTGTCGCTGGTGTCGCCCCCGCACAGCGAGTCGTTCCCGTCGCCGCCGCTCAGCTCCGAGGCGTTCGCGAACTGGTTGAGGATCCCATCGTCGCCGTTGCTGCCGCTCGCGGCCACGAGCGACCCAGGCGCTCCGGGTACGAGTTCGGCGATTCGGTTGACGACCCTGCCTGCGCACAGGACCCGCTCGACAGCGCCGATGTCGCAACGGCCGCCGAGTTCGCGGCGGAGACCGCGTGAATCGGCGCCCTGGCAGTAGTGGGAGTGCAGATCGGAGCTGAATCCAGCGGGGTTTGCGCGATCGATCGCGGGGCTGTTGGCGAGCGGCTGCTGGGTCAAGAGGTCGATGATCGGACCGCCGTTGAACAGCGGCGTGTCGAGCAGCGGGTCGACGGCGGCGACCGAGGTGCCGAACTGATCGCCCGTCACCGGACTGAAGAAGTCGCAGCCCACCTTGTTGCCGAGGATGTTGTAGCCCTCGGTGATGAATAGGCCGCCGCCGGGGGCACCGTTCTCGTCGGCGCAGTCGGGGTGGATGCCGCCGTCGGCGTGGTCGCTGTCGACGTTGGTCGCGAGGATGGAGTTGCCGAGCACGACGCTGGCGGGGCTACCGCCCCCGTCGTCGTAGGCGGAGATGCCACCGGCGTCGGGCGCGGCGTTCTGGGTGATCGTCGAACTCGTGATCCGGACGCTACCGTCGCGAACGCGAATCGCCCCACCCTTGAGGGTCGCGGTGTTGCCGTTGATGGCCGAGTTGTCGATCCGAACCTCGTTCGCGCCGAAGACGTAGGCGCCGCCGCCGTCCAGGGCGGAGTTCGCGCGCAATCGCGAGTGCGTCAGCGTCAGCGTGCCCTCGCCCGCGGTGCCGCCACCAAAGTCGGCCCCGTTGGCCCGAATCACGGTGAAGTCGACCCGGGCGCTGCCGCCAGCCGCGACGTAGACGCCGCCGCCGAAACCATCGTCGGCGCGGTTATCGGTAATCAGGGCATTCGAGGAGTTGAGCAAGCCGGCGACGTAGATGCCCCCGCCCGCCCCGGCGGTGCCGTTTGCGTAGCTGTTGGTGACCCTGTCGCCGCTGAAAATCAGGGTGGCGCCAGCGTTGACGCGGATCCCGCCCCCGCGGCGAACCCCGTCCCCGTCGGCCGATGCCGAGCCGCCTGTGACGGTGAGGTTGGCCATCACGACATACGCCGAGACCTCGAAGGCGCGGTCACCGGTGACGACGCCGTTTGCGTTTACCGTCGCCCCGGTCAAAGCCGGTGCGAACAGATCCGTCCGCTTCGTCAGGTCGAGGTCGCCATCGTCCCCAGTGCCGGCGCGGGTCAACATGTAGTCGCCTGATGGCAAGTTGATGGTCGAGGGGTCGGCGTCCGCGTTGGCGGCGATGGCGGCCTCGCGCAGCGAGCAGTCGCCGACCGCGCAACCGTTCGGTGCGGGGTCATCGAAGCGGGTGACATCGAAGGTTGAGGCCGCGATTGCCGCGGGGGCGAAAAGGAGCGCGAGCGCCAAGGCGAGGAGGCAGGTGCGGATGACCGTGCCAAGGCGAACCTCGGAACTCGCCTCCCTCGCCGTCATCTGATCGTCCACTCCCCCCGGTATCCGATCGGAGTATACAACACGGATTCCGCTTCCGATCGACCGATGGCGAGCCCGGCAGCGGGGGAGATCCGCGCTCTGCAAGCGCTCGCAGCAGGGAATCTCGATCCGGCTTCGGTACCCACGGGACGAATCAGATCGAGTTATTGCCGCACCCCAGACCCCCGGCGCGAGGCGACTTATCAAGTCAGTAGCGGATGTCGAGCGCGCACCGCAGCGCTTGATCGAGGGCGATTCGCCGATCGAACCCGAGAACGCCGACCGGCCGCGGATCGAGCAGCTCGATCGGAACGCTGAACAGGCTGTCACAGTTGATCGCGCAGGCTGCGGGGAGGCCCTGGTCCGGACCGATCTCAACCTCGGAGGCGATGCCCCTGATCGTCCGTGTCACGGCGGCGCAGGTGACCGCGCTGAGCACCTCGGCTGCGGGGGTGCGAGCGAGCACGCAGACAGGGCGCCGCCCCGCTGGCGGGCCGAGGTCCGCCCAAAAGATCGCGTCCCGCTCTACCAATCCGGTGAAGCCTTTGCGCCGAGACGCCGTACCGACTCGACCACTGCCGGATCCTGTGGGACGCGCCGGTAGGCATCAACCATGGCGCGATCGGCATCCGACTCGCGGGCCGCCGCGAGCACCGCTCTGGCACCGCGACGCAACAGCTCGGACCGATTGGTCGCCAACCTCGAGGCGAGGGCGTCAAGTTCGGCCACGAGCCCGACATCGAGCTGCACGAGGACTTCACGACGGGCTATGATCATATTGTAAAGCATATGGTCGGCCGGTAAGCACGAAGATCGAACCGCCGCCGGGCACCGAGCACCTGCGCGGCGGGTGCGCGCTGCGAGATCACCCCAGCCTCGGGCGCTACCTGCGCCAGTCAAAGCGCGGCCGACTGGCGATCGACCGCGCCAGGGTCCGCGCCGAGCAGCACCTCGACGGCGAGTTCCTGCTTCAGACCTCGGATTCGAGCCTCTCCTCGGACGAGTTCGCCCTCGGCTACAAGGGACTGCTCGATGCCGAGCGAGGCTTTCACGATCTCAAAGGGACGCTGTCCTTGCGGCCCGCCTACCACCGCCTCGACGATCGCATCCGCGCCCACCTGCTGATCTGCTTCTTGGCGCTGCTACTGATCCGGATCGCCGAGACGCGCTCAGGCGAGAGCTGGCGGGCGATTCGCTCCGAGCTCGGCCAGATCCGGCTCGGACGGTTTTCGCTCCGGCGAGGGCGAATTCACCCAGACAAGCGCGCTCGGCGCCCGTCAGCGCGAGCTGCTGGCGGCGATCGGCGCCCCTGAGCCGCAGCGCTTCAGCGAGATCAACGCTGCGGCGGCCGCAGCCCCTGCGCGGTCTGAAACCGCTTGAAACCACCTCGGGTTTCGCACTTCACAACCCGGCCACCGCCCATGCCTCCTGGACCTGCAGTATTTCCGCCGATGTGGGGGTCTGAACCCGTTCCGGGTGATATTGCTCAGCGATGATCACCCGGCG